>NZ_SIJL01000001.1 GCF_004307015.1 Thermus thermamylovorans
AAATGTGGTGGCCAATTACAAGGGCTTTCGCCGGAAATGGGGTGTGGTATACTGGGCGTGGCCCATAGAGGCAGCCATAGGGAGGTGGAGCATGAGGGAGAAGTATAGCTTGGCGAAGCGCACCAGCCGCCGCGGGTTCCTGAAGGCCGGTCTAGGGCTCGCGGTCCTGGGGATGGCCCGTGCCCAGGGGGCTCCGCCCGTGGTCCGGGTGGGCACCCTCTTCGACTACACCGGGGCCCTGGCCGAGTTCGGCCCCCCCTTCCGCCGGGCGGCGGACCTGGCGGCCCGGCAGATCAACGAGGCGGCGCGGGCCGTCTTCGGCGGCCCCATTATGGAGCTCGTCCATGAGGACTCGGGCACCACGGCCTCCATCGGCATCGACCGCGCCCGGAAGCTGGTGGGGGTGGACCGGGTGCCGGCCATCGTGGGCTCCCTGGCCAGCGGGGTCACGGTGCCGGTGGCGGAGGCGGTGACCGTACCGGGCCGGGTGCTGCAGATCTCCCCCGCCAGCACCTCCCCCCTCATCACCGCCCTGCCCGACAACGATTACCTGTTCCGCACCACCGCCTCCGACGCCCTGCAGGGGATCGTGGCCGCCCAGCTGGCCCGGGGGGAGATCGTTTCTGGCCACCGCTTCGACACCGCCAGCACCATCTTCGTGAACAACCCCTATGGCCGTGGCCTGTCCGAGGTCTTCGCCCGGGCCTTTGAACGCCGCGGGGGCCGCGTCCTGGCCCAGGTGGCCCACCCCGAGGAGCCCCAGCCCACCTACCGGGCCCTTCTGGAGCGGGCCCTGGCCGGCCGGCCCGGGGTGCTCCTGTGCATCAGCTACCCCGGCCAGGCCACCGTCTACCTGCGGGAGGCCCTGGAGCTCTTCCGCTACAACAGCTTCCAGTTCGTGGACGGCACCAAGTCCGAGGAGATCCTCCGGGCTGTGGGGGCGGCCAACCTCGAGGGCCGTCTGGGCACCGCCCCCGGCTCCGACCCCCAGTGGGAGGGGTTCCAGCGCTTCGTGCGCTTCTACCAGGAGGCCTACGGCGAGCGCCCGCCCCTGCCCTTCATGGACTCCACCTACGACGCGGTGGCGGTGATCGGCCTGGCCATCGCCCACGCGGTGTCCTTCGGCGTGGCCCGCATCAACGGCACCGTGCTCCGGGACCGGCTCCGCCTGGTCTCCAACCCCCCCGGGGAGCGGGTGGGGGTGGGGGAGTTCCGCCGGGCCTTCGAGCTTCTCCGGAACCGCCAGGTCATCAACTACACGGGGGCCGCGGGGGAGGTGGACTTCGACGAGAACGGGGACGTCATCACCCCGGTGGAGGTCTGGCGCTACCGGGGCGGCCGCATCGAGCAGGTGGCCCTGCGGCGGCCCGGCCAGATCCCCAGGAGCTGAGCCCCCAAGGGGCCCCCGCCCCGGCGGGGGCCGGGGGCTTCCCTTCGTCGGCTCCTCCCCTTAGCCTGGCCTTGTGGAACGCGTCCTGCCCTTTCGCTTCGCGGAGGGGGAGGGGGTCTTCTGGCTTTTGGACCAGAGGCGGCTCCCCCTGGAGGAGGTCTGGGTTCCGGTGCGCACCGCAAGGGAGATGGCCTCGGCCATCCGGGGCATGGTGGTGCGGGGGGCCCCGGCCATCGGGGTTTCGGCGGCCTACGGCATGGTCCTGGCCCACCTCGCCGGGGAGGCCCCGGAGGAGGCGGACCGGCTCCTCCGGGCCAGCCGCCCCACGGCGGTGAACCTCTTCCACGCCCTGGACCGCATGAAGGCCCACTGGGGGGACCTGGAGGGAAGCCTGAAGGAGGCCCGGGCCCTTTGGCGGGAGGTGGAGGAAACGGAAAAGGCCATAAGCCTGCATGGGGCCAGGGTGTTAAGGGGCCAAGTCCTCACCCACTGCAACACCGGGCCCCTCGCCACCGGGGGGTACGGCACTGCCCTCGGGGCCATCGTGGAGGCCCACCGCCGGGGACGGGTCCGCCACGTCTGGGTGGACGAGACCAGGCCCTACCTGCAAGGGGCCCGCCTCACCGCCTACGAGCTGAAGAAGGCCGGGGTCCCCGCCACCCTCATCGCCGACAGCATGGCGGGCTTCCTCATGGGAAAGGGCCAGGTGGACGCGGTGATCGTGGGGGTGGACCGCATGGCCCTGAACGGGGACTTCGCCAACAAGATCGGCACCTACGCCCTGGCGGTCCTCGCGCGCCATCACGGCATTCCCTTTTACGCCGCCCTGCCCCTTGCCTCCGTGGACCCCAGCCTTCCCACCGGGGAAGGCATCCCCCTCGAGGAGAGGCCCCCGGAGGAGGTCCTGGAGCTTAGGGGGGTGCGCCTCGCCCCTCCGGGGTTTCCCGCCTACCACCCGGCCTTCGACCTCACCCCCCACCGCTACCTCACGGGGATCGTTACCGAAAAGGGTGTCCTCTATCCCCCTTTCGACGAGGGGCTCCGGGATGCTCTGGGCCTTGCTTGAGGGGCTTTTGGGCCACCTCTGCCCGGGGTGTGGGGGGAGGCTGGACCGGGACCTCCTCTGCGCCCGTTGCCGGGAGGGCCTCCGGGCCTTCGCCGCGGGGGAGATGGTCTACCTGGGCCTCTACGGCCGGGTGGGGGGGCTGGTGCGGGCCCTCAAGTACCGGCGGCGCTTCGGCCTGGCCCCCCTTCTCGCCCGGCCCCTGGCCCAGGGGGTGCGGGAACGGGGGTGGGTGCTCGCGGGGGTGACGGCCGTCCCCACCCTCCTCCCCCGCCTCCTCCTCCGGGGCTACCACCCGCCGGAGCTTTTGGCCCGAGAGCTGGCCCAGTGCCTCGGGCTTCCCTACCGGAGGGTGCTTTGGCGCCTGCGCTACGCCCCTGGCCAGCCCGCCCGGGGCCGGGGGCGCGCCCGGCTTCCCCCCGATCTCTTCGCCCCCCGGGTGCGGGTGGCGGGGGCCTGGCTCCTGGTGGACGACGTCCTGACCAGCGGGGCCACCTTCCTGAGGGCCCGGGAGGCCCTCCTCAGGGCGGGAGCCTTGGGGGTTTACGGGGCCTTCCTGGCGGTGCGGGACCCCTCCGCCCTGGGGCCTTATACCCTTTCCCCCTAAACCCCATTCCGAAGAAGGCCGTGCGCCTAACTCCCTGGGGCCCTCGCCCCAACGCAGTCGGGAGGGGGCGGTGTTGCCGGGGGTCCGCCACACTCCCTGGCCCTGGCGGGGGCTAGACTTGAGGCAAAGGAGGGGGGCACCGTGAAAAAGCTCCGCCGCCTCGCCGACCTCCTTCCCCACCTCAAGGAGGGCCGTTACCGCCTGGGTCCCCACGTGGCCAAGCACATGCTCCAGGAGGGCTTCACCGAGCTGGACGTGCTCAAGGCTTTGGAGTGGGGCAGGGAGCTGGCCATCTACCCTGAGGACCAGCGGATGCTGGTTCTGGGCTACATGGTCTTCCCCCCGCGCCTCAGGCTTCCCCTCCATGTGGTCCTGGAGTACGCCCGGCCCCGGCACGTGGACGTCGTCACCGCCTTCATCCCCAAGGAGCCCCATCGGGTCTACTCCCGGGCCCGGCTGGCGGCCATCCTGCGCTTCGACGGGGCCCTGGAGGAGGTCCGCTGGTGCCTGCCCAAGGAGGCCTACCCGGCCTGGGAGTAGCCGGGACGGCATTCCGGGCAGCGGCCAAAAACCGTGACCTCGTGCCCCTCCGCTTGGAAGCCGGGGGGGAGGTGGGCAAGGGCTAGGTCGCAGCCCAGAAGCTCGTAGACCCGGCCGCAAAGGCGGCAGAGGAAGTGGTGGTGGTGCTCCCGGCCCGCGGGCTCGTAGCGAGGGGGTTCCCCGGGCAGGGCTACCGGGGTGAGGAAGCCCTCCTCCACCAGGCCCTTCAGGGTGCGGTACACGGTGGCCAGGCCCAGGGAGGGTACCTTCCTCCTGGCCAGGGCCAGGACCTCCTGGGGGGAAAGGGGTCTACCCGCCTCCAGGAAGGCCTCGCGGATGGCCCGCCGCTGCCGGGTGGAGCGCTCCATGCCCCCAGGATAGCAAGCTGAGAAGCGATTTTCATCCTTGGTGGGTAAAGTGGGGCCATGTGGCGCCTCCTGCTGGTCTTTCTTCTGCTTCCCGCCCTGGCCCAGGGGCGGGAGGAGGGCTACCTGGTGGGGCGGATCGTGGCCCTGGCCGGGGAGGGGGAGAGCCCCCTTTGGGACCTGGCCTGGGTGCGGGTGGAAGGGGAGCTGGTCCGGGCCTACCTGCCCACGGACGGGGAGGGCTTCCGCGAGGGGCAGCGGGTGGTCCTCTACCACGAGGGGGGACGGTACTACGTGACCGAGCCCGACCGCATGCCCTGGCTCTTCACCCTCCTGGGGCTTTTCGCCCTCCTGGCCCTCCTCCTGGGCCGGGGCAAGGGGGTGAGGGGGCTTCTCGGCACCTTCCTGAGCCTTTTGGTGGTGGTCTACTTCGTGGTCCCGCGGGTGGCGGCCGGGGGGAACCCCCTCCTCTACGCCTTTTTGGGAAGCCTGGGGGTCTTGCTCCTCACCATCTACCTGGTCCACGGGGTGAACCGCAAGACCACCGCTGCCCTCCTGGGCACCCTCCTCTCCGTGGGCTTCGTCCTCCTTCTCGCCCTCCTCTTCACCCGGGGCATGGCCTTCACCGGCCTGGCCTCGGAGGAGGCCCTCCTCCTCCGGCAGTGGGGGGGGGTGGACCTGGTCTCCCTCTTCCTCGCCGGGGTGGTGGTGGGGGCCCTGGGGGCCCTCACCGACGTTACCGTCACCCAGGCGGCCGTGGTCCAGGCCCTGGCCCACGCCAACCCCCGCTTCGGCCTTCTGGACCTCTACCGCCGGGGGATGGAGGTGGGCTACGACCACATCGGCAGCCTGGTGAACACCCTGGTCCTGGCCTACGCCGCGGGGTCTTTGCCCCTTTTCCTCCTCCTCACCCGGGATCCCACCCCCTTGCGCTTCCTCCTCAACACCGAGCCCTTCGCCGCGGAGATCGTGGCCATGGTCCTGGGCTCCCTGGGCCTCCTCCTGGCGGTCCCCCTCACCACCCTGGTGGCCGCCTGGTTCCTCCGGGGCGGCAGGGGGGGGCCGGGCCATCACCACCCCCACTGAAGCCCGGGCTAAGATTGGGCCATGCGCCTCCTGCACACCGCGGACTGGCACCTGGGCAAGGTGCTCAAGGGGGTGGACCGCACCCCGGAGGTGGGGGAGGCCCTGAAGGCCCTCCTAGAGATCGCCAGGGAGGGGCGGGTGGACCTGGTGGTGGTGGCCGGGGACCTCTTCGACCGCCCCCAGGTTTCTGCCGAGGCCGAGGCCTACGCCGTGGAGTTCTTCCTGCGCCTCAGGGAGCTCGGGATTCCCGCCCTGGTCATCGCCGGGAACCACGACCCCAAGGAACGCCTGGAGGCCCTCGCCCCCCTCTTCGCCCTGGCGGGGGCCGAGGTGCGGGGGAGGCCCCTCCTGAAGGAGGAGGGCGGGGTGGTGGCGGTGAAGGGGGGCCTCCGGGCGGCCCTTTTGCCCTTCGTGTCCGAGCGGGTCCTGGTGAAAAAGGTCTTCCAGGGGGAGGAGGACCGCCACCGCGCCTACGCCGAGGCCATGCGCCGGATCCTGGCCAACCTGCAAAGCCCCCTTATGCTGGGCCACTTTGCCCTGGAGGGGGCGAGGCCCGGGGGCGGGGAGTTCGTCTTCCACCTGGCGGGGAGCTATGCGGTGCCCCCCTCGGCCCTCCCCCTCTCCGCCCGCTACCTGGCCCTCGGGCATCTCCACCGGCAGCAGCAGGCCTCGGAGGCTCCCCTGGCCTGGTACCCGGGAAGCCTGGTCCAGCTGGACTTCGGGGAGGGGGAGGAGGCGGAGCGGGGGGCCCTTCTGGTGGAGCTTCCCCCCTCGGGGCCCCCGCGGGTCCACCCTATCCGGGAGCGCTGGGGCAAGCCCCTCAAGACCTTCCGCCTCCGCCCCGAGGAGCTGGACGGACGGCTTCCCGAGATGGAGCGCTTTCCCGGCCACCTGCGCCTGGTGGTGGAGGGGCGGCTTTCCCCGGCGGTGAAGGAGCGCCTCTTCCAGGCCCTCCCCCGCCTCCTGGCGGTGGAGACGGGAGGCGCCCTGGCCGAGGAGGGGGGTGGGGCCTTGCCGGAGGGGCTCGGCTTTGTGGAGGCCTACGGCCGCTACCTGGAGGAGCGGGGCAGGAGGGAGGAAGCCCTCCTGGAGCGGTTTGCCCAACTGCTGAAGGAGGTGGAGCTTGCGGCCCTTGCGCCTGGAGCTTGAGGGCTTCGGCCCCTACCGGGAGCTTCAGGAGGTGGACTTCTCCGACGTGGAGCTCTTCGCCATCACCGGGCCCACGGGCTCGGGTAAGTCCACCCTTCTGGATGCCATCAGCTTCGCCCTCTACGGCCGGGTGCCCCGGGTGGGCCGGAGCGTGGGGGATCTGAGGCATCCGGCGGCCCTCGAGGCCCGGGTGCGCCTCACCTTCCAGGTGGGGGGCCGGGTCTTCCGGGTGGAGCGGGTGCGGGGTCGGCGGTCCGAGGGGCGGCTCTTTGAGCTGGAAGGCGGCGGGGAGCGCCTTCTCCCCCTGGAGACCCTGGACCGGGTGAACGGGGAGCTGGAAAGGCTTCTGGGCCTCCCCTACGAGGCCTTCACCCGGGCCCTGCTCCTGCCCCAGGGGGAGTTCGACCGTTTTCTCAAGGGGGAAGCCGGGGAGCGCCGGAAGCTCCTCTTGGACCTCTTTGCCCTTTCCCGGCTAGAGCGGGCCCGGGAACGGGCAGCGCAGGGGAAGGCGGCGCTTCTGGAGGAGAAGGGCAGGCTGGAAGGGGAGCTTTCCGCCTTGTCCGGGGTGGACCCCAAGGCCAAAGCGGCCCTGGAGGCTGAGCTTGGGGCGGTGCAGGAGGAGGCCCTGCGCCGGGAGGGGGAGGTGCGGCGCCTGGAAGGGGAGCTCAAGGGGGCAGAGGCCCGTTGGGAATGGGCCCGCAGGCAGCAGGAGCTCCGCTCCCGCCTCGCCCGTTTGGAGCGAGAGGAGGAAAGCCTCAAGGGGGTGCGCCGCCGCCTGGAGCGGGCGGAGGAGGCCGCAAGGGCCCTTCCCCTGTGGCGGGACCTGCGAGCCAAGGAGGCCGCCCTGGCCGCCACCCAGGAGGAGCTCCGCCGGGAAGAGGCTCGCAAGGAGACTCTCCTGGCGGAGCGGCAGGCCTTGGCCTTCGACCCCTTACGGCTTCGGGACCTGCGGGCCGCCTTGGCCGAGGCCCAGGGCCTCTTGGCCCTGGAGCTCCTCTGGCGCCGGGTGGGGGTGAGGGAGCACCCCGCCCCTCGCCTGGACCCCGAGGCCCTGGCGGGCCTCCTGGAACGGGAGGCCGCCCTAAGGCGGGAGGAGGAGGCCTTAAGGGCCTGGCAGGAGGTGCGGGAGAAGCTTGCCCAGAAGCGGGAAGCCCTGGCTGCCCGGAGGGCTGGGCTCGCCGCCTTGGAGGCGGAGGGCCGGAAGGTGAGGGCCCGGGTGGAGGAGCTGGAAAGGGCCCTCAAGGCCGCCCAGGCCCAGGGCCTCCGGGAGGCCCTGGCCGCCCTGGAGGGGGAGCGGGAGGCCCTCTTGGCGGAGCAGCGGGACCTGGAAGAGGCCCTCCTGGCCCTGGTCCGGGAGGAGCGGCGGCTCGGCCTCCTGGCCTACCGCGATCTCTTGGAGCTGGGGAGGCCCTGTCCCCTCTGCGGGGGCGTGGTCCACGCCCTACCCCCCGGGGGGGAGGGGAGGGATCTTTCGGGGGAGAGGCAGCGCCTGGAGGCGCTCCTCCGCCGGACGGAGGGCCGCCTGGGGCAGGTGGCGGGGGAGCTTGCGGCCAAGGCCGAGGCCCTGGCCGCCATGGGGGTAGAGCCTGCCCCGGGGGACGAGGAGGCCCTGAAGGGCGCCCTGGAGGAGGCCAAGGCCTATCTGGAGGCCCTGCGCGACCGCTACCGCACGGCGCAAGGGGAGGCCAGGGCCCTGGAGGAGGCGGTGGGGGACCTCGAGGCCGAGGAGGTCCGCAAGGGCCGGGGCGGGGGAGCCCCCGAGGAGGCCCTCGCCGCCTTGCGGGAGACCCTTTCCATCCTGGAGGAGGAGAAGCGGGCCCTGGCCGCCGGGCTCTACCGGCACCTGCGGGAGCGCACCGGGGGGGAGGATCCGGCCGCTTACCTGGACCGGCTCAGGGCCGAGGTCCGCGCCCTGGAGGCCCAGGAGGGACGAGACCGCGCCCTGGCCCAGGAGCTGGAGGCCCGGGAGCGGACCCTCTCTGCCCTCCGGGCCCGGGAAGAGGAGCAGGCCAAGGCGCTGGCCGAGGCCCGAGGGCGGGTGGCAGGCCTGATGCCGGAGGAGGAGGCCCTGGCCCTCCACCTGAGCCCCGAGGAGCGCCAGGCCCTCCAGGCCCGCCTCCTGGCCCACGAGGAGGAGCTGAAGGCGGTGCAGGCGGAGCTTAAGGCCCTGCCCCTGGGGCAAGGCCCCTCCTTGGAGGAGGCCGAGGCCCAGGTCAGGGCCCTGCGGGATCGGCTGGAGGCGGCCCGGCGGCAGGTCCTGGACCTGCGGCAAAGGGAGGCGGTCCTCCGGGAGCGGCTCGACCGGCTCGCCGCCGACCTGAGGCGGAAGAGGGAGCTGGAGGGGCGCCTGGCGGAGGCGGTGCGGGAGCTGAGCCTCTGGGAGCGGCTGGCCCTGGACCTCCAGCGGGACAACTTCCCCGCCTATCTCCTGGGCCTCAGGCAGCGCAGCCTGGTGGCCCGGGCCGACGAGCTCCTCGCCACCCTTTCCCACGGGCGCTACCGCTTCCTCGCGCAGGGGGACGAGTACCTGGTCTATGACCTCTGGACCGAGGCCAAGCGCTCGGTGAGGACCCTCTCCGGCGGGGAGAGCTTTCTCGCCAGCCTTGCCCTGGCCCTGGCCCTTTCCGAGGAGCTTTCCCGGGGGCGGCTGGGGGCCTTTTTCCTGGACGAGGGCTTCGGCACCCTGGACCCGGAGGCCCTGGAGGCGGTGGCGGGGGTCTTGGAGGCCCTGCCCACCCGGGGGCGGCTGGTAGGCATCGTCACCCACGTGGAGGCCCTGGCGGAGCGCCTGCCAGCACGGCTTCGGGTGCGCAAGCACCCCTCGGGCAGCCGGGTAGGGTGGGTCTAGGCACCCCAGAGGGGACTTGGACGGGCCCCTTCCCCTTTTCCCGGTGGGGTCACCTCCCCCCCGGGCGTTAGGGGGAGGGACGCCCTGGGGAGGTTTGTCCCTTGGCGGCCGATACCCTTTGGGGTACCCTGAGGATCCCCGGCAGCGCGTCGCGTGGCCTTGGGGGTGAGGAGGTGTGCCATGAAGAAGGCCAGGGACATCATGTCCACCGAGGTGGTGATGATCCAGGGCTCGGCCACGGTGAAGGAGGCCATCAACTTGATGAAGGAGACGGGCCTCCGCGCCCTGGTGGTGGACCGCCGGAGCGAGGAAGACGCCTACGGCATCGTCACGGAGACGGACATCGTCTACAAGGTGATCGCCTACGGCAAGGACCCCGCCACGGTGCAGGTACACGAGATCATGACCAAACCCGTGATCACCGTGAACCCCGACCTGGGGGTGGAGTACGTGGCCCGCCTCTTCGCCAACACCGGCATCCGCCGCGCCCCCGTGATCCAGGGGGAGGTGATCGGCATCGTCTCCGTCACGGACATCCTGCGCAAGGCGGTGTTCTGATCCCTTCTCCTTCCCCGGACGGCCTCCAGAGGGGGGCCGCCTTTTTCTTGACCTGGTCCAAGAGAGACTTTAGACTGGAAGCGGAGGTGAACAATGCGCCGCTTCCTCTCCCTGCTTGTCTTTTTGGGCTTGGCCTTAGCCCAGGGGCTTTCCGAGGTCTGGAAGGCGGTGGAGGTCCCGGGAGGGATCTGCGCCGATGGCTCCCCCTACCGCTTCTACGTGAGCCCCGGGGACCCGAGGCGGGTGGTCCTGGACTTCCAGGGGGGCGGGGCCTGCTGGGACGCGGCCACCTGTAGCCCCGAAAGCCCCACCTACCGCCGGCGGGTGGAGGTTCAGGAGCTCCTCCTGGCCCAGGGGATCTACGACCGTCTGAGCGCGGCCAATCCCTTCCAGGGCTGGACCCATATCTTCGTGCCCTATTGCACCGGGGACCTGCACGTGGGCCGGGCCACCGTGGACTACGGGGGGTTTAGGGTGCACCACCAGGGGGCGAGGAACGCCCTGGCCGCCTTGGAGTACCTCTTCCGCAACCACGCGAACCCCGAGCGGGTCTTCGTGACCGGCTGCTCCGCCGGGGCCTACGGGGCGGTCTTCTGGGCGGACCGGGTGCTCGCCACCTACCGGAACGCCCAGGTGGCCCTTTGCGGGGACGCCGGGGTGGGGGTGCGCACGGAGGACTTCCCCGGCTTCCGGGTGTGGAACCCGCGCCTGCCCGAGCTCCCCGGGCTTTCCCCCGACCCCGAGGTCTACCAGGTCTACCTGGCCCTGAGCCGGGCCTACCCCCAGGGCCGTTTTGCCCAGTACACCACGCTGCTGGACGGCACCCAGGTCTTCTTCTACGGCCTCATGAGGGGGGAGCGCCTTCCCTCTGAGGCCACGGCGAGGGCGTGGGCGGAAAGCGCCCTCAGGGCGGTCACCGCCCCGGCCCAGGCGGAAAACTACACCTTCTACCTGGCTCCGGGGAGCCAGCACTGCATCCTGCCCCGGCCCGAGCTCTACACCCTGAGGGTAGGGGAGGTGGCCTTCCTGGACTGGCTTAGGGCCCTGGCCGAGGGGAAGACCCCGCCCCGGGTGCGCCCCTGAGGCCAAAGGCGGCGAACCAATCCCTGAGTTCGGGGTAGAGGGAGAGGAGGAGGCGGTGCCCCTTCTTGCGGTCCAGGGGGGCTGCTTCCAGAAAGGCCCTTAGGAGGCGGTCCCCGTCCTGCTCCAGAAGCGCCTGGGCCTTTAGAGCGAACTGGGCCTGGAACCACAGGGCGCTTTCCAGGCTTCCCCGGCGCCTTTCGTAGCTGGAAATACTCCGTGTGGCAGGGCTTAGGTGCGAGAGGTGGCTGCTCCAGGATAAGAGGCTTTCCGCCAGCTCCGGCCTGGCCCCCTTCAGGCCCAGGAGGAAGAGGTAGTTGGCAAAGAACTCGTCCAGCCACCTGGCTCCCGTGCGCAGGCGCCAGGCCACCTGCAGGGCGTGGGCATACTCGTGGCCCAGGTTCAGGTCCAGGAAGGCGGCCACCTCCCCTGGGGGCGGCCCCAGGGGCAGGAGGACCTCCCGCAGGCGATGGAGGAGCCTTTCGGGGTAGCGGAGGGGGGCATAGAGGGCGAGGCCTTCCCCCTCGCTCCGCTGGAAGGGGAGGCCATAGGGGTAGGGAAGCCGGGCCCGCCAGTCCCGCTCCGAAAGCGCGTAGAGTACCACCGGGGGCACGGGGGCGTAGGGGAGGTAGACCTCCCGCAGGGAGAGGAGGTAGGCCCGGAGGCCCTCCGCCCGCAAAGCGCCTCCTTCGGAGGCGAAGGCGGGCAGGTGGGGGTGGGGGAGGGCCTGCAGGGCCATCAGATGACTTCCCGGAAGCCGATGCGCTCCGCCTGGGCCCTTAGCTCATCCTTGAGGGCCTGGTGCTGGGGCAGGGAAAGGTCGGGGTCCATCTCCAGGATGCGCTTGGCCAGGGCCCGGGCCCCTTCGATGACCTCGGTGTCCTCCGCCAGGTCCCCGAGCCTGAGCTCCGGATACCCCGACTGCCGCGTGCCCCGGAGTTCCCCAGGGCCCCGCAGTTTCAGGTCCATCTCCGCGATGTAGAACCCGTCCGCCGACTCCTCCAGCACCCGGAGGCGCCTTAGGGTCTTCTGGCCCGCCTCCCCGGCGATGAGGATGGCGTAGCCCGGCAGGCCTCCCCGCCCCACCCGGCCCCTCAGCTGGTGGAGCTGGGCCAGGCCGAAGCGCTCGGCGTTCTCCACCACCATCAGGGTGGCCCGGGGGATGTCCACCCCCACCTCGATGACCGTGGTGGACACCAGGAGGTCAAAGGCCCCCTGGCGGAAGGCCTCCATCACCCCATCCTTTTCCCGGGCGGGCATCCGGCCGTGGAGGAGGGCCATGCGCACCTCGGGGAGGAGGCCCTTGAGCTCCTCGTAGAGGGCGGTGGCCGCCTTCAGCTCCAGCTCCTCCGACTCCTCGATGGCCGGGGCCACCACGAAGACCTGGTGCCCCTTCCGCACCTCTTCCCGGGCGAAGGCGTAGGCCTGGAGGCGCAGGCGGTGGGGGAGGACCTTGGTCTTCACGGGGATGCGGCCGGGGGGCATCTCGTCCAGGACGCTCACCTCCAGGTCCCCGTAGAGGGTGAGGGCCAGGGAGCGGGGGATGGGGGTGGCGGACATGACCAGCACATCGGGGGGCACCTGGGCCATCTTGAGGAGGGCCCGCCGCTGGAGGACGCCGAAGCGGTGTTCCTCGTCCACCACCGCCAGGCCCAGGTCCCGAAAGCCCACCCCCTCCTGGATGAGGGCGTGGGTGCCCACCGCCACCTGGGCTTCCCCGGAAAGGAGCCTGGCCATGGCCGCCTCCTTTTCCCTCTGGCTCATGGAGCCCAGGAGGAGCTCCACCCGCACCCCTAAGGGGAAGAGGTAGCGGGTGAGGTTCCCGTAGTGCTGCTGGGCCAGGATCTCCGTGGGGGCCATGAGGGCCCCCTGGGCCCCGTTCCTGGCCGCCAGGTAGAGGGCGAAGGCCGCCACCACCGTCTTCCCCGAGCCCACGTCCCCCTGGAGGAGGCGGGCCATCTGCCGGGGGCTTTGCATGTCCTTGGCGATCTCCGCCATGACCCTTTCCTGGGCCCCCGTGAGGGGGAAGGGGAGGGCCCTTTTGAAGGCCTCCACCCAGGCCTTCTCCACCCGGAAGGCCCGTCCCAGGACCATCCCCCCGGCGTCCAGGAGGGCCTTGAGCTCCAGGAGGAGGTACTCGTCGAACTTGAGGCGGAGGAGGGCCCTTTTCAGGGCTTCCTCGTCCTCGGGGAAGTGGATGGCCCTTAGGGCCTCGGTGTACTCCGGAAGGCCTTCCTCCTCCCGGTAGGCCCCCAGGGGGTCGGGGAGGGGGAGGGCGGCCTCCAGGGCCCGGTGGACGGTGCGCCTCAGGAAGGCCTGCCCCACCCCCTCCTTGGCGGGGTAGATGGGGACGATGCGCCCCGTGGAGAGGGACTCGGTGCCCTCGTCCTCGAAGTGCTCCACCCATAGCTGCACCCCGCCCCGCCTCTGCACCCGCCCCGTCACGATCAGGGTGGCCCCCTCTGCGATCTGGGCGAGGACCCAGGGCTGGTTGAACCAGACCAGGGTGAGGCGCCAGCCCCAGGCGTCCTGGGCCCGGACCTGGACCAGCTGCATCCCCTTCTTGGGGGTCTTGACCAGTTCTTTGGAGAGGACCCTCACGGAGAGGGTGGCCTTCTGGCCCTCCTCCAGATAGCGCACCCCGGGGAGGGCCCGGCGATCCTCGTAGCGGCGGGGGTAGTGGTGGAGGACGTCCCGCACCGTGCGCAGGCCCAGCTCGGCAAGCTTCTTGCGGCCCTGCGGGGGGACGAGGAGGTGGGCGGGGTCCTGGGGGGAGAGCTTACCCGGCCTGGGGCGCTCCTGGGCCTGGGGAAGGCGGGGCGGGGCGCCGTCTTCCAGGAGGCGAAGGGCCGCCTCCAGCACGGGAAGCCGCTCCTCCGGGGTCTTCGCCCCGTAGCCCTGGAAGAGGGTGAGGAGCTCGGGGAAGGGCCGGGCCAGGTTCTGGATCAGGCCCTCGAGGCCCCCCACCACCACCTGGTCCTTGGCCCCGTCCCTGAGCTCCCGGAGGATGGGCCTGAGGAGCCTCTCCCTGAGCTCCTTCTCCCTCACGCCCTCCATGATACCCTTAGGCCTGTGAGCCGCGTGGAGCGACTGCCAAACGGCCTGGTGGTGGCCCTGGAGGAGCGGGACTACCCCGGGGTGGCCTTCCAGCTTCTGGTCCCCGCCGGGGCGGTGAACGAGCCCGAGGGGCTTCTGGGGGCTTCCACCCTCCTGGAGGGCTGGCTTTGGAAGGGGGCGGGGGACCTGGACGCCAGGGGGCTGGCCGGGGCCCTGGACGCCTTGGGGGTGCGGCGGCAGAGCGGGGCGGGGCTGGAGTACACCCTCTTCTCCGCCGCCTTTTTGCCGGAGGTGCTGGAGGAGGTCTTCCGCCTCTACGCCCTGCTCCTCACCCGTCCGAGCCTCCCTGAGGAGGCCCTGGAGGCGGTGAAGAGCGTGGCCCTCCAGGCCCTCCTCTCCCAGGAGGACCAGCCCGCGAGAAAGCTCCTTTCCGAGCTTCGCAAAAGGGTCTTCCTCTCCCCCCACGGCCGGGACCCCTTGGGGGAGGAGGCCAGTCTGAAGAAGGCCAACCCCGAGGCGGTACGGGAGGATTTCCGGGGGCGCTACACCCCTAGGGGGGCCATCCTGGCGGTGGCGGGGGGGGTTTCTTGGGAGAGGTTGCAAGCCGCCTTGGAGCCCTTCCTGGCCTGGGAGGGGGAGGAGGCCTTCTACCCGCCCCCGGAGCTTTCCCAGCCCCACCGCTTCCACGTGGCCCGGCCCACCGCCCAGGTGCAGATCGGCCTGGCCTACCCCGACGTGGGCCCGGACCATCCCGGTTTCTACGCCGCCCGGCTGGCCCTCGAGGTCCTCTCCGGGGGCATGAGTAGCCGCCTCTTCACCGAGGTGCGGGAGAAGCGGGGCCTGGTCTACGCGGTGAGCGCCTTTCCCGCCGGGGTCAAGGGCCAGGGCCTCCTCATGGCCTACGGGGGCACCACCAAGGAAAGGGCCGGGGAAACCCTGGAGGTGATGCTCCGGGAGGTGGAGCGCCTGAGCGAGGGGGTGACGGCGGAGGAGCTCGCTCGGGCCAAGGTGGGCCTGAAGACCGCCTTGGTGATGGCCGATGAATCCCTCCGCACCCGCGCGAGTTCCATGGCCCGGGACCTCTTCGCCCTGGGGCGGGTGCGGCCCCTTGCGGAGATCGAGGCGGCCATCGAGGGGACCACCCTGGAGGCGGTGAACGCCTTCCTGCGGGCCCACCCCTACCGGGAACCCTGGGTGGGGCTTTTGGGGGAGGTGGAGCATGTTTCGTGAGGCGAAGCTCAAAAACGGCCTCCGGGTCATCGCCGAGGTGCTCCCGGAGGCCAGAAGCGTGGCCCTGGGCTACTTCGTGAAGACCGGGGCCCGGGACGAGGGGCCCGGGGAAAGCGGGGTGAGCCACTTCCTGGAGCACATGGTCTTCAAGGGCCCCGAGGGGATGGACGCCCTTTCGGTGAACCTGGCCTTCGACCGCCTGGGGGCCCAGTACAACGCCTTCACCTCCGAGGAGGCCACGGTCTACTATGGGGCCGTCCTGCCGGAGTTCGCCCCGGCTTTGCTGGAGCTCTTCTCCAAGCTCATGCGCCCCGCCCTGCGCCAGGAGGACTTTGACACCGAGAAGCTGGTGATCCTGGAGGAGATCGCCCGCTACCAGGACCGCCCGGGCTATATGGCCTACGACTGGGCCCGCGCCCGCTTCTTCGCGGGGCACCCCTTGGGGAATAGCGTTTTGGGCACGGTGGAAAGCATCACCGCCCTCAGCCGGGAGGGGATGGCCGCCTACCACGGGAGACGCTACCTTGCGGGAAGCATGGTCCTTGCGGCCACGGGCAAGGTGGACTTCGAGGGGCTGGTGGCCGAGGCCGAGCGCCTCACGGAAGGCTGGCCCCGGGGAGAGGCGCCTCGCGCCTATCCTCCCGTGGCCCCTGCCCAGGGCCTGGAGGCGCGCCCCTACGAAAAGGCCCGGGCCCTTTACCTGGTGGGCCTTTTCCCCGGGGTGGCCCATGCGGCGGAGGAACGCTTCCCCGCCCAGGTCCTGGCCCACCTCCTGGGGGAGGAGGGCTCGGGCAGGCTCCACTTCACCCTGGTGGACCGGGGCCTTGCGGAGGTGGCCTCCTTCGGGCACGAGGAGGCGGACGGGGCCGGGTTCTTCCACGCCTACGTGCAGGCGGACCCCAGGAACAAGGAGGCGGTCCTCGAGGCCCTGCAGGAGGAGCTCGCCCGCCTGGAGCGGGAGGGGGTAAGGGAAGAGGAGGTACAGAGGGCCAAGACCCCCCTGGCCACGGGCCTGGTCTTCGCCGGGGAAACGCCCATGGGGCGGCTCTTCCACCTGGGGATGGAGTACCTCTACACCGGCCGCTACCTCTCCCTGGCCGGGGCGAAGGACCGGGTGCAAAGGGTGTCGGCGGCGGAGGTCAACGCCCTCCTGGAGCAGGGCTTTTTGCGGCAGGGGTTCTACCACCTGGTGCTTCCAGAGGCCTAGGGGCCTCCTGCCTCCCCGGTCCCCTCGCCGCCCGCCTCCGGCTGAGGGAGGTGGCGCCACGCCCCCCTAGGACCCCGGGGGCGTAGAATAGCCCCCGAGGTGGCCTATGGAGATCAGGACGATAGGCGTGGTGGGCGCGGGACAGATGGGCAGCGGCATCGCCCAGGTGGCGGCCCAGGCGGGGTACCAGGTGGTGCTGGTGGACGTGGCGGAGAGCTTCCTGGAGCGGGGCCTTTCCGCCATCCGCCGCTCCTTGGGCAAGTTCCTGGAAAAGGGGAAGCTAACCCAGGAGGCCCACGACGAGGCCCTGGGGCGCATCCGCACCAGCCTGGTCCTGGGGGACCTGGGGGAGGCGGACCTCATCGTGGAGGCCATCGTGGAAGACGAGGGGGAGAAGCGCCGCCTCTTCGAGCGCCTGGGGAGCCTGGCCAAGCCCGAGGCCATCCTGGCCACCAACACCAGCTCCATCCCCATCACCGCCCTGGCCCGCCATTCCGGGCGGCCCGAGCGCTTCATCGGCATGCACTTCTTCAACCCCGTGCCCCTGATGGGGCTGGTGGAGGTGATCCGGGGGGAGCTCACCTCCGAGCCCACCCGGGAGGTGGTGGTGGGGGTGGCGAGGCGGATGGGGAAGACCCCCTTAGAGGTCCAGGACTACCCCGGCTTCGTCTCCAACCGCCTCCTCATGCCCATGATCAACGAGGCGGTGGAGGCCTTGAGGGAAGGGGTGGCCAGCAAGGAAGCCATCGACGGCGTGATGCGCCTGGGGATGAACCACCCAATGGGGCCTTTGGAGCTCGCGGACTTCATCGGCCTGGATACCTGCCTGGCCATCATGGAGGTGCTCCACCGGGGCTTCGGGGACGACAAGTATCGCCCCTCCCCTCTCCTCCGCCGCATGGTGCAGGCGGGGCTTTTGGGCCGCAAGACGGGCCGCGGTTTCTACGCCTACGACGAAAAGGGGAACCGGCTCGCCTGAGGCGCGGCCTGGTATCATGCCCCCGGTATGGGGGCGTTGGCGCGCCTGGTGGAAAGCGGGCCCTTCCAGGCCTTCTCCGTAGGGGTCATCCTCCTCGCGGCCCTGGTGGTGGGCCTAGAGACCTACCCGGAGGTGCTCCGGGCCCTTCCCTGGCTTCCCGCCCTGAACACCTTCGTCCTGGGCTTTTTCATCCTGGAGGCCTCTTTGCGCTTCCTGGCCACCTGGCCCCGGGCGGGGCGCTACTTCGCCGACGGCTGGAACCTCTTCGACCTCCTGGTGATCGCTGCCAGCTTTCTCCCGGAGACCGGTCCTTACGCGCCCGTGGCCCGGGTGCTCCGCCTCCTTCGGGTCCTGCGCCTGGTGCGCTTTTTAAGAGAGCTTCAGATCATCCTCCTGGCCCTGGCCCGGGCCATCCCCGCCATGGGGTACGTGATCCTCCTCCTCTTCCTGCACTTCTATGTCTTCGCCGTGGCCGGGGTCTTCCTCTTCCGGGAGAACGACCCGGTCCACTTCGCCAACCTGCACACCGCCCTTCTCACCCTCTTCCGGGTGATGACCCTGGAGGACTGGACCGATGTGATGTACACCCAGATCTACGGCTGCGACCGCTACGGCTTCGGCTTCGCCGAGGAGCTCTGCACGAGCCCCCGGGCCATGCCCTGGGCGGCCCTCTACTTCGTGGTCTTCGTCCTCCTGGGCACGGTGATCTTCCTCAACCTCTTCATCGGCATCATCGTGAACACCATGGACGAGATCCGCCGCCGCCACCAGGAGTTCCCTCCCCCAAACCCCAAGGAGGCGGAGCTCGCCCGGCTGGAAGCGGACCTGGAAACCCTCAAGGAGCGGGTCCGGCGGCTTCGGGAGGGAGCCTGAGTCCCCTGTCGGGCGGCCGCCTGCCTTGGAAGCTTTTCCAGCTCGGGGTAAACTGGGACCTATGGAACTCCCCCGCGCTTACGGACTCCTCCTGCACCCCACCAGCCTGCCAGGCCCCTTCGGCATCGGGGTTCTTGGCCCGGAGGCCCGCGTTTTCCTCCGCCTCCTCCAGGAGGCAGGGGGGCGGTACTGGCAGGTCCTCCCCTTGGGCCCCACGGGGTATGGGGACTCCCCCTACCAGTCCTTCAGCGCCTTCGCCGGGAACCCTTACCTGATCGACCTACGCCCCCTGGCGGAGGCGGGCTACCTGCGCCTTTCTGACCCCGGCTTTCCCCAGGGACGGGTGGACTACGGCAGGCTTTACGCCTGGAAGTGGCCCGCCTTGCGGGAGGGCTTCCGGGGCTTCCGGGAGCGGGCCCCCAAGGGGGAACGGGAGGACTTCCAGGCCTTTTGGGAGAGGGAGGCTTGGTGGCTTAGGGACTACGCCCTCTTCATGGCCCTCAAAGCCCACCACGGGGGGCTTCCCTGGAACCAGTGGCCCCTGCCCCTCCGCCTCCGGGAGGAGAAGGCCCTGAAGGAGGCGGAGGCCGTCCTGGCGGAGGAGGTGGCCTTCCACGCCTGGACCCAGTGGCTCTTCTTCCGCCAGTGGGGGACCCTGCGGAGGGAGGCGGAGGCCTTGGGTCTGCAGGTGGTCGGGGACATGCCCATCTTCGTGGCCGAGGACTCCGCGGAGGTCTGGGCCCACCCGGAGGGGTTCCACCTGGACGGGGAGGGCCGCCCCACGGTGGTGGCCGGGGTGCCCCCGGACTACTTCTCGGAGACGGGGCAGCGCTGGGGGAACCCCCTCTACCGCTGGGAGGTGCTGGAAAAGGAGGGCTTCTCCTTCTGGATAGACCGCCTGAGGAAGGCCCTGGAGCTCTTCCACCTGGTGCGCATCGACCACTTCCGGGGCTTTGAGGCCTACTGGGAGATCCCCGCCTCCTGCCCCACGGCGGTGGAGGGGCGCTGGGTGAAGGCCCCGGGGGAGAGGCTTTTTAAGCGCATCCAAGAGGTCTTCGGGAAGGTGCCCATCCTGGCGGAGGACCTGGGGGTCATCACCCCGGAGGTGGAGGCCCTCAGGGACCGCTTCGAGCTTCCCGGGATGAAGGTCCTGCAGTTTGCCTTCGACGGAGGCAGGGAAAACCCCTTCCTCCCCCACAACTACCCGGAGCACGGCCGGGTGGTGGTCTACACGGGCACTCACGACAACGACACCACCTTAGGCTGGTACCGCACCGCCACCCCCCACGAGCGCGCCTTCCTGGAGCGCTACCTCTCGGAGTGGGGCATCGGCTTCCGGGGGGAAGGGGAGGTGCCCTGGGCCCTCATGCGCCTGGGAATGGCCTCCGTGGCCCGGCTGGCCATATACCCGGTGCAGGATGTGCTGGCCTTGGGCTCCGAGGCCCGCATGAACTATCCCGGACGGCCTTCGGGGAACTGGGCCTGGCGGCTTCGGCCGGGGGAGCTCACCCCCGAGCACGGGGAGCGGCTTCTCAGGATGGCCGAGGCCACGGGGCGGGCATAGACACCCCGCCGTGGCCGAGGCCACGGCGGGGGCCCGGAAAAGGGGTGGGGTTAGCCCAGGGCTTTTTTCACCAGCTCCACGATCTCGTCGATGGTGTCCGCCACGGGGATGCCCGCCTCGGCGAAGGCCTGGAGCTTGGACTCTGGGGTGCCCACGTTGCCCATGATGATGGCCCCCGCGTGGCCCATGCGCTTGCCCTTGGGGGCGCTGCGGCCGCCGATGAAGCCCACCACGGGCTTCTTCATGTGCGCCTTCACCCAGGCGGCGGCCTCCTCCTCGTCGGAGCCCCCGATCTCCCCGATGAGGACCACGGCCTCGGTTTCGGGATCCTCGTTGAAGAGGGGGAGGAGGTCCTTGAAGGTGGTGCCGATCACGGGGTCGCCGCCGATGCCCACGGTGGTGGTGGTGCCTAGGCCCGCCCGGGAGAGGGCGGCCGCCGCCTCGTAGGTGAGGGTGCCGGAGCGGCTGATGAGCCCCACCTTGCCCCGCTGGAACACGTGGCCGGGCATGATGCCGATCTTGGCCTCCTCGGCGCTGATGATCCCGGGGCAGTTCCCCCCGATGAGGCGGCTCCCCAGGGCCTGGATCTCCTCCACCGCCCTCACCATGTCCAGGGTGGGGATGCCTTCGGTGATGAGGACGATGAGGGGCACCCCCGCGTGGGCGGCCTCCAGGGCCGCGTCCGCCGCCGCGGGGGCGGGCACGAAGACGATGGAGGCGTCAATGGCATGGTGGGCTACGGCTTCCTTTACCGTATCGTACACGGGAAGACCCAGGACCTCCGTGCCCCCCTTGCCCGGGGTCACCCCCGCCACCACCTTGGTGCCGTAAGCCAGCATCTGCTGGGTGTGGAACTGCCCCTCCCGGCCGGTGATGCCCTGGACCAGGACGCGGGTTTCGCGGTTCACCAGGATCACGCCGCACCTCCCACCATGGCCACCATGGCCTTGGCCGCCTCGATGGACGTGGGGTACATGTAGATGGGCTTGCCTTCCAGGAGCCTTTTGGCCTCCTCCTCGGCGGTTCCCGCCACCCGCATGACCACGGGTTTGGTGAGGAGCCCCTCCTCCAGGGCCCGGATCACCCCCTTGGCCACCTCGTCCGCCCGGGTGATGCCGCCGAAGATGTTGATGAACACCCCCTTCACGTCCGGGTCCTTGAGGACCACCTTGAGGGCGTTGTAGACCACCTCCGCCTTGGCCCCGCCCCCGATGTCCAGGAAGTTGGCGGGCTTTCCCCCGGTGCGATTCACCAGGTCCAGGGTGTACATGACGAGGCCCGCCCCGTTGCCGATGACGCCGATGTTGCCCTGGAGCTTCACGTAGGCGAAGCCGTAGTTGCTGGCCTCCACCTCCAGGGGGTGCTCGGCCTCGATCTCCCTGAGCTCCGCCAAGTCGGGGTGGCGGAAGAGGGCGTTGTCGTCCAGGACGATCTTGGCGTCGGCGGCCACGATCTGGCCGTCCGCGGTGACCACCAGGGGGTTGATCTCGGCGATGGAGGCGTCCGCCCCCTCGTAGGCCCGGTAGAGGGCCACCAACACCTGGGCCAGCCGGTTCAGGTTGCCCTCGAGGCCCGCCCGCTTCACCATCTCCCGGGCCTCGAAGGGGCGGAGGCCCCGGTGGGGGTCGATCCAGAACTTGTGGATGGCCTCGGGGCGCTCCGCGGCCACCTCTTCGATATCCACCCCCCCTTCCTTGGAGAGCATGAGGACCACGCGCTTCTGCGCTCGGTCCAGGATGAGGCCGGCGTAGTACTCCCTGGCGATGTCCACCGCCTCGGCCACCAGGACCTTCTTCACGGTGAGGCCCTTGATGTTCATGCCCAGGATGGCCTGGGCCTTCTCGTAGGCTTCCGCCGGGGTATCCGCCAGCTTTACGCCCCCGGCCTTGCCTCTCCCGCCCACGTGCACCTGGGCCTTGATCACCACCCGCCGGCCCAGCTCCTCGGCGATGCGCTTGGCCTCGTCGGGGGTATAGGCCACCTTGCCGGGGGGCACCGGTACCCCGTAGCGGGCCAGGATCTCCTTGGCTTGATACTCGTGCAGGTTCAAGCGCCACCTCCCCAGCCTTGGACGGCCAAGGCCGAGGGGCATTATACCCTTCTCAGGGACGGCTAACCCCGGTAGCCTGGAGGGGAAAGGGGGCGCTCATGGCGGGCAAAAGCGGCGGTTGGGCCCTGGGGGTGGCGCTTGTGCTTTTGGGGGTTCTGCTCCTCCTCCAGAACCTGGGGGTGGAGCTTGGGCGGGTCCTCCTGGGCCTGGTGTTCCTGGGCGGCGGGGGAGGCTTTCTGGTGGCGTACCTCCGGGACCGGAGCCTCTGGTGGGCCTCCATCCCCGGCGGGGGTTAGTGGGTTTGGGGCTGGCCCTGTTGGCGGGGGAAGCGACCTGGGGTGGGGCGCTCTTCCTGCTGGGGGCGGGCTTCGGCTTCGCCGGGGTCTACGCGGCAGACCGGGGGCAGTGGTGGGCCCTGATCCCCGGGGGAATCCTCCTCTCCCTGGCGGCGGTGGCCCTGGTGGAGGGGCTCTTCCCCGGCACGGATGCGGGCTTCCTCCTCTTCCTCGGCCTGGCCCTAACCTTTGGGCTCCTCTTCCTTCTGGGCCACCGCTGGGCCTTGTGGCCTGCCCTGGGGGTTTTGGTTCCCCTGGGCCTGGGCAGCCCTCCTCTCCGGGGGTTCCTCGCGTACGCCTTGCCCCTGGCCCTCATCCTGTCGGGGGGCTACCTGTTCTGGCGCGGCCTTGGCCGTAACCCTCAGGCCAAGTAGCCGAGGCTAAGCCTCGGCGGCGGGCCGGGCAAAGAAGAGGCGGCCCACCTGGGTCTGGATGGCCTGGGTGACCACCACCTCGATCTCCTGCCCCCGGTAGCGGATCCCCCCGTCCACCACCACCATGGAGCCGTCCTCCAGGTAGCCCACCCCCTGGTGGGGCTCTTTCCCCTCCTTCATGATCAGGAGCTTCAGGGTGTCCCCCACCTGGAGCTGGGGCCTTAGGGCCTGGGCCAGGGCTTGGACGGAGAGAGCCTTCACCCCGTAGATGCGGGCCATCTGCAGGAGGGCCAGGTCGTTGCTGACCAGGGCGGCCCCCAGGGAGCGGGCCAGGAAGAGGAGCCGTTCGTCCACGCTCTCCCCCTTGGGGGCCTCCTCCAGCACCTCCAGGGGGAGAGTCTCTTTCAGCCTTTCCAGGGTCTCCAGGCCTCGCCGTCCCTTGGCCCGCTTCAGGGGGTCTTGATTGTCGGCGAAGTGTTGGAGCTCCTTCAGCACGAAGTGGGGGACATAGAGGGGCCCTTCCAGAAAGCCCGTGGCCGCCACCTCCGCCAGGCGCCCGTCCACCAGGACGCTGGTGTCCAGCACCTTGCCCCCCGGGGGGCGGGGGGGTTTGGGGGGCAGGCGCAGGTAGTCCCGGTAGCCCAGGGCCAGGTAGGAGAAGAGCCCCACCAGGAAAAGGGCCAGGAGGAGGCTGTGGTAGGGGGAGAAGCCCGGTACCTGGGAGAGGAGGGTGGTGAGGAGGACGGTGAGGAGGAGGCCCAGGGTGGCCCCCAGGGTGAGGGCCACGGGCACCTCAGGGGGAAGCTCCCGCAGGCGGCGCAGGCGGGGCTCCAGGAAGGCTTCCAGCCTGGGGGCCAGGAGCATCCCCGTGAGGAAGCCTGCGACCACCAGGTAGAGGCGGTTCAGGGAGAGAAGCCCTCCGGAGCGGGGGAGGAGGCCCAGGCCCTCCAGGCCCACCGCCAGGCCGTAGCCCAGGAGGGCGAAGAGGAAGTAGAGGAGGAGGCGCGGGCTCATCCCAGGTACCGCTCCACCGCCTGGCCCAGGGTGGGGGTGTTGCCCGGGTGCAGGAAGCGGGCAAACCCCGCCCGCTCCCCCTCCCTTAGCCGCCTCTCCAGCCCCGCCACGCTCCGCACCTCCCCCAGAAGCCCCACCTCCCCCACCAAGGCCAGGTCCGGGGGCAGGGGCCTTCCCACCACCGCAGAATACACCGCCAGGGCCACCGCCAGATCCAGGCCTGGGTCCAAAACCCTAAGCCCCCCGGCCAGGTTCACGTAGACGTCCAGGTTTCCCAAGGGGAGACCAAGCCGCCTTTCCAGAACCGCTAAGACCATGTCCACCCGCCTGGGGTCCAGCCCCTGCACCACCCGGCGGGGGGCGGGGAAGGGCGTCTTGGCGGCCAGGGCCTGGACCTCGAGGGCCAAGGCCCTTTCCCCCGCCAGGGCCAGGGCCACGGCGCTTCCCGGCACCCCGAGGGGCCTTTCCAGGAGGAAGGCCTCCGAGGGGTTTGGCACCTCCACCAGGCCCTCTTCCTCCATGCGGAAGACCCCGAGCTCCCCCACGGGGCCGAAGCGGTTCTTGGCGCTCCTCAGCACCCGGTAGACCCCGGCGCTCTCCAGGTAGAGGGTGGCGTCCACCGCGTGCTCCACGCTCTTGGGCCCCGCCACCACCCCCTCCTTAGTCACGTGGCCCACCAGGACCACCGCCGCGCCCGTGCCCTTGGCGAAGCGCACCAAGGCCCCTGTGGCCTCCCGCACCGCCACTAGGCTCCCCGGGCTCCCGCCCGCCTCTATGGTCTGGATAGAGTCCACGAAAAGCGCCTCCGGAGGGGAGGCCTCCAGGAAGGCCAGGAGGGGCTCGAGGCGGGTCTCCCGGAGGAGGAGGAGGTCTTTCACCCCGAGCCTTTTGGCCCTTAGCTTGATCTGGGCGGGGGACTCCTCCCCCGCCAGGTAGTAGACCCGCTGGGGCATCCGCCGGGTCATCTCCAGGAGAAGGGTGCTCTTGCCCACCCCGGGCTCCCCCCCGAGGAGGACCACCTCTCCCGGCACCAGCCCTCCGCCCAGCACCCGGTCCACCTCGGCGAGCCCCGAGGAGAAGCGCCCCTCCTCGGCCTCGTCCACCTGGGAAAGGGGGAGGGGGGAGGCCGGCGGGACGGGGGCCCTGGGGGCCGGGGCCGTCTCCCGGAAGCTCTCCCAGGCCCCGCACCCCGGGCACCGGCCCAGGGGCCTGGGGGTACGGTAACCGCACTGGAGGCAGGCGTAACCCGTCTTGGCCATGGGGGCTAGGGCCCAAGGCTCCCCCGCGCCCTTTCCGCGGGGGTCAGACCAGAAGCTCCTCCACCTCGTGGAAGGTGAGGCGGCCCTCCTCCACCCCCACGTGGAGCTGGCCGCTGGGCTTCTTCAGGAGGGCCAGGGAGAGGGGGTCTTCGATGCGCTCCCGGATCACCCCGCGGATGGCCCGGGCGCTGCCCGTCTTGGGGGCCTGCTCCACCACGAAGCGGGCCACCTCGGGGCCGAAGCTCACGGCGATCTCCCGGGACCTGAGCTCCTTTTGGATATCTTCCAGCATGAGCCGGGCCACCTGCACCAGCTCCTCCTCGGTGAGGGGGCGGAAGCGGATGACCTCGTCCAGGCGGTCCAGGAACTCGGGGGTGAAGAGGGCCTTGAGGGGGGACTCGGTGTCCACCTCCTTGGCGGTGAAGCCGATGGCCGGGCCCACGTTGTAGCCGGTGTTGGAGGTCATGATGAGGATGACCCGGCGGAAGTCCACGGTGCGGCCCATGCCGTCGGTGAGGCGGCCCTCGTCCAGGACCTGCAGGAAGGTGTTGTACACGTCGGGGTGGGCCTTCTCGATCTCGTCCAGGAGGACCACGCTGAAGGGCTGGCGGCGCACCGCCTCCGTGAGGCGTCCCCCCTGCTCGTAGCCCACGTAGCCGGGGGGAGCCCCGATGAGCTTGGAGATGGAGTGGGGCTCCTGGAACTCGGACATATCAAAGCGGACGAGGGCCCGCTCCGAGCCGAAGAGGACCTCGGCCAGGGCCTTGGCCAGCTGGGTCTTGCCCACCCCGCTCTGCCCCACGAAGAGGAAGCTGGCCGCCACCCGGGTCCTCCCCCCAAGGCCCACCCGGGCCCGGCGGAGGGCGCTCGCCAGGGCGCGGATGGCCTCCTCCTGGCCCACCACCCGCTTCCCGAGCTCCTCCTCCAGGTGCATGAGCTTCTCGTCGTCCTTGTCGTCGGTGTAGATCCCCCCCCAGGAGTCCACCACTGCCTCCAGGTCTTCCCGGGTGACCGTGGGGGTGCCGTCCTCCTCCTCGGCCACGGGCAGGCCCAGGGAGGCGTTGAGGCGCACCCGGCTCGCCGCCTCGTCGATGAGGTCGATGGCCTTGTCGGGAAAGTTGCGCCCGGGGAGGGAGCGGATGCCGATCTTCACGGAAAGCTCCAGGATCTCGTCGGGGATGATGACCCCGTGGTGGGCCTCGTAGCGGGGCCTTAGCCCTTTCAGGATCTCCAGGGTCTCCTCCGGGGAGGGCTCCAGGACGATCACCGGCTGGAAGCGCCTCTCCAGGGCGGCGTCCTTTTCGATGTAGCGGTGGTACTCCCCGGTGGTCGTGGCCCCGATCACCTGGATCTCCCCCCGGGCCAGGGCGGGCTTGAGGATGTTGGCCGCGTCCAGGGTGCCCTCCGCCCCCCCGGCCCCGATCAGGGTGTGAAGCTCGTCGATGAAGGCGATGACCTTGGCGTTCTTGAGCTCCTCGATGATCTGGCGCAGGCGCTCCTCGAACTCCCCCCGGTACTTGGTGCCCGCCACCACCCCGGCCAGGTCGATGGCCACCACCCGGGCCCCCCGCAGGATGGGGGGCACCCGCCCCTCCACGATGGCCTGGGCCAGGCCCTCCACGATGGCCGTCTTGCCCACCCCGGGGTCGCCGATGAGGACGGGGTTGTTCTTGGTGCGCCGGGCCAGGATCTGGATCACCCGGTTGATCTCCTCCTGGCGGCCGATCACCGGGTCCAGCTTCCCTTCCCGGGCCTCCTTGGTGAGGTCGCGGCCGTACTCGTCCAGGAAGGGGGTGTTCACCGGCTTTTCCCGCTCGCGGCCCTCGGCCATGGAGAGCACCCGCCAGCGGATGGCGTCTACGTCCTTGGCGAAGTGGGAGAGGATGCGGTAGGCGATCCCGTCCCCCTCGCGGATGATGCCCAGGAGGATGTGCTCCGTGCCGATCACGGGGGCCCCCATGTTGCGGGCCTCGGCGCTGGCCAGCTCCATGACCCGCCGGGCCCGGGGGGTGATGGCCGGGGGCTCCCCGGTGCGGCTCCCCTCGCCCCGGCCCACCAGCTCCTCCACCATGCGGCGCATGGCCTCGAGGCTCGCCCCGTACTCCTGGAGGATGCGGGCCGCGGTACCCCCCTCGCGCATCAGGCCCAGGAGGAGGTGCTCCGGGCCGATCATGGAGTGGCCTAAGCGGCTCCCCTCCTCCCTGGCGTAGTGGAAGACCAGCCTGGCGCGGTCGTCGTACCTGTTCATCATCCCCCTCTACCCCAGATTCTAGCGTATGGCGGCGGGGAGGGTGGGGTTTGCGCCCAGGGTCACCTTGGCCGCCCCGCCTGCCTGGCCTTCCCCCTTGTAAGATGCCCCATATCGGGGGCCTTGGGCCCCTTGGGGAGGGACGATGCCGGCGAGCACCCTTGACGAGCTGGTGGCGCTTTGCAAGCGGCGGGGGTTCATCTTCCAGGGCTCGGAGATCTACGGGGGCCTGCAGGGCACCTACGACTACGGGCCTTTGGGGGTGGAGCTCAAGAACAACCTGAAGCAGGCCTGGTGGCGACGGAACGTCTACGAAAGGGACGACATGGAGGGCCTGGACGCCAGCGTCCTCACCCACCGCCTGGTCCTCCACTATTCCGGCCACGAGGCCACCTTCGCCGACCCCATGGCGGACAACCGCCTCACCCAGAAACGTTACCGCCTGGACCACCTCCTCAAGGAGCAGCCGGAAGGGGTGCTCCGCAGGCTTTACCGGACCATGGAGGCGGAGGAAGGGGATCTCCACGCCCTGGTCCAGGCCATGATGCGGGCCCCGGAACGGGCCGGGGGGGCCATGACCGCGGCTGGGGTCCTGGACCCGGCCAGCGGGGAACCGGGGGACTGGACCCCGCCCCGCTACTTCAACATGATGTTCAAGACCTATGTGGGCCCGGTGGAGGAAGAAGCCGCTTTGGCCTACCTGCGCCCGGAGACCGCCCAGGGCATCTTCGTCAACTTCAAAAACGTCCTGGACAGCACCAGCCGCAAGCTCCCCTTCGGCATCGCCCAGATCGGCAAGGCCTTCCGCAACGAGATCACCCCCAGGAACTTCATCTTCCGGGTGCGGGAGTTCGAGCAGATGGAGATCGAGTACTTCGTCCGCCCCGGGGAGGACGAGGGCTGGCACCGCTACTGGGTGGAGGAAAGGCTTCGCTGGTGGCAGGAGATGGGCCTAAGCCGGGAGAACCTGGTGCCCTACCAGCAGCCTCCTGAGGAGCTCGCCCACTACGCCAAGGCCACGGTGGACCTCCTCTACCGCTTCCCCCACGGCCTGGAGGAGCTGGAGGGGATCGCCAACCGCACGGACTTCGACCTGGGGAGCCACACCAAGGACCAGGAGGAGCTTGGCATCAGCGCCCGGGTGCTCAAAAACGCGCACTCCACCGCCCGCCTCGCCTACCGCGACCCCGACACCGGCAAGTGGTTCGTGCCCTACGTGATCGAGCCCTCCGCCGGGGTGGACCGGGGGGTCCTGGCCCTCCTGGCCGAGGCCTTCACCCGGGAGGAGCTTCCGAGCGGGGAGGAGCGCATTGTCCTAAAGCTTAAGCCCCAGCTCGCCCCCATTAAGGCCGCGGTCATCCCCCTGGCCAGGAACCGCCCGGAGATTACCGGCTACGCCAAGGCCCTCAAGGCCCGCCTCCAGGCTCTGGGCCTTGGGCGCATCCTTTACGAGGACACCGGCAACATCGGCAAAGCCTACCGCCGCCACGACGAGGTGGGCACCCCCTTCGCCATCACCGTCGACTACGACACCATCGGCCAGAGCAAGGACGGAACCACCCGGCTCAAGGACACGGTGACGGTGCGGGACCGGGACACCATGGAGCAGATCCGGCTCCACGTGGACGAGCTGGAGGGGTTTTTGCGGGAGAGGCTCAGCTGGTAAGTCCCTACCCAGAATGCGCTTTGTCGTCCCCTGGACCAAGCTCACGGAGTACCTGCTCAATCCCCGTCATCCCGAGGGGGGCAGTAAGGCGTGGCTTTTCTTGGCCAAAGGCTTTTCTCCCCAGGCCCCGGAGGTGCTGGAGGAGGCGCTCCAAAGGCACGCCCTTCAGGCAGAGGAGGTAACGCGGAGGCCTGGCTTTAGGGGGCAAGGAGAGGTGCTGGTGCTCAGGGGGCCTGTGGCTTGTCCCAAAGGTTCCCTTCTTCTGCAAAGCGTTTGGTATCGTGGGGAAGGAGAGGAAGCTTTTCGGTTGGTGACGGCTTACCCGTGGAGGGGAAGATGATTCGCGAGCACGACCTGGTGGTGCTGAAACGGGACCGCGAGGAAGTTGGCCTCGAGGCGGGGGACGTGGGCACGGTGGTGCTGGTCTACCCCCAGGGGGGCTACATGGTGGAGTTCGTGGACCATCGGGGGAATACCCTGGCCCTCCTGGATCTGGCGGAAGAGGAGGTCTCGCCCCTGGAAGGCCCGGCCCTGCTTCGGGCCAAGGCCCCAGGTGGGCATGCGTAAGGAGCGTCGGGCATGTGGACGATTCGCGTTCAAAGGGGAGGGCGGGCATGAGGGTGGCGGTGGTGGGGGCCACGGGGGCCGTGGGGCGGGAGATCCTCAAGGCCCTCGAGGCCCGTAACTTTCCCTTGAGCGAACTGAGGCTGTACGCCTCCCCCCGCTCCGCGGGGGCGAGGCTCCCCTTCCGAGGGGAGGAGCTCCCCGTGGAGCCCCTTCCCGAGGGGCCCTTGCCCGCCGATTTGGTCTTAGCAAGCGCCGGGGGAAGCCTCTCCAAGGCCCTGGCCCCGGTCTGGGCGGAGGGCGGGGCCTTGGTGGTGGACAACTCCAGCGCCTTCCGCTACGAGCCCCACGTGCCCCTGGTGGTGCCCGAGGTGAACCGCGAGGAGATCTTCCGGCACCAGGGGATCATCGCCAACCCCAACTGCACCACCGCCATCCTGGCCATGGCCCTCTGGCCTCTGCACCAGGCTTTCCGGGCCAAAAGGGTCATCGTGGCCACCTACCAGGCGGCGAGCGGCGCCGGGGCCAAGGGGATGGAGGAGCTCCTCCTGGAGACCCACCGCTACCTCCACGGGGAGGCCCCCAGGGCCGAGGTCTTCGCCCACCCCCTGCCCTTCAACGTCCTCCCCCACATCGACGCCTTCCAGGAAAACGGCTACACCCGGGAGGAGATGAAGGTGGTGTGGGAGACCCACAAGATCTTCGGGGATGCCTCCCTCCGCATCAGCGCCACCGCGGTGCGGGTGCCCACCCTGAGGGCCCACGCGGAGGCGGTGAGCGTGGAGTTCGAGCGCCCCGTCACCCCGGAGGCGGCCCGGGAGGTCCTGGCCCAGGCCCCCGGGGTGGAGGTGGTGGACGAGCCCCAGGCCCGGCGCTACCCCATGCCCCTCACGGCCAGCGGCAAGTGGGCGGTGGAGGTGGGCAGGATCCGGGGAAGCCTGGCCTTTGAAAACGGCCTGGACTTCTTCGTGGTGGGGGACCAGCTCCTGAAGGGGGCGGCCCTGAACGCGGTGCAGATCGCCGAGGAGTGGCTCAAGGGGCCTTAGGGCTTCGGGAGGTCCTTTCCCCCGGGGTTGACAACCCGGGGGATTCCCTTTATGATGGCTTCCAAATCGTTTTGGAGGACGCCGTGCGCCTTAAGGACCTCGCCGCCCATCTTGGCCTTTCGGTAACCACGGTTTCCCGCGCCCTGGCCGGTTACACGGACGTGGCTCCCGCAACCCGGAGGCGGGTCCTCGAGGCTGCCAAGGCCCTGGGCTACCGCCCCCATCCCTTGGCCCAGCGCCTGCGCAGGGGGCGCACGGAAGCAGTGGGGGTGGTTATCCCAGCCCCCAAAGGGCAGTTTGCTGACCCCTTTTTCCTGGAGCTTCTTACGGGCCTTGGGGAAGCCTTGGGGGAAGTGGGGTTAGACCTCCTGGTCACCGCCTGCCCACCTGGACCGGAGGAACTGGTCTGCTATCACCACCTGGTGGAGGGGCGGCGGGTAGACGCCTTGGTGGTGGCCCGCACTCGTGTGCAGGACGAGAGGATCCTCTACCTTCTGGAAAAGGGCTTTCCCTTCGTAGCCCACGGCAGAAGCCAGGGGGTGGCGGAGCCCTTTCCCTTCCTGGACATGGACGGCACCCTGGGGTTCTACCGGGCCACGGTCCACCTTTTGGAACAGGGCCACCGACGGATCGCCTTCATCGGTGCCCCTCCGATGTTCAACTTCGCCCGGCACCGGCTCGAAGGATACCTCTGGGCTGTGAGGGAGGCAGGGTTGGAGCCTCCGATGGGCTACCTCCGGCAGGGGGATCTCACGGAAGAGGGAGGGCTACGGGCTGCGGAGGCCCTCTTGGACCTCCCTGAGCCCCCTACCGCCATCCTAGCTGCCACGGACCGCATGGCCTGGGGGGTCCTGCATGCCCTTAAGAAGCGGGGTCTCAGGCCGGGGCGGGATGTTTCCCTCATCGGCTACGATGACCTGCCCTTTAGCCGCTATACCGATCCCCCCCTTTCCACCCTGCGCCAGCCCTTTAGGGAGGAGGGGCGTCGGCTGGTGGAGCTGCTCCTGGGTCGCCTCGAGGGGCAGCCCGTGGCGGAACTCCAGGAGGTTTGGGTGCCGGAGCTGGTGCTTAGGAGTACGGACGGTCCGGCCCCTGCGTGACCCCTAGGCCGGGCGGGGTAAGGCCCGGCGGAAGGAGGTTTGGGATGCGGTGGTTGGCTATAAGTGTGGTTTTCGCGAGCTTCGCCTTGGGCCAAGGCACTGTGGTCTTCCTTTCCACCCAGCTCAGGCCCCTGGAAGAGGCCCAAAAGATGCGCCAGGTAATCCTGCGGGACTTTCCAGGCCGGGTGGAGTTCATTCCAGAGGACACGGGGCCCTTTACCGATCGGGTTTTGGCCGAGGCCAGAGCGGGCCGGGTAACCATCAGCCTTTTGGGAGGGTTACACGGGGACTTTCCCCCCTTTTTGGTGGCTGGGGCCTTGGATCCCCTGGACGATTTCCTGCCCCGCTTGGCCGAGCGCCGCTTTCCCCAGGCCTTTTTGAATCTGGCCAAGCTGGGCACGGGAAACACCTACTACGTTCCCTGGATGCAGGCTACCTACATCATGGTGGCCCACCGGGAGGCTCTAAGGTACCTTCCTCCCCGGGCGGACCTGAACGCCCTCACCTACTCCCAGCTCCGGGAGTGGGCAGCTAACCTGCAGCAAGCCACAGGGAGGCGGCTTCTGGGCTTTCCGGCAGGGCCCAGAGGACTGATGCACCGCTTCTTCCAGGGCTACCTTTACCCCGCCTACACCGCGAGTGCCGTGGTGAAGTACCGGAGCCAGGAGGCCGAGGCTATGTGGCGGGAGTTTCGGGAGCTTTGGCGCTACGTTAACCCCCAGTCCACCACCTATGACTTCATGCAGGAACCTCTCCTGGCCGGGGAAGTTTGGGTGGCTTGGGACCACACGGCGAGGCTCTTGGAGGCCCTGCGGCAGCGTCCCCAGGATTTCGTGGCTTTCCCCGCGCCCATCGGCCCCAGGGGTAGGGGCTTCATGCCTGTACTGGCGGGGCTTGCCGTGCCCAAGGGGGCTCCCAACCGCACGGGGGCCTTAGAACTCGTGGAGTACCTGACTCGGCCAGCCGTGCAGCTCACCACCTTGCGGGAGGTGGGCTTCTTCCCGGTGGTGGACGTGCGCCTGCCCCCAGATCTACCCCAGGGTACCCGTATGGCCGCAGAGGCCATTGCCCGCCAGGCCGGTGGGAGGACCGCTCTGCCCAGCCTCCTTCCTGTAGGTCTTGGCGCCAGGGGTGGGGAGTTCAACAAAGTCTATATGGATACCTTCGTCCGTACCGTCTTGAGGGGGGAGGACATCCGCCGGGTCCTGGATCAGGAGGCGGCCAATCTGCGCAGGATCATGCAGGAAACCGGCGCTCCCTGCTGGGCTCCCGATCCCCCGAGCCCGGGAGCTTGCCCGGTGGAGTAGGCCATGCAGCGGGAGGCCCTTACCCCTTACCTGCTGATCCTCCCCGCTACCCTTTTCCTCCTCTTCCTCTTTCTCACCCCTTTGGTGGAGGTGGTCCTCCTCTCCTTCCAGGGGGGCGAGGGGTGGGGCCTCCAGGCCTACCAGCGGATGGGTAGGGACCTCTACTTCCGGGATGCCCTACGGAACACTCTGTTGCTTACCGCAGTCATCGTTCCCCTCCAGGTGGCCTTGGCCCTGGTTATGGCCCTCCTGGTCCAAGGACTTAAGCGGGGACGGGACCTCTTTCTCTACTTTTGGACCCTTCCTTTGGGCATCTCTGACTTAGCGGCGGGTATCGTCTGGCTCGCCATTTTCACTGAGCGCGGTTACCTGAATACCTTCCTACAAGCTTTGGGGTTGCTGGAGGCGCCCAGGCTGTGGCTTAGCTACGAAACCCCCCTCTCCCTTTTCCTGGCCGTGGTGGTGGCGGAGGTGTGGCGGGCCACGGCTTTGGTTTTCGTGATCCTGGTAGCGGGGGTACAGCTCATTCCCAAGGAGTATGGGGAGGCAGCGGAGGTCTTTGGAGCCACCCCCTGGCAGCGTTTTCTGCGGGTTACCCTGCCTCTACTTAAGCCTAGCCTGCAGGCTGCCTTCATCCTCAGGACCATCCTGGCCTTTGAGGTCTTCGCCGTGGTCCTGGCCTTGGGCGGGCGCAACCTGCCGGTGTTGGCGGGGGAGGCTTATTACTGGTACACCGCGTACCAAAACCCACAGGTGGCGGCGGCTTACGCGGTTCTGATCCTCCTCGTTTCCGTACTGGCCACCTTGGCCTACCTTCGTCTCCTTCGGGTGCGGCCGGAGGTGGGGGGATGAGGTGGGTTGCCCCGGTTTACTACGCCCTGGCCCTTCTTCTGGTCCTTTGGGTTGTGTTCCCCCTCTACCTCCTGGCTTCCCTGGCCTTTTCCGAGCGCCAAGCGGTTTTCGCGTACCCCAAGCCCCTTTATCCCTCGCCTCTCTCCCTGGAGGTTTTACGGGCCTTCCTAGAGGTGCCCGGCGTGGCCAAGGCCCTGGGCAACAGCCTGCTAGTGGCCAGCCTTACCCTGCTCCTTTCCCTTCTCCTGGGAGCCCCCGCCGGCTACGCCCTGGCCCGGTACCGCTTCCTGGGGGCTGACCTTTTCCGGATCCTGGTTCTCCTGACCCGGGCCTTCCCCCTGGCCATCTTGGCCATCCCCTTGGCGGTGCGCTTCATCCGCCTGGGCCTTTACGACACCCCTTTGGGGGTGGCCCTGGTGCACACCGCCTTGGCCCTACCTTTTGCCGTTCTGGTCACCTACAGCCTTTTCGTGGCTATCCCCAGGGAGCTGGAAGAGGCTGCCTGGACCTTAGGATGCACCAAGGTCCAGGCCTTCTTCCGGGTGGTCCTGCCCCTGGCCCTTCCGGGGCTTGCCGCCACGGGAATCTTTGCCTTCATCATCTCCTGGAACGAGGTCTTCGCCGCTACCCTCCTTACCTTGCGGGAAAGGACCCTGACCGCCTTGCTTCTGGCCTTGCTCCACGACTCCCCTCTGCCCTTTCGCTTTGCCGGGGGGTTTGTCCTGGTGGTTCCGGCCTTGGTCTTTCTCTTTGTCGTGAGGCGCTACCTCTTTGCCCTATTTGGCATCGCCAGCCGATAGGAGGTCAGATGTGGCCCGCGTTCGTCTGGAAGGTATAGAAAAGCGCTTTGGGCGCACCCGGGTGCTGAAGGGGGTAGACCTCGAGGTCCAGGACCGGGAGTTTCTGGTCCTCCTGGGACCTTCGGGTTGCGGCAAGACCACCCTTCTGCGTATCGTGGCTGGGCTGGAGTGGCCGGATCGAGGCCGGGTTTTCCTAGGGGAGAGGGAGGTAACTTCCCTTCCCCCTAGGGCCCGGGGGTTGGCCATGGTTTTTCAAAACTACGCGGTCTTCCCCCACCTGACGGTTCGCGAGAACATCGCTTTTGGTCTCAGGATGCGCCGCTATCCCGAGGGGATAGTGCGGGAAAAGGTGGGGAGAGCGGCGGAGCTTCTGCGCATAGGGGAGCTTTTGGATCGCTACCCTGCCCAGCTTTCCGGGGGGCAACGGCAACGGGTGGCGGTAGCCCGGGCCCTGGCGGTGGAGCCCGAGGTGTTGCTTATGGACGAGCCCCTTTCCAACCTTGACGCCCTTTTGCGCTTGGAGCTCCGGGCGGAGCTCAAACGGCTCCTGAAGGAGACAGGGGTCACCACCGTCTACGTGACCCACGATCAGATGGAGGCCATGGGCATGGCCGACCGTATCGCGGTGATGCGGGAAGGAGAGATCGTGCAGTACGGTCCGCCCCTCGAAGTTTACCAAAAGCCGGTGGACACCTTTGTAGGGGGCTTTTTGGGCCACCCACCCATGAACTTCCTGCCCCTGGGGCCTGAGGAGGCCTCCTTCCTCCTGGGCGATCGGCGGGAGGTGCTAGTGGGGGTACGGCCCGAGGACCTGCAGGTCTTCCAAGAGGAGATTCCTGGAGGAGTTCCTGGACGAGTCCTCGTGGTGGAGCCTTTAGGACCCCATCAGCTCGTGACCCTGGAGGCCTGGGGCCAGGCTTTAAAGGCCACCGTTCCTTCTTCCCTTTCCCTGGAGCCTGGAAATCCAGTATGGCTTAGAATCTCTAAGGAAAGCCTCCGGCTCTTCGATCCCCGGACGGGACGGGCGCTTCTGGAGGTAGGACGTGCTCCGTGAGGTGGTGAAGGCAGCAGAGGCCGTGCTCCGGGCCAATGACCGGGACGGGTACACGGTGCCTGCCCAGGGGCTTTACCCTTTCCAGTGGCTTTGGGATAGCGGCTTTGCCGCTTTAGGTTGGGCGGTCCTGGATGAGGAGCGGGCGTGGCTCGAGCTGGAAAGGCTCTTCCTCGGGCAGTGGGAAAGCGGTTTCCTGCCCCATATTGTCTTCCACCAGGAAGATTCCGGCTACTTCCCGGGGCCGGAGGTCTGGGGGGTGCGGAGGGATCCCCCGACCTCCGGCATCACCCAACCCCCCTTCCTGGCCCCCGTAGTGCTCCACCTGGTACGCAGATCCAGCGAACGGGGCTTGGAGCGGGCCCGCTGGTTTTATCCCCACCTCCTTGCCTTCCACCGTTTCCTCCACCGGCACCGGGATCCAGGGGGAAGCGGCCTGGTGGCGGTCCTCCATCCCTGGGAAACAGGGATGGACAACAGCCCCGCTTGGGACTTACCCCTGAAGAGGGTCCCCCGCCGTCCCTTTGCCTTGGAAACCCGGAGGGACATCCAGCACGTACCCCAGGAGGAGCGTCCCCGGCAGGAGGATTACGAGCGCTACCTTTACCTGGTGTCCTTGTTCCGGGAGTTGGGGTATGATCCGGATGCGTGCTTCCGGGAAAGTCCTTTTCGGGTGGTGGACGTGGGCTTCAATGCCCTCCTACTCTTTGCCGATGAGGCCCTGGGGGAACTGGCTTGGCTCTTGGGCGAAGATCCCGCGGAGCCTAAAGGCTGGTTCCAGAAGGGGGTTTTAGCCCTGGAAGCCCTCTGGGATGAGGAGGCCGGGCTTTACCGCTCCCTGGATCTCCACACTGGGGAACGGATTCCTCGGGATACCTCGGCGGGCTTTCTCCCGCTTTTGCTGCCCCTGTCTTCCTCCCGCGTGGGGCGCTTGGTCGCTACTTTTCGCGCCTGGGCCGGGGAGGCTAGGTACCTTTTCCCCAGCGCCCACCCTTTGGCGCCTTACTTTGAGCCCAGGCGCTATTGGCGGGGCCCGGTCTGGGCTCCGATTAATTGGCTTTTGGCCTGGGGTCTTATCCGCCACGGCTTCCTGGAGGAGGCGGCCCGTTTGCGGGAGGACTTGATTGCCTTGGTGGAAGGTTCGGGTTTTTGCGAGTACTACCATCCCCTTACCGGGAAAGGGTTGGGGGGAAGGGGGTTTTCTTGGACGGCAGCCATTTACTTGGCGTGGATAGGGGGCCAAGCCGCTTTTCCCGTAGGGCTTGGTGGCCCCAATCTCTAGGCCTTACGTAGCCAAAGCCAATACTCCCGGTTCCCCTCCTTTCCCGGCAAGGGGCTCTCCCTTTCCCCCAGGGGCTGGAAGCCGAGCTCCCGGGCCCTTTCCCGCACCCGCTCCAGGGCCCGTTGCCGTAAGGCTTCCTCCCGCACCACCCCCCGGTGGGCCCCAGGCCAGAGCTCGAACTGGGGCTTCACCAGGACGAGGGCCTCGCCTCCCGGTTTGAGGAGCTCCTTTACCTTGGGCAGAAGCAGGGTGGAGGAGATGAAGGACACGTCCATGACCACCAGATCCACGGGCTCGGGGAGCTGGAGGGTGCGGGCGTCCTGCCCTTCCAGGGCCACCACCCGGGGGTCCTCCCTGAGCCTGGGGTGAAGCTGATCCCGGCCCACGTCCACCGCGTAGACCCGCCCGGCCCCCCTTTCCAGGAGCACCTGGGTGAAGCCCCCGGTGCTGGCCCCAAGGTCGGCGGCCACCTTGCCCTGGGGGTCCACGGGAAAGGCGGCCAAGGCCCCCAGGAGCTTGTAGGCCCCCCGGCCCACGTACCGCTCCTCGGCCAGGAGCTCCACCGCTGCCCCTTCAGGTACGGCAAAGCTGGGCTTAACCACCACCTTGCCCCCTACCTGCACCCGGCCCGCCTCGATGAGCCTCTTCGCCTTCTCCCGGCTCTCCACCAGGCCCCGTTCCACCAGGTAGCGGTCCAAGCGCACAAGGGTATTATGGGCCCGTGGAGCCTGAGCTTTCGGGCACCTGGTATGTGCTGGAGGGGGAGCCGGGGGAGCACCTGGTCATGGAGGCGCTGGGGCAGCGGCTTTCCGGCATCTGGACCTCCGAGGCCCTGGCCCAGGGCTTCCTGGCCCGGCATCCCCGGCTCGGGATGCGGGTGAGCCCCCTGGAAAGCCCCGCCCTGAAGGAGGCCTTCCTCAGGGCCCTGGGGATGCTCCGGGTGGAGGGGGTCCTGGTGGACTACGAACCCGGGGCCCACCGGGCGCGGATGGCCCGGGTGGAAGAGCTTTTACGGGAGGTGCGGCGTGCGTAGGTGGCTTGCGGCGTTTTCGGTGGTTTTGGCCTTGGGTCTGGCCCAGCGGGCCGAGGTGAGCCTGGGAAGCCCCTTTGGGGTGCAGGGGGGCTTGCGTTTCCCCCTGGTGCCCTTGCTTTTGGATGGCCGGGTCTACGGGGGGGTGGGCCTCGAGGCCCTGGGGGGCGGGGCGGACCTCCTCCTCAAGGTGCCCCTCACCGACCTCTACCTGGGCCTGGGGGCCTTTTACGGCAGCGGCCCCGGCCTCACCTGGCCCCAGGACGCCCGGGGCCAGGGGGGCCTGCGGGCGGTCCTCGGCACCTGGCTCAACCTGCCCCTCCCCTTCGTGGGGGTCTACGCCGAGCTCCACCCCACCTACTACCTGGCCCCCGCCCAGGGCTTCGGCCTCGGGGGGGCGGTGGGCTTGAGCGTGGGGCTCTGAGAGCCTCTGTGAGGGCCAACGAGGGCTGTGCGAAGGCGGTGGGGAACTCTTGCGCTCCGCTCTCTATTCCCCCACTTCCCCCAGACCCCGTAGCCTGGCCTCCACCTTGGCCAAGAGCTCAGGCAGGTGTCCCCGCACCACCCCGTACACCACCGCTGGGTCCACCTGGGCGTAGGCGTGAATGAGGCGGTTTCGCATGGCAATGACCCGTGGAGCCTCGGGAAAGGACTCCCGCAGGTCGGGGAAGTGCTTCAAGGCTTGGGCTAGGGCCTCACCGATGACCTCCAGCTTCCGCTCCACCGCAGCCCTTAGGAGGGGATCCTGGGCGAAGGAAGGGAAGTCCTTCTCCCCTAAAAAGGCCAGAACCTCCCGCCCTGCCTGCAGGATGTCCCAGAGGTAGGCCCTCAGTTCACGCGGCATACACCTCTTGCCTGTCCCTCAGGAGGCTTTCCTGGAGGAAGGGGTTCACCACGGCCCCTGCTTCCAGGAGGTCCACTGGGCACCCTAGGATGGCCTCCAGGTCTAAAAGGAGCCCCAGGTAGGCTGCCGCGTGCTGTTCTGGAGACATGGGGAAGAACTCCACCAGAAGATCCAGGTCGCTTCCTTCCCCCGCTTCTCCCCGGGCGTGGGAGCCCACCAAGTGGAGGCGGCGCACCTGGTGCCGTTCCATAAGGGAGCGCACCTCTGGGGAAGTGAGCTTGGCGAGGGCCTCTTCCCGGGTCATCTGCCTTCAGTATAGGGGGCGGGGCGCTCCGTTTCCCAAGGCCAAGTGCTCGCGCGCGGGGGTTACCTCATCGGCAAAGGCTGGAGCGGCCTTGCCCGTGGCCCTTCGGGGATCCCCTCGTGGCTTGCCGCGATGGGGTACGCTGCCTGCGCCCTTCACGCCCGGTACCCCTCCTTGAGGGGCACGATGCGGTTCATCACCAGGGCCTCGGGCCTCGAGTCCACCGGGTCCTGCCAGAAGTAACCCAGCCTCTCCAGCTGGTAGCGGGTATCCTTGGGGTCCTGGAGGACGCTGAGCTCGATGAAGCCCCGCCGGACCTCGAGGGCCCTTGGGTTCAGGTTCTTGAGGAAGTCCCCGCCCTCTTCCGGGTCCTTCGTGAGGAAGAGCCGGTTGTAGAGCCGGAACTCCACGGGCAGGGCGTGGCGGGCGGAAACCCAGTGGATGACCCCTTTGGGCTTGATGCCGTCCTCGGGGTTGGCCCCCAGGGTGCCGGGGACGATGCGGGCCTTCAGAAGCTTCACCTCGCCGTTTTCCTCCACCGCGTCCTCCAGCTCCAGCACGTAGGCGTGCCTTAGGCGCACCCTTTGCCCCGGGGCGAAGCGCTTCCAGCCCTTGGGCGGATCCAGGGTAAAGTCGGACCGCTCGATGTAGAGCTCGGGGGAGAAGGGCAGGGCCCTCGTTCCCTCCTTGGGGATATCCCGGGGCCAGTAGGGGGCCTCCAGCCACTCCTCCCCCTGATAGTTGGTAAGGACCACCCTTAGGGGGTCCAGTACCCCTAGGACCCTGGGGGCGATGGGGTTCAGGTCGTCCCGCACCACCTCCTCGAAGAGCTCCATCTCGATGAGGGCCTCGTTCCTGGAGATCCCCGTGCGCCGCACGAACTCCCGGATGGCCTCGGGCCGCACCCCCCGCCGGCGCAGGGCCCTTAGGGTGGGGAGCCTGGGGTCGTCCCAGCCCCACACGTACCCCCCTTCCACGAGCCGGATGAGCTTCCGCTTGGAGAGCACCGTGTGGCTCAGGTCCAGGCGGGCGAACTCGTACTGGTAGGGCCTGGGGGCATGGGGCAGGCCGCACTTACCCTTGAGGTTTTCGATCACCCAGTCGTAGATGGCCCGGTTGTTCTCGAACTCCAGGGTGCAAAGGGAGTGGCTGACGCCCTCGATGAAGTCCTCGAGGGGGTGGGCGTAGTCGTACATGGGGTAGACCACCCACCGGTCCCCGGCGTGGTAGTGGGGGGCGTGGACGATGCGGTAGAGCACCGGGTCCCGCAGCTTGAAGTTGGGGTGGGCGGGGTCGATCTTGGCCCTTAAAACCCGGCTTCCCGTGGGGAACTCCCCCTGGCGCATCCTTTCAAAGAGTTCCAGGTTCTCCTCCACACTCCGGTTCCGGTAGGGGCTTGGCTTCCCCTCTGCCCGCAGTCGGCTCATCTCCTCCTCCGGGAGGTCGTCCACGTAGGCCTTGCCCTCCTGGATGAGGACCAGGGCACACTGGTACATGGTTTCAAAGTAGTCGGAGGCGTAAAGAACCCTATCGGGGGTGAAGCCCAGCCAGCGCACGTCTTCCTCGATGGCCCGGGGGTACTCCTCCTTTTCCGTTTCCGGGTTGGTGTCGTCGTAGCGCAGGTTGCACTCCCCGCCATAGTCCAGGGCCAGGCCGAAGTTCAGCACGATGCTCCGGGCGTGGCCGATGTGCAGGTAGCCGTTGGGCTCCGGGGGGAAGCGGGTGAGGAGCTTGGCGTACCTTCCCTCCCGCAGGTCCTTCTCCACGATCTCGGTGATGAAGCAGGGAGGAACGAGGCCCATAAGGGGAGTATAGCCCTTGCCGGGTGTCCAAAACCCTCCCACCGCTCCAAGGCTATGCCTTTTCAGAACCTAGGGGGCTGCTTTTCAAAGAAGGCCCTTAAATGCCCGGTTTCTCAGGCCGCCTTCCTTCGCCCTCTTTAGAACTCTAGCAGGCCCACTGCCTTAAGAGGGCAGGTTATCCTCGCTTGGGCTTGATGGAAGCCGGGCTACCACTTCATGCCTTCCCAGCTCCACCAAGCGGTACTTTTCCAGAAGTTGGCATATCGTTTCAAGGTGCTCTAGGAATAGCCTTTCGAGGGCCTGGTTGGAAATGTTACCGGTAGCGATGAGAAGAAGCTTGTAGGGCACACCTTGAAGCACCAAGGACCGCGTAAAATCACCATCCTTGGTAACCACCACCCTTCCTTCTCGCAGGGAAAGGGCGTTTATCTCGTCGTCCGGTGTGGCGTTTCCCCTGGGAAGCTCACGGGTGTGAAGAGCATCGTACCCTCGTTCCCGCAACAAGCGAACCAAGCGGAAGGGGAGGTGGGCGTCCACCAGAAAGCGGATCATGCTACCCGGAGCACCGTCCCCACGTCGCTTAGCTTAGCGGCAAAGAGAAGGCAAGCCTGGATATCCTCTGGTTCTAGGTCAGGGAAGTCGGCGAGGATTTCCTCCGGGGTCATGCCGCTGGCCAAAAGCTCCAGGATGACGTGGACAGGATAACGAAGACCGCGTAGGGTGGGCTTCCCATGATTGATTTTGGGATCCAGGGTGATCCGCTTTAGGAGGGAAACCTCTTCCATCCTTGTCCATTGTACATGGCTCCTTGGGAGTATGGCTTGCCGTACCCCGGGGCCCCGGGGGTGGTTGGCCTTAGGGGATAAAGAGGAGGGCTTGTGCTTCCTCTCCTCAGAACCTAGGGGGCCGCTTCTCAAAGAAGGCCCGGATGCCCTCTTTCAGGTCCCCCGTCTCCCGCACCCAGGCGTTGGCCAGGGCCGCCAGACGGAAGCCGTCCTCCAGGCCCATCCCCGGCAGGGCCAAGAGGAGCTCCTTGCTGAGGCGAAGGGAGGTGGGGGCGTTTCTGGCCACCTCCTCCGCCAGGGCCAAAGCCTCCTCCAGGGCCTTGCCAGGAGGGGCCACGCGGTTTGCCAGCCCCAGGGCCTTGGCCTCCTCGGCCCCGATGAGCCTGCCCGTGAGGAGGAGGTCCTTGGCCACCTTCTCCCCCACAGCCCGCACCAGGATCACGGAGACCAGGGCGGCCACGAAGCCGATCTTGACCTCGGTGTAGCCCAGCTTGGCCTCTTGGTCCATGACCACCAGGTCGCAGGCGGTGGCCAGGCCCGCCCCCCCCGCCACCGCCGGGCCGTTCACCGCCGCCACCGTGGGCTTGGGGAAGGTGTAGAGGCGGTGGAAGAGGCGCATGAGGGAAAGGGAGTGGCGGTAGTTTTCCTCGGCGCCCATCTCCGTGACCTTTTCCAAAAAGGCCAGGTCCGCCCCGGCGCTGAAGGCTTGGCCTCTGCCGGAAAGCACCAGGGCCCGGGCCTCGGGGTCCTTCTCCGCCTCCTCCAGCGCCGCCAACAGCCCCTCCACCATGGCGGGGGAGAGGGGGTTCCGGCGCTCGGGGTCGTTCAGGAAGACCTGGTATATGGAGCCCTTTTCCACCAGGACCATGCCCCCATTGTAGGCGCCCCTCTTTTCCTGCTACACTCCCTTTAGCCCGCAAGCCTCTCCCCGGCAAGAGGGAAGACCGCGGGCTAGGAGGTGGTCTAGATAAGGGAGTATCTCGTCAACGAACGCATCCGCGCGCGGCAGGTGCGGGTCATCGGACCCGACGGGCAGCAGCTGGGCATCATGGACACCCGGGAGGCCCTGCGCCTGGCGGAGGAGCAGGACCTGGACCTGGTGCTGGTGGGCCCCACCGCCGACCCGCCCGTGGCCCGCATCATGGACTACTCCAAGTGGCGCTACGAGCAGCAGGTGGCGGAGAGGGAGGCCCGCAAGAAGGCCAAGCGCACCGAGGTCAAGGCCATCAAGTTCCGGGTCAAGATCGACGACCACGATTACCGCACCAAGCTGAACCATATCAAGCGTTTCCTGGAGGAGGGCCACAAGGTCAAGGTGACCATCATGTTCCGGGGCCGGGAGATGACCCACCCGGAGCTCGGGGAAAGGCTCCTCGCCCGGGTGGCCGAGGACCTTCAAGGCCTGGCGGTGGTGGAGATGAGGCCGGAGCTCCTGGGGCGCGACATGAACATGCTCCTGGCCCCGGCCAAGGTGTCGGCCTAGACCTTCTGCGGGTCCTTCTGGTATAGTGCGAAAGCTTTGGGGAGCATCCAAGACCCCTTTCGGGGGCGCTTCCCAGGGCGGAGGGATGCCATGCCCAAGATGAAGACCCACAAGGGCGCCAAGAAGCGGGTGAAGGTGACCGCTTCGGGCAAGGTGGTGGCCATGCGGACCGGCAAGCGCCACCTCAACTGGCAGAAGTCCGGCAAGGAGATCCGCCAAAAGGGGCGGAGGTTCGTCTTGGCCCAGGTGGAGGCGGAGCGGGTGAAGCTCCTCCTGCCCTACGAGTAGGAGGTAGAGGATGCCGCGCGCCAAGACCGGGGTCGTCCGCCGCAGGCGGCACAAGAAGGTCCTCAAGCTGGCCAAAGGGTACTGGGGCCTGCGCTCCAAGAGCTTCCGCAAGGCCCAGGAGACCCTCTTCGCCGCGGGCAACTACGCCTACGCCCACCGCAAGCGCAGGAAGCGGGACTTCCGCAGGCTCTGGATCGTGCGCATCAACGCCGCCTGCCGCCAGCACGGCATGAACTATTCCAGCTTCATCCACGGGCTCAAGAAGGCCGGGGTGGAGCTGGACCGCAAGTCCCTGGCCGACCTGGCGGTGAGGGAGCCCCAGGCCTTCGCCCTTTTGGTGGAGAAGGCCAAGGCCGCCTCCGCCTAGGCCTCCTCCCCCGGGCGGGGGCCCCCCGGCCATGCGCCCCGAGGTCTACGTGGTCCTGGTGGCTGCCCTCCCGGTGGTGGAGCTCCGGGGGGCCATCCCCCTGGGGGTGGCCCTGGGGCTTCCCCCGGGGGAGGCTTTTCTCCTGGCCCTCCTGGGCAACCTCCTGGTGGCCCCTCTGGCCCTCACCCTCCTGCCCTGGGCGGTGGAGCTGGCCACCCGCGTGCCCCTCCTGGAGCGGCTTTGGGCGGTCCTCGAGGCCCGGGTGCGCCTCCGGGGGGAGGAGCGGGTGCAGCGGCTCGGGGCCCTGGGCCTCCTCCTCTTCGTGGCCGTGCCCCTCCCGGGGAGCGGGGCCTGGACGGGCTCGGTGCTGGCGGTGGTCCTGGGCCTCCGCCGCCGCTACGCCCTCCCCGCCATCTCCCTGGGGGTCCTGGGGGCGGGCCTTTTGGTCCTCCTCCTCACGGGGGGTGCGGTGGCCGGGCTAAACTACCTGCGATGACCCTCCTCCTCCTTCCCCTGGCCTACCTGGCGGGGGCCCTGCCCCTGGGCTTTTGGCTGGCCCAAAGCCAGGGGGTGGACCCCCGCACGGCGAGCCCCTACGCCCTGGGCCTGGAGAGCGCCCTGAAGCGCCTCGGCCCGCGGCTTGCCCTCCTCGCCTTCCTCCTGGACTTCCTCAAGGGCCTCCTGCCCCTCCTCCTGGGCCGGGCCCTGGGCCTGGGCCTCCCCGAGGTTCTGGCCCTGGGGGTGGCGGTCTATTTGGGCCACCTCTACCCCCTCTTTCTCCGCGATCCCTGGCCCCTCAGGGCCAAGGGGGCGGGGGTCCTCCTGGGGGTCCTGGCCGGGCTTCCCCTTCCCCCCTTCCTCCTCCTCGCCCCCCTCCTCCCGGCCCTCCTCCTCCTCGTCCTCACCCGCCACGCCTCCTTGGGGGCCTTGGGGCTTCCCCTGGGGCTTTTGGGCATCACCCTCTTCGGCGGGTTTGGGCTTCCGGAAAAGCTTCTTTCCGGCCTCCTTTTCCTCCTCGCCCTCTGGCGCTACAAGGAGAACCTGGGGCGCATCCTCGAGGGCACCGAGCCCAGGCTGGGGAACCCCTTGCCCCTCCCTTCGGCAAGGCAGGTGGTCTGCGCCTTCCTCATCCATCCCCTGACCCTCGAGGACTTCTGGCAGAGCCCCCGCTTCCGCTGGGCCCGTCCCCTGGTGCGCCTCGGGCTTCTGAAGCAAGGGTGGATAGAACGGCTGGCGGAGCTTTTCCGCCCCATGAAGGTGGGGGAGGTGCGGGGGGTTAGGACCGCGGACGGACGGGAGGTGCTCTGCCACCTGATTTCCGCTCCGCTCCTTCCCCACCAGATCAAGGCCAAGCCCGAGCTGGCGGTGAGGAGGGCCATTCAAGGGGCCAGGCTCGCCAGGGAGCTCGGGGCCACGGTGGTGGGCCTCGGGGCCTTCTGGAGCGTGGTGGGGGAGAAGGGGAAGAGGGTGCAGGAGGCGATGCCCGGCATCGAGGTGACGAACGGCGGGGCCTACACCGCGGGCACGGTGAGGGCGGCCATCCCCCAGATCCTCGCCCACTTTGCCGGAAGCGGCAGGGACCTGAAGAAGACCACGGCGGCGGTGGTGGGGGCCAATGGGGTGGTGGCCTTCGGCATCGCCCGTCAGATCGCCCCCCTGGTGGGCAGGCTCCTCCTGGTGGGCCGGGACCGGGAGCGCCTGGAAAAGGCGGCGGAGAGCCTGAGGCGCAACCTGGAGCGCAAGGGCCAGGCCCCGGAGGTCCGGGTGGCCACGGAGGTGGCCGCCATCCGGGAGGCGGACCTGGTCTTCACCGCCACCAGCGACCCAGGGGCCGTCATCTACCCCGAGCACGTGAAGCCCGGGGCCTGGATCTACGACGAGGGGGTGCCCCCGGACGTCCACCCCTCGGTGCGGGAGGTGCCGGGGGTGCGGGTCATCCCCGGCGGCGTGGTGCGGCTTCCCGGGAGGGCGCGGGCCACCTTGGACCTCCACTTCGGCGCCCCCGACCAGGTGCCCGCCTGTCTGGCGGAGACCATGATCCTGGCGGCGGAGGAGGCTTTTGACCGGAAGAGCCTGGGCGGGGAGGTGAAGGGGGAGAACATCCAGTTCTTCGTGGAGCGGGCCGAAGCCCTGGGGTTTCGGGTGGTGGAGTAGGCCTACCGCAGGGCGCGCGCCCCCAGGGCCAGGAAGAGGAGGTTCGCCCCCCAGGCCCCAAGCTCCGGGGGCAGGGCGCCGATGCCCGCCAGGGAGCGGCCCAGGAAGAAGGCCCCGTAGTAGGCCAGGGCCAGCACCACGCTTAAGCCCAGGGCGAGCCCGGTGCTCCGCCCGTACTTGAGGGCCATGGCCGCGGCCAGGAGGACCAGGACCAGGTTGGCCAGGGGCAGGGCCAGTTTGGAGTGGAACTCCAGCCGGGCCCGCCACCTTTCCAGGGGGGCGAGGAAGGGGTCCCGCACCTTGGCCCAGGCCTGGGAGAGGCTGTCCCGGCCGAAGCTGAAGGTGTCCGCGTAGTCGGCGATGGCCCGGGCCCGGGAGAGGTCGGACTCCACCTCCAGGACCTCCCCCTGGCTCACCACCCGGAAGACCCGGCGGGTCTGGGCCAGGAGGTCCTGGGCGGCCTCCAGCCCTGGTACCTCGGCGAAGTCGATGCGGTAGAGGCGATACCCCTTTAAGGTGATCACCCGGTCCTCCCAGCTCCCCCTTTCGGCGAAGAGGAAGGTGCCCTCCTCTTCCCGGAAGGAGGCGATGCGCACCCCCACCATCTCCTTGCGCTCCATGTCGAAGTCCTCAAAGTAGAGGCTTCGGCCCTGGCCGATGGGGATCTGCAGGCCCTTCAGGCGGAAAAGGCCCGCCCCTTGGGTGTGGATCTCGTCCCACCAGGCGGTGCGCACCCTTTCGTTGTAGTGGGGGACGAGCTTTTCCTGGAGGTAAAGGGCTAGGCCGCTTAGGAGGAGCCCCGCCCAAAGGAGGGGTAGCGCCGCCCGCCACAGGGGGATTCCCCCGGAGAGGAGGGCGAAGGGGGCCCCTTCCGCGGAAAGCCTTCCGAAGACCAAAACCGTGGTGGTGACCAAGGCGATGGGGAAGACCTGGACCAGGACCCCGGGCACGTGGTAGGAGAGCCAGCGGGCCACCTTGGGGAGGGGCACCCCTTCCAGCCACCGGGCCCCGGCGTAGAAGAAGCCGAAGAGGAAGACGGCGGTGAGGAAGAGGAGGGCGAGGAGGAGGACGGGGAGGCTCTCCCTGAGGAGGTGGCGGTAGAGGGTCATGGGAGGCGGCCCGCGTACTGCCCCAGGCGGGCGGCGCTATCGGGGATGCGGGTGCTGGCCTGGACCCGGCCTCCTTGGAAGCGCAGGTGGAGCCGGGCGGTGGGGCCCTGCCCCCGCAGGGTGGCCCGGCCCTCCTGGTAGGTGAAGCTGCCCAGGGCCAGGGCCTCCCCGGCCCTCAGGTCCACCACCAGGGTTTCCGCCTGGAGCCTGGGGCTTTCCGCCTGCACCCGGCCCTTCAGGACCACCACCTCCTCGGCGAAGAAGGCCAGGGCCCGCTCGGCCCGCAGGCCCTTGAAGTTGGCGTCGCCGAAGGTGAGGGCCGTGAAGCGGGCCTCCTGCTTGGGGATATCGTGGTCCAGGGTCTGGGCCAGGAAGGTTTCCCGCTGGGAGAGGAGCTCCACCCCCCGGGCCCGCACGAAGCTGCCCTCTTTGTACTCGATGTAGCTCCCCTTGAGGCGCAGGCCGTTTTCGTTGTCGATGAGGATGCCTCCTTGGGGCAGGGTGGTGACCCCGGTGTCCAGGTTGAGGCGCTTCGGGCCGAAGGGCTCCACGCTGAAGGCGGCGAAGCGGGCCCCCAGGGCCAGGGCCAGGATCAGAGGGGCCACGGGCAAGAGGCGGCCAAGCCGGTTCATGCCAAGCACTTTACCCTAGGGTTCTGAGGAGCGCCTTAGGGCGCTCTTGGGTATATTGTCCCCCGTGCGCTTCCTGCCCTTGGCCCTGGCTTTAGCCCCCCTCTTTCCTCCCCTGGCCCTCCTGGCCCCCTTGTTCCTGGGCTACCTGCGGCGGCTTGCCCCTTGGGCGCTGGGCCTTTTGGCCTTTTATGCCTTTTCCCTCCTCCTTCCTGCCCTGTTGGCCCCCGAGCCCCTGGCCTTCCCCCTGGCCCTGGGCCGGGTCCTTTATGTCCTGGGGCTGGTGGGGGCGGGGGTGGCCCTCTTTCGCCAGGCCCCGGAGCCCGCCCGGGCTCTCATGCCTTTGGGCTACGGGCTTTTCCTCCTCTACGGGAGCGCCCTTTTGGCCTCCTACCTGGTTTTTGGGGACAAGGTGGCCGAAATAAGGCTGATGCACCCCTTCCACAGCCCCGTGGGCCTGGGGTTCTTGGGGGCCTTGGGGGTGCTCCTTGCGGTTTACGTCCGCTACCCCTGGCCCTTCCGCCTCCTCCTGGGCCTCTTGGGGGGGGTGGTCCTCCTCCTCACCGCCAGCCGCGGGGGGATGCTGGCCCTCCTTTTAGGAAGTGCGGGGGGGCTTCTTTTCCGGGGGCGGGGGCTTTGGGCTTTGGGGATGGCGGGGTTCCTCCTCTTCGCCGCCCTTTCCCTGGATACCCCCATCTCCCAGCGCTTCTTCCAGGCCCACCTCTCGGGGCGGGAGGGGCTTTGGCTTCGGGCCTACGAGGTCTTCCAGGCCCACCCTTGGACGGGGGTGGGGCCTTATGTGCTGGGGGATTACCTGAAGGGGACGCTTTTTGGGGACTGCTTCCTCTTTCCCCTCCTCGAGGCCAAAGGCCTCGCCTGCCCGGACGGGCTCAGGCCCCTTGGGGGCCTTTGGACCTTCGCCCACCACCACCTCCTCCAGGCCCTGGGGGAAAGCGGGATCCTGGGGGCGGCGGGCCTCCTCCTCCTGGTGGGGGGGTTTTTGGCGGGGGCCTGGGGGGAGGGGCTCCTCTTTTCCCTCCTCCTGGCCTTTGCCGCCATGGGGATGACCGACAACCCCTTCAGCGTCCCCAGCCCTTTCCGGGGGGAGATCTTCTTCTTGGTGGGGGGGATGGCCCTGGCCCGGGGGGGGCGCCTTCCCGCCGCCTTGGGCTTCGCTGGGGCGGTGGCCCTCCTTTGGGCCCTGCCCTTCCTCTACCTGGCCACCCGGCCCTCCCTGCCCCCTCCTGCCCTCCTCTACGCCGCCATCCCGCCCGGGGAGGGGATGGGCTTCCTGCGCCTTGCGGGGGCCGAGGGGTACCGGGTGCAGGTGTGGCTCTGCGGGGAGAACGCTTGCCAGCGCCTGGGGTGGGAGTGGCCGGGGGATCGGCGGGTGGCCTTTCCCTTCCCCAAGGATCTTCCTCCGGGAAAGTACCGGCTTCGGGTCCTCCTCTTCAGCCAGCACCGCCTGGCCCAGCGGCCTCTTTACCTTTGGGAAAAGGAGGTGGTGCGGTGAAGCCCTTAGCCCTGGTGGGCGGCGGGGCCCTCTTTGCCTTGGGGGTGGGCCTTGCCCTGTGGAGCCTTTCCCAAGCCTTTTCCGTGAGGCCTATGGAGGGTGAAGCTTGCGTGCCGGGTCCTCTGCCAGAAAGGGGGGAGCTTTGGTCCAACGGGGTGTTGGAGATTCCCCTTTGCCGCGAGGCGCAGGTGGGGCTTCTCCTCGAGGGCACCCTGGCCCAAGGGAAGGGGCCCCACGCCCTGGTGGTGGAAGGAGGCCGGGTGCTCTGGCAGGGGGAGGTGCGGGGGGTAGAGGAGGTCTGGGTGAGGGCCACGGGGAAGGGAACCCTGGCTTTGGCCTTCACCAACGACTTTTACCAGCCCCCCGAGGACCGGAACCTCTTCCTGCGGGCCTTGCGGGTGGAGCCTTAGCGGAGAAGGGTCAGCAGGGCCAACACCACCCCGATGGCGGTGAAGACCAGGATGGCCTTGTTGAAGGCGGTGTTGATCTCCGTTCGGACTTCCATCCGGATGGCTTCCGCCTTTGCCGCCACTTGTGCGATCTGGTCTTCCAGCTTCTCCTCGGTTTTGGCGATGCGGGTTTCCAGGTCGGTGCGGACCTGGGCGATTTGGGTTTCCAGCCTCTCTTCGGTTTTGGCGATGCGGGTTTCCAGGTCGGTGCGGGCTTGCCCGATCTGGTCCTCCAGCTTCTCCTCGGTTTTAGCGATGCGGGCTTCCAGGTCGGTGCGGACCTGGGCGATTTGGGCCTCCAGCCTCTCTTCGGTTTTGGCGATGCGGGTTTCCAGGTCGGTGCGGACCTGGGCGATTTGGGTTTCCAGCCTTTCTTCGGTTTTGGCGATGCGGGTTTCCAGGTCGGTGCGGGCTTGCCCGATCTGGTCCTCCAGCTTCTCCTCGGTTTTAGCGATGCGGGCTTCCAGGTCGGTGCGGACCTGGGCGATTTGGGCCTCCAGCCTCTCTTCGGTTTTGGCGATGCGGGTTTCCAGGTCGGTGCGGACCTGGGCGATTTGGGTTTCCAGCCTCTCTTCGGTTTTGGCGATGCGGGTTTCCAGGTCGGTGCGGGCTTGCCCGATCTGGTCCTCCAGCTTCTCCTCGGTTTTAGCGATGCGGGCTTCCAGGTCGGTGCGGACCTGGGCGATTTGGGCCTCCAGCCTCTCTTCGGTTTTGGCGATGCGGGTTTCCAGGTCGGTGCGGACCTGGGCGATTTGGGTTTCCAGCCTTTCTTCGGTTTTGGCGATGCGGGCTTCCAGCTCGGTGCGGGCTTGCCCGATCTGGGTTTCCAGCTCTCCCTTGATCCTCTCAAGGCGAGCCCCCAGCTCGTCCCTAGCCTGTTGGAGCTGGTTCTCCAAGTAAGCGTGCGCTTGCTGAATTAAGTCTAGCTTGTTTTCTGCGCGGGCCAGGCGCTCTTCCAGGAAGCCGATCCGGTTTTCCAAGTGGGCGCGGGTTTCCCTTAGCTCGGCCTTTACCTCTTCCCGTAGGGTGTCGATGCGCCGGGAGAGGTCCTGGACCAGGGACGGGAGGACCTGGACCGTGGTCTCCACGATTCCCTCGAGCTTTTCCAGGCGCTCCAGGAGCCGGCCTTCCATCCTTAACCCCCAGTTTAGCGCAAGGACAGGCCAAAGGTCAGGCTCTGCCCCGTGGCCTCGCCGTACTGTCCCCGGAGGATGTTTTGCCAGCGGAGCTCATAGGCGAAGCAGCCGTCGTAGAGGCGGAAGGTAAGGCCCAGGCGGGTGAGGCCCTCCCGGTTCAGGCCCACCTCGGGGGCAAGCCACAGGGCCTGGCAGCAGGCCCGGTCCGGGAGGGGCATGGCGTAGGCGAGGCGCACCTCCTCGAGGCTCCCCCGCACGTAGGCCAGGCGGAAGTTCCCCAGGGCCTCGTCCCGGTAGCCCCCCTCCAGGCGGTCCAAGCGGTTCCCCAAGGGGTTTTCCAAGGTGTAGCCCAGGCTCCAGGGACCCAAGGCCCCCTCCAGCCGCAGGCGCTGGAACTCGTCCCGGTTCTCGTAGGTGAAGGGGGGCGTGGGGGTCAGGGGCTCCAGCCTGCCCGCGTAGGCCGCCCGCAGGGTGAGGTTCCCTTCCCGGTAGGCCAGCTCCACGCCGCCGCCCACCGCCAGGTAGGGGTCGTACCCGGCGAAGGGGTAGAGGGCCAGGAGGGCCTCGGGCCTTAGGGTGAGGGCCAAGGGGCCCTCCTGGAAGGTGTGGCGGTAGCCCCCTTCCAAGCCCAGGGTGGGCCCCTGGCTCCTGCCCGTTTCCGCGTAGCGCAGGAAGGGCCTGAGGGTGAGGCCTTCCAGGCGGAAGGTGGGGGTGTAGCGGGCCTCCAGCCTGGGGGTGTCCCGATCCGGGGGGTTCGGGCTTGCGGCGAAGAGGAGGTCGTCCCAGTAGGCCCTTACCCCGGGGGCGTACCCGAGCCTTACCTCAGCCCCCTTTCCCCCTTCCCTGAGGCCCAGGCGCAGGGCCTCTTGCGGGGTGCCAAGCCCCGTGGCCAGGAGGGTGAAGCGCCTCTCCCAGCGGCCGATCTCCTCCCCCGGCTGGGGCAGGGGGAAGTCCTGGAGGCCCACGGTCCAGCCTCCCGTGTCCGAGCTTGCCAGGACCAAGGGGCTTTGCAGGTCGGGCCTGCGGTTGGCGTTGGCGGTGGCCTCTCCCAAGGGGATTTCCAGGCCCCAAAGCCCCAAGGCGGCCTCTCCCCTAAGCTCCCCCGTGGCCACCAGGAAGGTGGCCTCCTCCATGCGCAGGCGCACGTCCTCCCCACAGGGGCAGGGGGTGGCCAGGAAGCCCCTGAGCCGGGCCTCCTCCCGGGTGAAGGTGGCCCTCTCGGCCCGCACCCGGTAGGCGGGGCTTTCCAGGAGGACGCCCTCCCCCTGGAGGGGGGTTTCCAGGCGGAGCCTCGCCACCTGGGCCCTAAGCTGGCCCCGGCTCAGGCGCACTCCCTCCAGGGCTTTGCCCGAGAGGGCCTCGGCCTCCACCTGCCACCCCTCGGCCACCCCCCTCAGGCCCTCCGCCTGGAAGCTCCCTTCTGCCTCCAGGTAGCGGATGGCGGGGGCTTCCAGGTAGAGCCCCTCCCGTTCCAGGCAGGCCCGGCCCTCAAACACCAGGACCTCCCCGTCGTAGCTCATCTCCTCCCCGCCCAAGAGGCCCTCCTCCGTTTCCAGGGTGTAGGGCCTCTGCCCACAGGGGCCTGCCAGGGCGAGGCCCAGGCTCAGGAAGCAAGCTACCCAAACCGAACGCCTCATGGAAGGAATATACTGGTCACTTGTGCTCGGGAAGTCCCGGGCGGTTTGCTATACTGCCAGGGTAATGGCGGGAGGCGTTATGAAAAATGTGGCCGTTGTGGGTGCCGGTTACGTGGGCCTCACCACGGGGGCAGCCCTGGCCTACCTGGGGCACCGGGTGGCGGTCCTGGACGTGGCCGAGGCCCTGCGGGGCGGGGAGGCCCGGCCCCAGGCAGCCTGAGGGCCTCGGCGAGGGCTCTTGGGCCGTGCGGTGGCTCCTCCTTTCCCCCACGCCCCTCGAGGCCCCCTTCCTCCAGGGGGAGCCCTTCGCCTTCCTGGGGCGCAGGGGACTCAGGGGCGAGGGGTTCCTTTACCTGGAAACCGGGATCGGCAAGGTGAACGCCGCCCTCACCCTGGCGGCCTGGGCCTCGAGGCACCCGGTGGAAAGGGCCCTCCTCTTCGGCCTCGCCGGGGCCTACCCGGGCTCGGGCCTGGGGGTGGGGGAGGCCGTCCTGGTGGGGGAGGAGGTGGAGGCGGACCTGGGGCTTCGCGGGGGGCTTGAGCCCCTGGGGTTCCCCGCCCTGGTCCTCCAGGGAAAGCCCTTTTACAACCGCTTTCCCCTGGACCCTGGCCTCACGGGGGAGCTGGCCCAGGCCCTGGGCCTTAAGGTGGCGGTAGGCCTCACCCGGGACCTGGTCTCGGAAAGCCCGGAGGAGGCGGAGGCCCTCGCCCGGCGGTGGGGGGCCCAGGTGGAGAGCATGGAGGGGGCGGCCTTCGCCCGGGCCTGCCTGGCCCTGGGGGTGCGGGGGGCGGAGCTCAGGGCCATCTCCAACCCCGCCGGGGTGCGGGATAAGGGGGCCTGGCGGGTGCGGGAGGCGGTGGAGGCCTTGGAGGAGGCGGTGAAGGGCATCCTAAAAGAGTAGCCCGGGGCCAAGGGCCCCGGGCCGAAGGGGTTGGCCTTAGCCCCGCCTGTAGATCTCCTCCGCCTTGTCCCAGTTGATCGCGTTCCAGATGGCCTGCAGGTAGTCCGCCCGGCGGTTTTGGTACTTCAGGTAGTAGGCGTGCTCCCAGACGTCGATGCCCACGATGGGGGTGAAGCCCTCCATGATGGGGTTGTCCTGGTTGGCGGTGGAGAAGACGTGGAGCCGGCCGAAGGGGTCCTTGGCCAGCCAGGCCCAGCCCGAGCCGAAGCGGGCCATGGCCGCCTGGGTGAGCTTTTCCTTGAGGGTCTGGAAGCCGCCAAACTGCTCGTCAATGGCCCTTTTCAGCTCCCCCACGGGCTCCGTGGCCCCTCCCGGGGTGAGGAGTTCCCAGAAGAGGCTGTGGTTCAGGTGGCCGCCCCCGTTGTTGCGCACCGCCGCCTGGATGTCCGCGGGGAGGGCGGCGAGGTGCCTCAGGAGCACCTCCACCCCGGCCCCGTGCAGGTAGGGGTGCTTCTCCAGGGCGGCGTTGAGGTTGGTCACGTAGGCCCCGTGGTGCTTCTGGTGGTGGATCTCCATGGTCTTGGCGTCGATGTGGGGCTCGAGGGCCTCGTAGGGGTAGCCCAGCTCGGGCAGCTTGAACGGGTACGGCATACTTCACCTCCCGCCCCTCACTATAAGGAGCCTCCCCACCTTGGGGGTGGGGCTTCTCACAAAGGCAGGCCCCTACCCCTCGTGGGGCTTGGCCAGCCTCATGGGCACCACGATGCGGTCGAACGCCTCCTCCGTGAGGTAGCCCAGCTCTAAGGCAGCTTGCTTCAGGGTCTTCTTTTCCTTGATGGCCTTCTTCACGATCTCCGCCGCCCTGTCGTAGCCGATGGCCTGGTTGAGGGCCGTGGCCAGCATGGGGTTCTTCTGGAGATGTTCCTCGATCCGCTCCAGGTTGGGCTCCATGCCCTGGGCCAGGTGCTCGTTGAAGGACTCCATGGCCTCGGCCAGGAGCTTGATGGACTCCAGGGCCGCGTCCATCATCACGGGCTTGTAGACGTTCAGCTGGAAGTTCCCCTGGCTGCCCGCGAAGGCCACCGCATGGTCGTTGCCGAAGACCCGCACCACCACCATGGTGAGGGCCTCCACCTGGGTGGGGTTCACCTTGCCGGGCATGATGGAGCTTCCGGGCTCGTTGGCGGGGATGAAGAGCTCCCCGATGCCCCCGTAGGGCCCGGAGGCCAGCCAGCGGATGTCGTTGCCGATCTTCATGAGGGCCCCGGCCAGGGTCCTGAGGGCCCCCATGAGGTGCACCAGCTCGTCGTGGGCGGCGAGGGCGGCGAAGCGGTTTTCCGCCACCCGGAAGGGGAGGCCCGTTTCCTCGGCCAGGTACTGGGCCACCAGCTCACCAAAACGGGGATGGGCGTTCAGGCCCGTGCCCACCGCCGTGCCCCCGATGGCCAGGTTATAAAGTCCTTTTTCCGCCTCCTTGACCATGGCCAGGGTGTTCTTGAGCTGGGCGGCCCAGCTTCCCACCTCCTGGCCCAGGGTGATGGGCACCGCGTCCATGAGGTGGGTGCGGCCCACCTTGACGATGCCGTCAAAGGCCCTGGCCTTCGCCTCAAAGGTCTGGATGAGCCCTTCCGCCGCCGGGTAGAGGTGCCGGTGGAGGGCAAGGGCGGTGGCCACGTACATGGCGGTGGGGAAGGTGTCGTTGGAACTCTGGCCCCGGTTCACGTGGTCGTTGGGGTGGACGTGCTTGGAGCCCAGGGGGTGCCCCAGGAGCTCCGAGGCCCGGTTGGCGATGACCTCGTTGGCGTTCATGTTGGTCTGGGTGCCCGAACCCGTCTGGAAGACCACCAGGGGGAAGTGGTCGTCCAGCTTCCCCTGGATGACCTCCTCCGCGGCCTGGATGATGGCCCTCGCGATCTCCTCGGGGAGCTCCCCCAGCTCCAGGTTGGCTCTGGCCGCCGCCTTCTTCAGCAGGCCGTAGGCGCGGATCACCTCCAGGGGCATGCGGAAGCGAAAGGCCCCTATTTTGAAGTGCTCCAGGGAGCGCTGGGTCTGGGCCCCCCAGTAGCGGTCCGCCGGCACCCTCACCTCGCCCATGGTGTCCCGCTCGATCCGGTATTCCATAGGGCACCTCCAGCCCGATTTTACGCCTCCCCCTGGCGGCGTACCCGGGGCCGCCCGGCCGGGACCCCCTCCGGCGGCCGCGGGGTGGGGAGGGCGCCTTGGGCCCCGGTTGGTGGGCCGTCCCACGGGAGAAAACCCGCGGGTCGGCGTAAACTTGGGGGCGTGGTGGACGTCCTCGTGGTGGGGGCGGGGCCCGTGGGCCTGGCCGCGGCCCTGGAGGCCAAGCGCCTGGGCCTCGCCCACCTGGTCCTGGAAAGGGGGGCGGTGGCGGAGACGGTCTACCGCTTTCCCCGGCAGATGGTCTTCTTCTCCGAGTCCAAACACCTGGAGATCGGAGGCCATCCCCTGGTGGCCCACGGGCCCAAGCCCACCCGCCTCGAGGCCCTGCTCTACTACCAGAAGGTGGCGGAGCGGGAGGGGCTTCGCATCCTCCCCTACACGGAGGCGGTGGGGATCGAGGGAGGGGAAGGGGACTACCGGATCTTGGCCCGGGACCGCAAGGGGGAAAAGGTCTTCGCCGCCCGCTACGTGGTCCTGGCCACGGGGTACTTCGGCAACCCCAACCGCCTGGGGGTGCCGGGGGAGGGGCTGCCCCACGTCCTCCACCGTTACGAGGAGGCCTTCCCCTTCTTCGGGCAGAAGGTGGCGGTGGTGGGGGGGAGCAACTCCGCGGTGGAGGCGGCCTTGGACCTGTACCGGGCGGGGGCCCGGGTCACCCTGGTGCACCGGGGGAAGTGGGTACGGCCCAGCGTGAAGTACTGGCTCCTCCCCGACTTCGAGAACCGGGTGAAGGAGGGGAGCATTCTGGCGGTGATGGAGGCCCGGGTGAGGGCCATCACCCCGGAGGGCCTCCTCTTGGAGAGGCCTTCGGGGGAAGCTTTCCTGGAGGCGGACTTCGTCCTGGTCCAGATCGGCTACCGGGCGGAGGACCACCTCCTGAAGGCGGCCCAGGTGGCCTACGAGGGGGAGAGGCCCCTCCTCTCCCCCGAGTTCGAGACCAGCCGCCCGGGCCTCTTCGCCATCGGCTCCTGCGCCTTTGGGCCGGATACCCGTTCGGTCTTCATCGAAAACGGGCGGGAGCACGCCAGGCTGGCCCTGGCCGCCATCGCCCGGCGGGGCTATTGACAGCCTTCACAAGGGGCGCTAGCATGGGGTGCAAGATGCGCTTCGGCCTCACCCTATCCCTAGGCCTGGTCCTAATCGTAGGGCCAGGGGGGGGCGGGGTGTAGCGGTTTAGGGCGCATCCACAACCCCCCGGAGAACCCGGGGGGTTTCCGTTTAGGAGGGGGCGATGAAGGGAGCGGAGGCACTCTTAAGGGCGCTGGAAAGGGAGGGGGTGGAGGTGGTCTTCGGCCACCCGGGGGGGGCCATCATGCCCGTCTACGACGCCCTCTACGACAGCCGGATCCGCCACATCCTGGTGCGGCACGAGCAGGGGGGGGTGCACGCGGCCACCGCCTACGCCCGGGCCTCGGGCCGGGTGGGGGTGGTGATGGCCACTTCGGGCCCCGGGGCCCTCAACCTGGTCACCGGCCTGGCGGACGCCCTCATGGACTCCACGCCCCTGGTGGCCATCACCGGGAACGTGCCCCGGGCCCTCATCGGCACCGACGCCTTCCAGGAGGCGGACGTCACCGGGGTCACCATGCCCATCACCAAGCACAACTACCTGGTGCAGGACGTGAACGACCTCCCCCGGGTGGTGCGGGAGGCCTTCCACATCGCCGCCACCGGCAGGCCGGGCCCGGTCCTCATCGACATCCCCAAGGACGTGCAGCTCGCCGAGTTCACGGGGAGCTTCGAGGTGGTGCCCGACCTCCCCGGGTACAAGCCCACTACCAAGGGCCACCCCAAGCAGATCGAGCGGGCCCTAGACGCCCTGGAGAAGGCGGAAAGGCCCGTCCTCATGGTGGGGGGCGGGGCCCAGCACGCCCACGGGGAGCTTTTGGCCTTTGCGGAAAGGACGGGCCTCCCCGTGATCACCACCCTCATGGGCCTGGGGGCCTTCCCCGGGAACCACCCCCTTTGGCTGGGGATGCCGGGGATGCACGGCACCGTGGCCGCCAACCGGGCCCTCCACCACGCGGACGTGATCCTGGCGGTGGGCCTCCGCTTCGACGACCGGGTGACGGGGAAGGTGGCCCGCTTCGCCCCCCACGCCCACACCATCATCCACGTGGACATCGACCCCGCGGAGATCGGCAAGCTGGTGCGCACCCACGTGCCCATCGTGGGGGACTCGAGGCTCGTCCTGCGGGAGATGCTCAAGGGGGCCAAGCCCCTGAGGCTGGCCGCCTGGTGGCGGGAGCTGGAGGAGTGGCGCACCCGCCACCCCTTGCGCTGGCGCCCCAAGCCCCACCTGCAGAGCCAGGAGGTGATCCGGGCCTTCCACGAGGCCACGGGGGGGCGGGCCATCGTCACCACCGGGGTGGGGCAGCACCAGATGTTCGCCGCCCAGTTCTTCCCCGTGACCCGGCCCCGGAGCTTCCTCACCAGCGGGGGCCTGGGCACCATGGGGGTGGGCCTGCCCTTCGCCATCGGGGCCAAGGTGGCCCGGCCCGAGGAGCTGGTCATCGACTTCGACGGGGACGGCTCCTTCCAGATGACCCTGCAGGAGCTGGCCACCCTGGTGAAGTACCGGCTGGACGTCAAGGTGGTGATCCTGAATAACGGCTATTTGGGCATGGTGCGCCAGTGGCAGGACCTCTTCCACGCCCGGCGCTACTCCGAGGTCTACCTGGCGGACTCCAACCCCGACTTCGCCAAGCTGGCGGAGGCCTACGGCGTCCAGGGGGTGAAGGTGGAGCGGAAGGAGGACCTCATGCGGGGGGTGGAGGCGGTCCTCGCCGCCAGCGGCCCCGTGGTGGCGGAGTTCAAGGTCTACCAGGAGGAGGGGGTCTTCCCCATGATCCCCGCAGGGGGGGCGGCGGAGGACATGATCATCGAGCACCCCGCGGAAAGGGAGGAGGTGGGGGCGTGAGGCACATCATCTCCGTCCTGGTCCAGGACCACCCCCGGGTGCTGAACCGCATCACCGGCCTCTTCGCCCGGAGGGGCTTCAACCTGGAGAGCCTGGCGGTGGGCACCACCCACGTGCCGGGGCTTTCCCGCATCAGCCTGGTGGTCTCCGGGGACGACCGCACCCTGGAGCAGGTGGAGAAGCAGCTGAACCGGCTGATCGAGGTCCTGAAGGTCACCGACCACGCCGAGCCCCACGTGGAGCGGGAGCTTTGCCTGGTGAAGGTGCACGTGGCCGGGGTGGAGGAAAGATTGGCGGTGAAGGACATCCAGGAGGCCTTCCGGGCCCGGGTGGTGGACGTGGCCCAGCGGAGCCTGATCCTGGAGCTCACCGGGGACTCGGGGAAGATAGACTCTTTCCTGGAGGCCTTAAGGCCCTACGGGATCCTCGAGGTCATGCGCACCGGAGCCGTGGCCATGAGCCGCGGGGAGCGCACCCTCAAGGTCAGGGAAAAACGGGAGGCGGTATGAAGATCTACTACGAGCACGATGCGGACCTAGGCTTCATCCAAGGCAAGAAGGTGGCGGTGCTGGGCTTCGGCTCCCAGGGGCACGCCCACGCCCTGAACCTACGGGACTCCGGGGTGGACGTGCGGGTGGGGCTCAGGCCCGGCTCCAGGAGCGCTGCCCGGGCGGAGGCGGCGGGGCTTCGGGCGCTGCCCACCCCCGAGGCGGTGCGGGAGGCGGACGTCGTCATGGTCCTCCTCCCCGACGAGACCCAGGGAAAGGTGTACCGGGAGGAGATCGAGCCCAACCTCAAGGAGGGGGCGGCCCTGGCCTTCGCCCACGGCTTCAACGTCCACTTCGGCCAGATCCGGCCCCGGCGGGACCTGGACGTCTGGATGGTGGCCCCCAAGGGGCCGGGCCACCTGGTGCGGAGCGAGTACCAGAGGGGAAGCGGGGTCCCCGCCCTGGTGGCGGTGCACCAGGACGCCTCCGGTTCCGCCTTCCCCACCGCCTTGGCCTACGCCAAGGCCATCGGGGCGGCCCGGGCCGGGGTCATCCCCACTACCTTCAAGGACGAGACGGAGACCGACCTCTTCGGGGAGCAGGCGGTGCTCTGCGGGGGGCTTACCCGGCTCATCCAGGCGGGGTTTGAAACCCTGGTGGAGGCGGGCTACCCCCCGGAGATGGCCTACTTTGAGACGGTGCACGAGGTGAAGCTCATCGTGGACCTCATCTACGAGGCGGGGCTTAGGGGGATGCGCTACTCCATCTCCAACACCGCGGAGTACGGGGACTACACCCGGGGCGACCTCGCCGTCCCCCTGGAGGAGACCAAAAGGCGGATGCGGGAGATCCTGCGCCAGGTCCAGACGGGGGAGTTCGCCCGGGAGTGGATGCTGGAGAACCAGGCGGGCCAGCCCGTCCTGGAGGCGGGCCGCAAGCGCTGGGGGGCGCACCCCATCGAAGAGGTGGGGGCTAGGCTGCGGGCCATGATGCCCTTCCTGCGGGCGAGGGTACTGGAGGAGGTGGGCTAGCCAAGGCGATAAGGCCCCCCTCCTGGGGGGGTTGGTGTTTTGAGGGAGGGAGGAAGATGGAAGAGCGGCACATCCGGATCTTTGACACCACGCTGAGGGACGGGGAGCAGAGCCCAGGGGTGGCCCTTTCCCTGGACCAGAAACTGGAGATCGCCCACGCCCTGGCCCGGCTCGGGGTGGACATCCTCGAGGCGGGCTTCCCCGTATCCGGGCCCTTGGAGTTCGAGGCGGTAAGGCGGATCGCCGAGGAGGTAAGGGGCCCCGTCATCGCCGCCCTGGCCCGCACCCACACCCTGGACATCGACCAGGCGGCCAGGGCCCTGGAAAAGGCGGAGAAGCCCAGGATCCACGTCTTCACCTCCGCCTCCAGGATCCACCTGGAGCACATGCTGAGGAAGACGGAGGAGGAGGTCCTGGAGATGGCGGACCGGATGGTCCGCTACGCCCGGCGCTACGTGGACGACGTGGAGTTCAGCGCCCAGGACGTGATGCGGGCGGACTGGGACTTCGTGAAAAGGCTCTACGAGGTGGCCATCGAGGCCGGGGCCACCACGGTCAACATCCCCGACACCACGGGCTACGGCACCCCCGGGGAGTACGGGGCCCTCATCCGGCGCATCCGCGACGAGGTGGTGCGGGGCCGGGAGGTGGTCATCTCCACCCACACCCACGACGACCTGGGCCTGGCCACGGCCAACGCCCTGGCGGGGATCGAGAACGGGGCGGGCCAGGTGGAGTGCACGGTGAACGGCATCGGGGAGCGGGCGGGGAACACCTCCTTGGAGGAGGTGGTCATGGCCCTCTACGTGCGCCGGGACTGGTACCGGGCCTACACCCGCATCAACACCCGGGAGATCTACCGGGTCTCCCGCCTGGTGGAGCGCTACACCGGCATGCCCGTGCCCCCCAACAAGGCCATCGTGGGGGACAACGCCTTCGCCCACGAGTCCGGCATCCACCAGGACGGGGTCTTGAAGCACCGCTCCACCTACGAGATCATGGACGCGGAGCTCATCGGCAGGCGGCCCGCGGTGATCGTCCTCGGCAAGCACTCGGGGCGGGCGGCCTTCAAGAAGGCCCTGGAGGACCTGGGCTACGGGGACCTCGGCGAGGAAGACCTCAAGCTCCTCTTCGCCCGCTTCAAGGAGATCGCCGAGAAGAAGGGCCCCCTCTCCGCCGAGGAGCTCCAGGCCCTGGTGGAGAGCGAGCGGGAGCCCGCCTCCCACTTCTTCGCCCTGGAGCACGTGCAGTTCTTCTCCGGCTCGGGGCTCCTGCCCACGGCCACGGTGAAGGTGAAGACCCCGGAGGGGGTGAAGGTGGCCACCCACACCGGGGACGGGCCGGTGGACGCGGTCTACAAGGCCATCCAGGAGGCCATCGCCCTCAGGCCGGAGCTGGAGCTCTACCGGGTGGAGGCGGTGACGGGCTCCACCGAGGCCCTGGGCCAGGTGACGGTGCGGTTGCGCCTGGGGGAGCTCCAGGCGGTGGGGGTGGGGGTCTCCCCGGACATCATCGAGGCCTCGGCCCGGGCCTTCCTGGACGCCGCGGGGAAGCTGGCCTCGGGCCGGGCCACCCGCCACCCCCCCTCCCTGGCGGAGGTGCAGGCCGGGGGCGCGGGGTCCTAGGGCCCAGGTGGCCTGCGCCGCCAAGGGGGGCCGGATGGTGGAGATCCTGGACACCACCCTGAGGGACGGGACGCAAGGGGAGGGGATCAGCCTCTCCGTGGACGACAAGGTGGCCATCGCCAGGCGCCTCGCCGCCTTCGGCATCCCCCTCATCGAGGGGGGCTGGCCGGGGTCCAACCCCAAGGACGCGGAGTTCTTCCGGCGGATGAAGGGGGTGGACCTGGGGGAAGCCCGCCTCGCCGCCTTCGGGGCCACCAGGCGGAAGGGCCTCCTCCCCGAGGAGGACCCCTCGGTCCTGGCCCTCCTGGAGGCGGACACCCCGGTGGTGGTCCTCTTCGGCAAGAGCTGGACCCTGCACGTTTTGGAGGCCCTGGAAACCACCCTGGAGGAGAACCTCCGCATGGTCCGGGACACGGTGGCCTTCTTCGCGAAGCGGGGCAAGCGGGTGGTCTACGACGCGGAGCACTTCTTCGACGGGTACAAGGAGGACCCCGGCTACGCCCTGGCCACCCTGGAGGCCGCCCGGGAAGGGGGGGCGGACACCCTGGTCCTCTGCGACACCAACGGGGGCACCCTCCCCGAGGAGGTCTACGCCATCACCAAGGCCGTGGTGGAGCGCTTTCCCGGGGTGAGGGTGGGCATCCACCCCCACAACGACGCGGAGCTGGCGGTGGCCAACGCCCTGGCGGCGGTCAGGGCCGGGGCCACCCACGCCCAGGGCACGGTCAACGGGTACGGGGAGCGGTGCGGCAACCTGAACCTCACGAGCTTCCTCCCCGCCCTGGTCTTCAAGTACAAGATCCCCGCCCTACCTCCGGAAAGGCTGAGGGAGCTTAAGGAACTTTCCCACTTCGTGGACGAACGGGCCAACCAGACCCCGAACCGCCGCGCCCCCTACGTGGGGGAGGCGGCCTTCGCCCACAAGGCGGGGGTGCACGTTTCCGCGGTCCTCAAGAACCCCCGCACCTACGAGCACATTCCTCCGGAGTGGGTGGGGAATAGCCGCCGCTTCCTGGTGTCCGATGTGGCGGGGCGCTCCAACCTCCTGGCCAAGCTCCAGGAGCTGGGGGTGGATCTTTCCAGGGAGGAGGCCCAGCGCCTCCTGGACGAGGTCAAGGCCCTGGAGTACGAGGGCTACGCCTTCGAGGGGGCGGAGGCCAGCTTCTACCTCCTGGCCCACCGCCTTAGAGGGGGACGCCTGCCCTTCAGCGTGGAGGGGTTTTCCGTCTTCGTCCACGGCTCGGGCCTCGCCGCCGCCTGGGCCGAGGCCACGGTGCGGGTCAGGGTGGGGGAGAGCCTGCAGCACACCGCCGCCGAGAGCCCCTCGGGGCCGGTTTCCGCCCTGGATAAGGCCTTCCGCCAGGCGGTCTTGCAGTTTTACCCGGAGCTGGCCGACGTGGAGCTCACCGACTACAAGGTGCGCATCCTGGCGGGCCAGGAGGCGGGGACGGGCTCAGGGGTGCGGGTGATGGTGGAGATGCGCCGGGGTGGGGAGCGCTTCGGCACCGTGGGGGCCAGCGAGAACATCCTCGAGGCCTCCCTCAAGGCCCTCACCGAGGGCTACGCCTACGCCCTCCTCTACCCGGTGGGGGAGGCTACGCCCAGGGGAGGCTGACCTCCGGGAAGTGGAGGGGGCTTGCCGCCTCGGTGGGGGAGAGGAGGCGGATGGCCCGGTACCGCCCCTCACGGGGCTCGCGGTAGACCTCCAGGAGGTCCTCCTTCAGGTTCACCAGCCAGACCTCGGGGATCCCGGCTTCGGCGTAGAGGGGAAGCTTCACCTCCCGGTCGAACCCCAAGGAGGTGTCGGCCACCTCGATGAGGAGGAGGACGTCCTCGGGCGTGGGGTGCCGATCCCGATAACGGCTGAGGGGGGGCTTGAGCACCAGGAGGTCCGGCTCGGGTTCGGAGTCCTCGCAAAGCCGTAGGGGGTTTTGCACCATGATCACCGCTTTACCCCTCAGGGCCTCCTGCAAACGCTCGTCCAGTTGGGCAACCGCGAAGGCGTGCTTGGGTCCAATCGGGCTCATCTGGTAGACCTCTCCCCTTAAAAGCTCCACCCGAGGGACATCCCGGAAGGCCCGCTCAAACTCCTCCACGCGAAAGCGGTAGCGGGTGGCCATACCCTCATTATGCTCCTTGGCCCGAGTAGTGCTTTAGCCCCATGCGCCACAAGAGCCGCCCGAGGAGGAAGAAGGCCACCCCCCAGAGGAGCATCACCCAGACGCCGGGGAAGAGGGCCACCTCCTGCCCCGCCAGGAGGGCGGCGGGCAGGTAGACGAGGTAGGGGAAGGGGGTGAGGAGGGCGAGGTGCCGGAGGGGTTCGGGGAAGACCTCCAGGGGGGCGATGGTCCCCGAGAGGAAGAGGAGGAGGAGGAAGAAGACCTCCTCCAGGGCGCTGGCCCGCTCGCTCCAGAAGGCCAGGAGGGCCACCGCGTACTGCATGAGAAAACGGAGGAGGAAGGCCAGGAGGGTGAAGAGGAGCCCGAGGAGGAAGGGGAGGGGTTCCGGGGTGAAGCGGGCCTCGGGGAAGAGCCAGAAGAAGAAGAGGGTGAGGAGGACGACGAAGGGGAGCCGGGCCAGGCGCTCCGCCGCGTGGGCCGCCAGGTGGACGAAGAAGGGGTCCAGGGGCCTCAGGAGGTGGAAGGAGAGGCGGCCTTCCACCACGTCCCGCTCGAACTCCCAGACCACCCAGACCACCGTGGCCTGGCGCACCAGGAAGACCATGAGGAAGTAGCGGGCGAACTCCCCCGGGCTTAAGGGGAAGTCCCCTCCCCGGGCGGCCTCGGTCCAGACCCCGAGGAGGATGAGGGGCAGGGCCCCCGCCAGGGCCCATAGGAAGAGCTCCGCCCGGTACTCCAGCATGTAGGCCAGGTAGACGGAGAGGAGGGTTCTGGCCTTCCTCATGCCCCCTCCGCCGGGACCGGATTCTGGAAGACCCGGGCGATGACCTCCTCCAGGGGGGGCTCCCGGACCTCGAGGTCCTCCACGGGAAGCCTATTGAGGATCTCCCCCACCCTTTCCGTGAGCCTCTCCCGGGGTACCAGGAGCCTTGCTTCCCGCCCCTCCAGCTCCCGCACCTCCCCGAAGGGGGCCAGGGCCTCCCGGGGGAGGGGTGCTTTCAGGGTGAGCCCCACCTCCCGGTAAGGGGCGAAGCGCTCCAAGAGCCCTTCCAAGGCTCCGTCGTAGAGGAGCCTTCCCTGGTGGATGACGAGGACCCTCTCGCAGAGGGCGGCGATGTCCGCCATGTAGTGGCTGGTGAGGAGGACCGTGGCCCCAAAGCGCCGGTTGTACTCCCGCACGAACTCCCGCACCGCCACCTGGGCGTTCACGTCCAGGCCCAGGGTGGGCTCGTCCAGGAAGAGCACCTGAGGCCGATGGAGGAGGGCCGCCAGGAGCTCGGCCTTCATCCTCTCCCCCAGGGAGAGCTTGCGCACCGGCTGGTGGAGCTTTTCCGTGAGGGCCAGCATCTCGGCGAGCTCCAGTACCCGCCTTCGGAACTCGGCCTCGGGGATCTCGTAGATGGCGGCGTTCAGGCGGAAGGTGTCCACGGCGGGCAGGTCCCAGATGAGCTGCTGCTTGTTGCCCATCACCAGGGTGATCTTTTTCAAGAAGGCCTTCTCCCGCCGCCAGGGCACGTGCCCCGCCACCAGGGCCTGGCCCCTTGTGGGGTGAATGAGGCCGGTGAGCATCTTCAGGGTGGTGGTCTTGCCCGCCCCGTTGGGGCCGAGGAACCCCACCACCTCTCCGGGATAGACGGCAAAGGAAACCCCTTCCACCGCTTTTACCGTGCGGTAGTTCCGGAAGAAGAAGTGGCGCAGGGTGGCGAGGAGGCTTTCCCCCTTGAGGGCCACCTGGTAGTGCTTGGTGAGGTCCTGGGCCAAGACGGCGGGGGCCTCGCGCACCTTTCCAGTCTACCCGTGGTGTAATGGCCCCTGTGCGCTACCTCCGGGTCTTCCTCCTCTTCCTGCGCTTAAGCCTGGCGGCGGAGATGGAGTACCGCCTCAACTTCCTCCTGGGCCTCCTCTCCTCGGGTCTCACCCTTTTGGGCGCCCTCTTCGGCCTTCTCCTCCTCTACCAGGGGGGGTACCGGCCCGGGGGGTGGGCCTTCGAGGAGGCCCTTTTGGTCCTGGCGGCCTTCACCCTTTTGCAGGGCTTAGGGAGCACCCTTTTTGCCCCCAACCTCAACAAGATCGTGGAGCACGTGCAGCAGGGCACCCTGGACTTCGTGCTCCTGAAGCCCCTGGACCCCCAGTTCTGGCTCTCCCTGCGCTCCTTCTCCCCCTGGGGCCTGGGGGACTACCTCCTGGGGTTCGGGCTCCTCCTCTACGCGGGGGGGCGGCTGGGCCTAGGCCCCGGGGACTACCTCCTCTTCGCCCTCTACTGGGCCCTGGGGGCGGCCATGCTCTACAGCCTCTGGTTCCTCCTGGCCACCACCAGCATCTGGTTCGTGAAGATCTACAACGTCACCGAGGTCCTCAGGGGGCTTCTGGAGGCGGGGCGCTTTCCCGTGGGGGCCTACCCCGCCCTCTACCGGGTCTTCTTCACCTTCGTGGTGCCCGTGGCCTTCCTCACCACCGTGCCCGCGGAGGCGGCCTTGGGCCGGGGGGAGGGGGTCCTCTGGGCCCTGGCCCTGGCGGCCTCCCTCCTCCTCCTCGCCCGGGGGTTTTTCCGCTTCGCCCTCCGCAGCTACACCTCCGCCAGCAGCTAAAATCCTACCCATGGCGTCCGCGCTTTTGGCCCTCGTGTTGGCGTACCTCTTCGGGTCCGTGCCCTCCGGGGTGCTGGTGGCCCGGGCCTATGGGGTGGACCTCCGCCGGGTGGGCTCGGGGAACATCGGGGCCACCAACGCCCTGAGGGCCCTGGGGCCGGGCCCTGCCCTGGCGGTGGCCCTCTTCGACGCCTTCAAGGGCGGCATCGCCGTCCTCCTAGCCCGGGCGGCCGGGGTGGAGGGGGCCCTCCTGGGCGGCGTGGCCCTGGCGGCGGTCCTGGGGCACAACCACTCCCTCTTCCTCCGCTTCCGGGGGGGGAAGGGGGTGGCCACCAGTTTCGGCACCCTCCTCTTCCTGGACCCCGCCCTGGCCCTGTGGACCTTTCCCATCGGGGTTTCCGTGACCCTCCTCACCCGGTACGTGTCCGCGGGGAGCCTGGCCGGGGGGGTGGCGGCCGTGGTCCTGGCCCTGGCCCTGGGGCGGCCCCCCTGGCTCCTCCTCACCGTGGCCCTCATGGCCCTCCTCGTCTTCTGGACGCACCGGGACAACCTGAGGCGGCTTCAGGCGGGCACGGAGAGGCGGCTGGGCGAGAGGGCCGAGATTCGCTAGACTCGAGGTGTGGAGCCGAAGGAAATCCTCGCCCTATTGCGGGCTCAGGCGGCTACCCCTCGCGCTTTGGGGGTTCGGGAACTGGGATAGCGTGGTCCGCAAGGTTCCCGAGTTGAGCGCTTTTTTGCGAGGCCTTTTGGAGGGGGAGGGCCGTGCTTGACCTTCTGGTCCTCGCCCCCCACCCCGACGACGGGGAGCTGGGGTGCGGGGGCACCCTGGCCCGGGCCAAGGCGGAAGGGCTTTCCACCGGCATCCTGGACCTCACCCGGGGGGAGATGGGCTCCAAGGGCACCCCGGAGGAAAGGGCGAGGGAGGTGGCCGAGGCCAGCCGCATCCTGGGGCTGGACTACAGGGGCAACCTGGGCCTGCCGGACGGGGGGCTTGCCGACGTGGCGGAGCAGCGGCTTTCCCTGGCGGCGGCCCTGAGGGGGCTTCGTCCCCGGGTCGTGCTGGCCCCCCTCGAGGCCGACCGCCACCCCGACCACACCGCAGCGAGCCGCCTGGCGGTGGCGGCGGTGCACCTGGCGGGCCTCGGTAAGGCCCCCCTGGAGGGGGAGCCCCACCGGGTGGAAAGGCTCTTCTTCTACCCGGGAAACCACCCCTTCACCCCCAGCTTCCTGGTGAAGATCTCCGCCTTCATCGACCGGTGGGAGGCCGCGGTCCGGGCCTACAAAAGCCAGTTTTCCGGGGAGGGGGTAAGCGAGACGGTGGGGCCCAAGGGGGTGGAGGCCCGGCGGGCCCTCCGGCGCCACTGGGGGAACTACCTGGGGGTGGACTACGCGGAGCCCTTCGTGAGCCCGCTGCCTGTGCTGTGCGTGCCCTGGAGCCGGGCGTAGGGCCTTGCATAACTTTGCAGGCTTGGGGTATCCTGGAGGCCTCATGGCGGGAGACGCCCTCACCCGGCCCAAGGACCTTCTGGACTTCTCGGCCTACGGCCCCAAGGAGGTGGAAAGCCTCCTGCTCCTGGCGGAGGGCCTCAAGCGGGAGCGCTACCGGGGGGAGGACCTGAAGGGCAGGGTCCTGGCCCTGCTCTTCGAAAAGCCCTCCTTGCGCACCCGCACCACCCTGGAGGTGGCCATGCTCCACCTGGGGGGGCACGCCCTCTACCTGGACCAGAAGCAGGTGGGGATCGGGGAACGGGAGCCGGTGCGGGACGTGGCCAAAAACCTGGAGCGCTTCGTGGAAGGGATCGCCGCCCGGGTCTACCGCCACGAGACGGTGGAGGCCCTAGCCCGCCACGCGCGGATTCCCGTGGTGAACGCCCTCTCCGACCGGGCCCATCCCCTGCAGGCCCTGGCGGACCTTCTCACCCTGAAGGAGGCCTTCGGCGGGCTTTCGGGCCTGGAGGTGGCCTGGGTAGGGGACGGGAACAACGTCCTCCACTCCCTCCTGGAGGTGGCCCCCCTGGTGGGCCTCAGGGTGCGGGTGGCCACCCCCAGGGGCTACGAGCCCGACCCCTCTTTGCTGCGCAGGGCGGGGGCCCTCCTCACCCACGATCCCAAGGAGGCCGCCTTTGGGGCCCACGCCCTCTACACCGATGTCTGGACCAGCATGGGCCAGGAGGAGGAGCGGGAGCGGCGCCTCCGGGACTTCCAGGGCTTCCAGGTGAACGGGGAGCTCCTGGCCCTCCTCCACCCCCAAGGCCTCTTCCTCCACTGCCTCCCGGCCCACTACGGGGAGGAGACCACGGAGGAGGCGGTCCACGGCCCCAGGAGCCGGGTCTTCGACCAGGCGGAAAACCGCCTGCACACCGCCAAGGCGGTCCTCCTCGCCCTGCTAGGCTAAGGGTATGGTGCGGATCCCATCCCTCTTCCCGAGGGCGCTATGGGCGCCTCGCCGCCCCCAAGGCCCCCGGTGGAGGCCTCGAGGGGGCGGGGCCCGGAGGGCGTCGTGGTAAGGGTGGGCCTCCTGGGGGCCTCGGGCTACGGGGGAGGGGAGCTCCTCCGGCTTCTGAAGGCCCACCCCGGGGTGGAACTCGTGGGCTTCTCCAGCCGCAAGCACCAGGGGAAGCCCCTCGCTGCCGCCTGGCCCCAGCTTTGGGACGAACGGCCCTTCGCCTCCCAGGAAGAGGTCCTGGAGCGCTCTGAGGTGGTCTTCCTCGCCCTTCCCAATGGCCTGGCCATGGAAATCGCCCCCAGGGCGCTGGCGATGGGCAAGCGGGTCATCGACCTCTCCGGGGACTTCCGCCTGCCCCCCGGGGTCTACGAGGCCTGGTACGGCATCCCCCACCAAAGCCCCACCCTTTATCGGGAGGCGATCTACGGCTTGCCCGAGCTCCACCGGGAGGAGATAAGGGAGGCGCGGCTCGTGGCCAACCCCGGCTGTTACGTGACCGCCGCCACCCTGGCCCTGGCCCCCCTGGCGGCGGCGGGGGCCTTGAAGGGCGCCTTCGTGGTGGGCTTAAGCGGGGTTTCCGGGGCCGGGCGGGAGGGGGAGGGCACCTTCTACGCCGAGGTGAACGAGAACCTCAAGCCCTACAGGGTGGGGGGCACCCACCGCCACATCCCGGAGATGGAGCGAAACCTAGGCCGCCTCCTGGCCCAGGGCCGCCCGGTGCGGACCCACGGGGAGGCCGGGGAGGTCCGCCTCGCCTTCACCCCCCACCTGGTGCCCATGACCCGGGGCATCCTGGTGACCGCCGAGGCGGAGGTGGAGGGGGATTGGCGCCAGGAGGTTTTGGACGAGCTCTACGGGGACTTCTATGCCCGGGAGCCCTTTGTGCGGGTGTTGCGGGAGGCTTTGCCGGAGACCAAGGGCACCTACGGCTCCAACCGGGTGGACCTCAAGCCCCTCTACGAGGCGCGCACGGGCCGGGTCCTGGTCTTCGCCGCCCTGGACAACCTGGTGAAGGGCATGGCGGGGCAGGCGGTGCAAAACCTTAACCTCATGATGGGTTTCCCCGAAGAGACGGCGCTGCCCAAGGAGGGTCTATGGCCGTGAAGCTCCCCAGAGGTTTCCGTGCGGGGGCCACCCGGGCGGGCATCAAGCCTTCCGGCAAGCCGGATCTGGCCCTTTTGGTTTCCGGCCTGCCCGCGGCTTGGGCCTATGCCGCCACGCGGAACCGGGCCGCGGCCCCCTCGGTCCAGCGGGGGCGGGAGCTTTACGCCTCGGGAAGGGCCCTGAGGGCGGTGGTGGTGAACGCGGGAAACGCCAACTGCGCCACGGGGGAGCGGGGGTTTTCCGACGACCGGAGGATGGCGGAGGCCGCCGCCCGACGGCTTGGGGTGGTTCCCGAGGAGGTCCTCACCGCCTCCACCGGGGTGATCGGGGTCCCCCTGCCGGTGGAGAGGGTGGAGGGGGGCCTCCCCCAGATCCCCCTCACCCCGGAGGCCGACGCCTTCGCCGAGGCCATCCTCACCACGGACCTGGTGCCCAAGGTGGCCGAGGCCGAGGTGGCGGGGGCTCGCATCGTGGGCGTGGCCAAGGGCAGCGGCATGATCCACCCCAACATGGCCACCCTGCTGGCCTTCCTGGTGACGGACGCCCGCGTGCCCCAGGAGGCCCTCAGGGAGGCCTGGCGGGGGGTTGTGGACCGCACCTTCAACCAGGTGACCGTGGACGGGGACACCTCCACCAACGACCTGGCCCTCCTCATGGCCAACGGCGCCTACGGCGAGGTGCCCTTAGGAACCCTCCTGGAGGCGGTGGAGGGGGTGGCGAGGGAGCTCGCCCGCAAGATCGCCCGGGACGGGGAGGGGGCCACCAAGCTCATGGCCGTGCGGGTGGTGGGGGCGGCCACGGAGGAGGAGGCCCGGCGGGCGGCCAGGGCCATAGCGGGAAGCGCCCTCTGGAAGAGCGCCCTTTACGGCAACGACCCCAACTGGGGCAGGATTCTAGCCGCCCTGGGGAACTCCGGGGCCCGGTTTGACCCCCTCAGGGTGCGCATCGCCCTGCAGGGAATCCCCCTCTATGCGGGGGAGGCCCTGCCCTTCGACCGCCGGGCGGCGGGGGAGGCCATGCGGGCGGAGGAGGTGGAGGTCCTCGTGGACCTGGGGGAAGGGAAGGGGGAGGGGGTGGCCTGGGGGTGCGACCTCACGGAGGGGTACGTGCGCATCAACGCCCTGTACACCACTTGACGGAAAGAACGGTTTTGATAAGATGAAATAGGCCCGGTGTAGTAGGGCATGGGCGCTCCCTATCTCTGGGCCGGCTCAGGAGGTGTATGATGAAAAAGCTCTTTTTGGCAGTCCTGCTTGCTCTCGGTTTAGCCTTTGCGCAGTCCCCGTATGCGGGCGGGCATCTAGGCCTGTTTGGTGGCGGTGGGGTCAACCTTTTTAACATCGGCTTGCATGCGGGAATGCCTCTGGGGCCTGGGATGCCCGAGGTGAGGGCAGGGCTTGACTTTACCTCGGCAGCAGGGGTGCTTATAACCGGTTTTAGCGGCGATGTCCTCTTGCCGTTGGCTGTGCCTGACCTGCCTGCCACGCCTTATTTGGGTGCCGGGGCCAATTTCTGGCTGTTCGCAGGCAACACCGACTTCGGCGTGCATGGGACCTTGGGGATCCGGGCCTCCTTACCTGGAACCCCTGTGGTGGGGTTTGTAGAGTTCCAGCCCACCTACGCTTTTGGCGGGGGTGGGGCCTTCCTCTACTACCTGAAGGTCGGGGCTAACTTCGGCTTCTGATTTTCCTGGTTAGACTGGAGGGGATGCGCTGGCGTCCCCTCCTTCTCCTTGCCCTTCTCTCCGCCTGCGCCCGGCCCGACACCGCCCCCCCGGAGATCGGCCTGGTGGAGCCCTTAGGAGGTGCGGTGGCCCCAGGGGGGGAGCTCGTGGTGCGGGGCTACGCCTTCGATCCCTCGGGGGTGCTGGGGGTGTGGGCCAACGGGCAACAGCTCCTCCCCGAGGGGGAGCGGGGGCGGCAGCTGGTCCAGTTCCGCTTCCGCCTCCAGGCCCCGGCCTCGGGCCGGGTGGAGCTCCTCTTGGAGGCCGAGGACGGGGTGGGCAACCGGGGGAGGAAGCGGGTGCCCCTGGTCCTGGACGCCGAGCCCCCCCGCATCCTGGTAGAGCGCCTGGAGCGGGAGGGGAACCTCTACCGGGTGTACGGGCGGGTGGAGGACAACGTCCTGGTGGACCGGGTGGTGGTCCAGGTGGGGAACCGCTTCACCCCCCTTTCCCTGCCCAAGGAGCCCACGGTGGCCTTCTTGGCCGAGGTCCCCGCGGGGGCGGTGATCATCGCCGTGGACGCCGCGGGCAACCGTGCCAGCCGCCGCATTCCCTAGGCCCGGCCGTGGTAGCCTCATAGGGGTATGCGGCCTTTGGGCGAGACCCTGCCCGAGTTGGCGCGGGCCCTGCGGGAGACCCCTTTGGAGGCGGGGCAGGCCTCGAGGCTCCAGGAGATCGCCAAGCGCCTGCACCGCCTGCCCCCGGGGAGGGAGCGGGACGGGCTTTTGGCGGTGGTCTACCTGCGCCTGCACCAGCTTTTGGGCAGGGAGGAGCACTACCTCAGGGGGTACAGCTACGCCCGCACGGCCCGTCTGGAGCCTGCGCGCCTTTGGGCCGAGCGCTTGGGGGAACGGGGATGAAGGAGCTTCTGGGACTTTTGGCGGTGGTGGCCATCCTGCTCTCGGGTCTGGCCTTGGTGGTGGGGTTGGTCTTCATCCGGCGGGGGGACCGGGTCTGGCACCCCCGGGCCATGCTGACGGCCACCGTCCTGGCCGCCCTCTTTTTGGTCTTCTACCTCACCAAGTGGGGCCTTTACGGCACCACCGCCTACGGGGGTCCGGAGGAGTGGCGAACCGCCTACTACCTCCTCCTCCTCACCCACACCGTTTTGGCCGCCCTCAACGGCCCTCTGGCCCTCTACGTGATCTGGCGGGCCTTCAGGGGGGAGTTCACCGCCCACCGGCGTTGGGCCCGGGTGCTGGTCCCCGTCTGGCTCTACGTGGCCCTGAGCGGTTGGGTGATCTACCTGGTCCTCCAGCGCCACGGGGTGGCTACGGGGACGATCGCCTTTTAGCCCAGGGCTCCACCACGATCCGTCCCTCCTCCACCCGGGCCAGCTCCGGTCCCCGGGCCTGGGCCCCCTCCGGGGCCTGGGCCAGGAGGCTTCCGATGCGCAGCTGCTTGGCGGAGAGCTCCAGGGCGAAGATGAAGCGCCCCTCGTCCCCCCCCGCCCCGGCGTGGGCCAGGCCCCGGAGCTTTCCCACCACGATCACGTCCCCCCCGGCCGCCACCTCGGCCCCGGGGTTCACGTCCCCCAGGACCACCACCGTGCCCGGGTGTTCCACCCGCTCCCCGGCCCGCAGGGTTTTGGCCGCCACTAGGGTGCCCGGGGTGGGGCGGCCCCGGGGGGGTACCAGGGTGAGGGGGCGGCCCAGCTCCAGGAGGGCCTGGAGGACCTCCTGGCCTACGGGGGCGGCCACTTCCACCTCCAGGGGCAGGCCCTCGGGCAGGCTCAGGCCGCGGATGGCCTCCGGGGTCTCCCCCCCGTCCAGGCGCAGGGCCAGGGCCTTGGCGCTGGCGCGAAGCCGCATGGGGGCATTTTACCGGGAGCGCCCTTCCTCGCTCCCTACCCGCCAGTAGGCCTCCATCACCTTGCGCACCGCGGGCAGGGCCACCCGGCTCCCCTCCCCCCCGTTCTCGAAGAAGGCCACCACCACCAGGGGGGGGTAGGGGGTGCCCGGCTCCGCGGGGCCGTAGCCCATGTACCAGGCGTGCTCCGTTCCCGGCCGCTTGCCCGGGGTTTCCGCGGTCCCCGTCTTCCCCCCGGTGGGCACGGGGAAGTTCCCCAACACGTGCCGGGCGGTGCCCTCGCGGACGGTGCGCCGCAGGCCTTCCTGGAGGACCGTCCAGTGCCGTCCCGGGACGGATTCCAGCCGGGGCCGGGTCTCCTGGTCCCCCACCCGCTTCACCAGGCGCAAGGTGGGCTTTTCCCCCCCGTTGGCGATGGTGGCCAGCATCCGGGCCACCTGGACCGGGGTCACCAGGATGGGGCCCTGGCCGATGGCCACCGAAAGGGTCTCCCCGGGGTACCAGGGCTCCCGGAGGGCCTCCTGCTTCCAGGCCCGGGTGGGCAGGAGGCCGATGCGCTCGGGGATCTCCAGGCCGCTGGGCTCCCCCAGGCCCAGGAGGCGGGCCCGCTGGGCCAGGCGGTCCACCACCCCCAGGGGATCCTGGGCCACCGCCTGGTAGTACCAGGTGTTGCAGCTCCAGGCGATGGCCTCCTGCACCCGCATGGGGCCCATGTCCCACCGGGCCCAGTTACGCCGGGTCTGGCCCCCGTAGACCAGGGCCGCCGGGCAGCGAAAGGCGGTGGTGGGCCCCACGTACCCTTCCTCCAGGAGGGCGTAGCTGCTGGCCAGCTTGAAGACCGACCCCGGGATGTAGGGCTGGACCGCCCGGTTCAGCAGGGGGAGGTCGGGGTCCTGGAGGAGGGCTTGCACCTCCCGGGGCACGGGGCGGCGGGCGAAGAGGCCGGGGTCGAAGGAGGGGGCGCTGGCCATGGCCAGAACCTCCCCCGTCCGGGGGTCCAGGGCCACGATGGCCCCCCGCACCCGCCTTAAGGGGGGCAGGCCGTTGCGCCTGCGGCCCTCGTTGATGTCGGCCAGGGCCTCCTCCAAGGCTCGTTCCGCCGCCCGCTGCAGCTCCAGGTCCAGGGTGAGGACCACGTCCTGTCCGGGGGTGGGCTCCTCCAGGACGGTTTCCCGCAGGCGCTCCCCGCGGACGTTCACCTCCACCGTCCGCACCCCCCGCCGGCCCCGCAGGTGGGGTTCCAGGGCGGCCTCGAGGCCCGCCTGGCCCGCCTGCTCCTCGGGGTGGTAGCCCTGGGCCACCTGCTGGGGGTTGGCCTGGAGGACGTACCCCAGGACGGGGCCGGAGAGGGGGTTGGGGTAGTGGCGCTCGATGCGCTCGGAAAGCCTCAGGTTGGTCTGTCCGGCGGTGAGCTCCGCCAGGGTGGGGAGGAGGTCCTCCGGCACCCCGGCCCGGAGTACCGTGGGCCCCTCCGCCGGGGGGAGGGCTTCCAGGCCCAGAAGGGGCAGGAGCCGCTCGGGGAAGGCCACCTCCCCCCCCTGGTAGACCAGGTCCACCACCAGGCGGTCCTCCGCGATCACCCGCCCCTTGCGGTCCAGGATCCGCCCCCGGGGGGCGGGGATGCCCTCGGCCTTCAGGTGGTTGCCCTGGCTGCGCAGGGCGTAGCGCTCGTGCTCCAGCACCTGGAGCTGGTAGGCCCTGAGGCCCAGAAGGCCCAAGGAGAGGAGGAGGAAGAGGAGGAGAGCGTAAAGGCGTCCGGTCATGGCTGGCTGGCGGGTCCGGCGAGCCGCGAGGCCAGGAGGAAGAGGGGCAGGGTGAGGAGCCCCTCGAGGAGGATGTCCCCCAGCAGCAAGGGGGGCAGGTCCAGGCGCAGCCAGTAGGCCACCAGGAAGTAGCCGGCCCACTTGGCAGCGAAGGCGGCTAGAAAGGCCAGGAGGACCCCTGGGGTTTCCCGGGCGGCCAGGCGCTCTCCTGCGGCGTAGAAGGCGTAGGCCCCGCTCAGGAGGCCCACCGCGTGCAGGCCCAAGAGGCCGAAGCCCAGGAGGTCCTGCAAAAGCCCCAGGAGGAAGGCCATGGGGAGGCCCAGGTAGTAGGGCCGCCCGTGGGCGTACCAAAGGGCGAGGACCAGGAAGAGGTCGGGGGCCATGAGCCCCTGGGGCCACAGGGCCCCCAGGAGCCCGGCCAGGAAGAGGGTGAGGAGGAGGGCCAAGGGCGCCTTCATAGGGGCCTTAGGACGATCACCTCCTCCAGGAGGGAGAGCTCCACCAAAGGCCGCACCCAGGCCCTTTGCTTGAGCCCCCCCTGCACCCTCTCCACCCGCTCCACCCGGCCCACGGGGATGCCGTCGGGGAAAAGGCCGAGGGGGGCCCCGGTGAGGAGGAGGTCGCCGGGCTCCACCCGGACCGTGGGGGGGAACTCCGCCACCAGCCGGTCCGGGGGGGCCCCCCGGGCGACCCCCCGGCCTGGCCCCCCCTCGGGGCGCACCCCCACCTGGCTCTCCGGGTCCAGGAGGGTGCGCACCAGGGCTTGCCGCTCCCCCACTTCCACCACGAGCCCCACCAGGCCCTGGGGGGCGGTGACGGGCATGCCGGGCCGCAGCCCGTCCCGCTCCCCCAAGCCCAGGAGGAGGCGGCGGTAGAGGCCGGAGAGGTCCTCCCCCACCACCGGGGCCACCGCCACCACCCCGGGAGCCTGGAGCTGGCGCACCTCCAGGACCCGGGAGAGGCGCTCCACCTCCAGGGTCAGCCGGCGGTTCTCCCCCTCCAGGAGGGCCACCCGTTCCCGCAGGGCGCGGTTTTCCGCAAGGAGGTCCCGCCGGTCCAAAAGGGCCCCCATCCCGGCCCGCAGGTTCTGCCCCAGGCGGTGGCCCAGGGCGGGGAGGGGGGCGGTGAGGGGGGAGAGGTTCAGGGCCAGGCCCGGGGCCAGGGGCCGGGTGAGGGCGGCCAGGGCCAGCCCCAGGAAGAGGAGGAGGAGGAAGAGCCCCCGTCGCAAGGCCCTCTCGCTCACGGCCGGAACCCCCTTTCCCAAAGCAGGGCGAACACCCGGGCCACGGGCAGGCCCACCACCGTGTAAAAGTCCCCCTCCACCCCTGCCAAGAGGGCCATCCCCAGGCCCTGGGCTCCGTAGCCCCCCGCCTTGTCCAGGCCCTCCCCGCTGTCCACGTACCAGGCGATCTCCTCCTGGGAAAGGCTGCGGAAGCGGACCCGGGCGGTGTGCACCTCCACCACCGCCTCCCCGGGGGTGCGCAGGTAGAAGGCGGTGTGCACCCGGTGGGCCCGGCCGGAGAGGAGCTGGAGGAAGATGCGGTTTTCCTCCCTGTCCCTGGGCTTCCCCAGGACCTGGCCGTCCAGGTCCACCACCGTGTCCGCGGCCAGAACCCATTCGCCGGGCACGCTCTCCCCCTTGGCCTGGGCGAGCTCCCGGGCCAGCTCCCTGGGGGGTAGGCCCAGGCCCTCCTCCGCCACCTTAGGGGGGACCACCCGCAAGGGGTAGCCCAGGGCCTCCAGGAGGGCCCTGCGCCGGGGGCTCCCCGAGGCCAGGGTGAGGACTAAAGGGGGCGTCCCTCCTCCCACAGCCGCAGCACCTCCTCCCGGTAACGGGCCGCCAGCTTGGGGCTCCAGAAGACCAGGAGGTTTTCGTTGTTTGTCTGCCACGCGCGCAGGGAGAAGTTGTAGCTTCCGGTAATCACCCAGGCGCCGTCCACCACCATCACCTTATGGTGCATGGTATAGGGGTTGCCGTCCTGGCGCACCTCCACCCCCAGGGCCAGGAGGTCCTGGTGGCGGCTGTCCCGCAGGTTGCGGGTCTCCAGGAGCACCCGCACCCGCACCCCCCGCTCCCGGGCTGCCCCCAGGGCCCGCACCACCTCCCGGTCGCTTAGGACGAAGGCGGCCACCAGGACCTCCTCCCGGGCCTCCCGCAGCCTTTCCAAGATGGCCTGCCGCGTGGCCTCCCCTCCCCGGGGGCTGAAGTAGGCCATTCCCTGGGCCTCCGGTTCGGCCAGGCGGAAGGGGACGGGCTGCCCCAGGCCCTCCTTCTCCCCCCGGAAGAGGGCCTCGAACTCCCGGCGGAAGCCCTCGGCCAGGGTGGGGGAGAGGAGGAGGAGGCTGTTTTCGTGGTTGCGGGCGAAGGCGTTCCCGCTCAGGTTGGCGCTCCCCGTCCAGACCGCCTTTCCGTCCGCCACCAGGAACTTGTGGTGCATGAACCCCTCCCGCTCGTCGAAGCAGACGGGGATGCGGGCGACCTCCTCGCAGTCGAAGGAGAGGGGCCGGATCTGGTCCCGGAGGGCCGCCTGGGGCACCCGGGGCGTTTCCCCCCGCTGGCCCAGGAGGGCCCCCACCAGGTAGCGGCGGAAGTCCTGGCGGAAGTCGCTCTCCCCGTAAAGCCGCACCCTTACCCCCTTTTCTTGGGCCCGCAGGAGGGCCCGGGCCACCTCCAGGTCGCGGAACTCGTAGAAGGCCCCCTCCAGGCTGGCCTCCGCCCCCTCCACCAGGGCCACCAGGCGGGCCCGGGCGGCCTCCCCCTCCTGGGGCATGAAGTAGACTTCCGCCTCCCCGGCCGCGGGTTCCGGCTCGGGAAGCGGGGGACCGGGGCGCAGCTCCTGGTAGGCCCAAAGGAGGAGAAGGACGAGGAGGACCAGGTAGCCCGGGAGCCCGCCTAGGGTGGCCTGGCGCCTCCGCCTCCTAGTACCCATGCCCCTCCTCGCCCGCCACCAGGGCCACCCCGCTGGAGGTGCCGAGCCGGCTGGCCCCCGCCTGCAAAAGCCTCAGGGCGGTCTTGCGGTCGCGGATCCCCCCCGCCGCCTTCACCCTTGCCCGGCCCCGGGCTACCCGCACCAGGAGCTCCACGTCCTCCACCGTGGCCCCCCGGGGGCCGAAGCCGGTGGAGGTCTTGAGGAAGTCGGCCCCGCCCCCTATGGCGGCCTCGGCCAGGGCCGCCAGCTCCTCGGGGGCGAAGTGGCCGGTCTCCAGGATGGCTTTGAGGACGGCCCTCGGCGCCGCCCGGCGCACGGCCCGCACCTCCGCCTCCACATAGGCGAAATCCCCCGCCCGGGCCCGGCCCAGGTGGACCACCAGGTCCACCTCGTCCGCCCCCCGGGCGCAGGCCAGGGCGGCCTCGAGGGCCTTCACCTCCTTATCCCCATACCCCAGGGGGAAGCCCACCACCGTCACCAGGCGGAAAGGGGCGTGGGGGTAGCGTTCCCGCACCAGGTCCACGTAGGAGGGGGGGATGCAGAGGCCGAAGAAGCCGTGCGCCAGCGCCTCCTCCGCCGCTTTCAAGACCTCTTCCGGGGTGGCGGTGGGCTTGAGGAGGGTGTGGTCGATGTGGGCGGCCAGGTCCATACCCCGCCATCATACGCAACGAGCGTGATAGGATGGGTAGAGGCCCCAAAGCGGGGCCTTTTTTGAGGTCGAGATGCTGGGAGTAGGCATTGTCGGTCTGCCCAACGTGGGCAAATCCACCCTCTTCAACGCCCTCACCCGGGCGAACGCCCTCGCGGCCAACTACCCCTTCGCCACCATCGACAAGAACGTGGGGGTGGTGCCCCTTAGGGACGAGAGGCTTTACGCCCTGCAGCGGGTTTTCGCCAAGGGGGAGCGGGTGCCCCCCGTGGTCCCCACCCACGTGGAGTTCGTGGACATCGCCGGCCTGGTGCGAGGGGCCCACCGGGGGGAGGGCCTGGGCAACCAGTTCCTGGCCCACATCCGGGAGGTGGCGGCCATCGCCCACGTCCTCCGCTGCTTCCCCGACCCCCAGGTGGTGCACGTGATGGGCCGGGTGGACCCCCTGGAGGATGCGGAGGTGGTGGAGACCGAGCTCCTCCTGGCGGACCTCGCCGCCTTGGAAAGGCGCCTGGAGCGCCTCCGCAAGGAGGCCCGGGCGGGCCGGGAGCTTCTCCCCCTCCTGGAGGCGGCGGAGGCCCTCCAGGCCCACCTGCAAGGGGGCAGGCCCGCCCGCGCTTTCCCCCCTTCGGAGGAGGTCCGCCGCTTCCTCAGGGAAGTCCCCCTCCTCACCGCCAAGCCCGTGATCTACGTGGCCAACGTGGCCGAGGCGGACCTGCCCGAGGGGGAGGGGAACCCCCACGTCCAGGCGGTGCGGGAGAAGGCCCGGGCCGAGGGGGCGGAGGTGGTGGTGGTTTCCGCCCGGCTGGAGGCGGAGCTGGCCGAGCTTCCCCCGGAGGAGGCGGGGGAGCTCTTGGCCGCCTACGGCCTCGAGGAGAGCGGTCTGCAACGCCTGGCCCGGGCCGGCTACCGGGCCTTGGGCCTCCAGACCTTCTTCACCGCCGGGGAGAAGGAGGTCCGGGCCTGGACCGTGCGCCGGGGGGCCAGGGCCCCCGAGGCCGCGGGGGAGATCCACTCCGACATGGAGCGGGGCTTCATCCGCGCCGAGGTCATCCCCTGGGAAAAGCTGGTGGAGGCCGGGGGGTGGGCCAGGGCCAGGGAGCGGGGCTGGGTGCGCCTGGAGGGCAAGGAGTACGAGGTGCAGGACGGGGACGTGCTCCACATCCTCTTCAGCGTCTGAGGCCGGAGGGTTTGACGCCGAGGCGCCCTTGCCCTACAATCCCCCTTGGACGCTGGGGCGTCGTCTAATGGCAGGACAGCGGACTTTGGATCCGCCGGTCGTGGTTCGAGTCCACGCGCCCCAGCCATCCCTTTTCACATCCCTTTCGCATCCCTTCGGTAGGATGGCCCCGTGGCGGCGGATTATCCGGGTTTGCTCCTATTAAGCCGCAACGAGGCGCTCAGGGCCTACATAGACCTGGTGCTCTCGGAAAGGGGCCTGCCCCTCCGCTACTTTGACTCCGCCCGGGAAGGCCTCTTCTGGCTCCTGGACCACACCCCCCGCTACATCCTGCTGGACGAGGAGCTGGACGTGGACCCTTTCGCCGCCGCCGCCCGCATCAAGCACGTGAAGCGCCTCAAGGCGATCCCTCTGGCCGTGTTGATCGCCCCTTCGGAAAAGCTCCGCACCACGGCGGAGGTGGTGCGGGTGGTGCCCCTGGAAAAGCCCCTCACCCGGGAGAAGCTCTTCCGCTTCCTGGGGATGGGTGGGGAACTTGGGTAAACTGGTGGGCGTGCGGGCCCTGCGTCTGGCCCTTCTCCTCCTGGCCGGCCTCCTGGCCGGGGCGGGGCTGGCTTTGGGCTACCTGGCCTACGCCCACACCCGCGACCTCCCCGACCTCTCCCAGCTGGACCGGCTCCGCCTCACCGCCACCTCCACCCTCTACGCCCGGGACGGTACCCCCCTGGCCCAGATCGCCAGCGTGGAGGAGGGGCGGGCCATCCGCCGCGGCCTGGTGCGCCTCGGGGAGGTTTCCCCGGCGGCGGTGGCCGCCCTGGTCTTCTCCGAGGACCGCCGCTTCTTCGGGCACTACGGGGTGGACCTCGTGCGGCTCTTTGGTGCCCTCTACGCCATCCTGCGGGGGGATCTCCAGGGGGGGAGCACCATCACCACCCAGGTCCTGAAGAACACCCTCCTCCGCGACCTGGCCCAGGACCGCTCCCTGGAGCGCAAGTTCAAGGAGTGGGTCCTGGCCCTGGAGGTGGAGCGGCGCTACACCAAGGCGGAGATCCTGGAGATGTACCTGAACGTGGTCCCCTGGGGGGGCAACGCCGTGGGGATCAAGGGGGCAGCGGAGGCTTACTTCGGCAAGGACCCCGCGGCCCTCACCTTGGCCGAGGGCCTCTACCTGGCCTCCCTGGTGCCCGCTCCCAACGCCCGTTACGCCGACCTCAAGGGGGTGCGGGGGCGGATGCGCTTCCTCCTGGACCAGATGGTGGCCGAGGGCTGGGTGAGCCCCGAGGCGGCGGAGGCCGCCTGGCGGGAGCCCATCGCCCCTAGGGGGTGGCGGGTCCGTTACGACGAGGAGGGGAACCTCCTGGAGGCCGAGCTGGTGGACCCCGAGGCCCGGATCCTGCGGCAGCTGGACTACCGCATGGCCCCCCACTTCGTTCTGGAGGTGCGCCGCTTTCTGGAGGCCCGCTTCGGCCGGGAGAAGGTCTACGGCCAGGGGGGGCTGCGGGTCTACACCACCCTGGACCCCGCCATGCAGCGGGCGGCGGAGGCCGCGGCCCGGAACGCGCGGCTGCCCGACGGGGCGGAGCTGGCCCTGGTGGGCCTGGACCCCGAGACCGGGGAGGTCCTGGCCCTGGTGGGGGGGGTGCGCCGGGAGGGGGACGAGTACAACCGGGCCACCCGGGCCCTCCGGAACCCGGGGAGCGCGGTGAAGCCCTTGGTCTACGCCACCGCCTTCGAGGCGGGCTGGACCCAGGCCACCCCCGTGCCCGATCGCCCCCTGGAGTTTCCCGACCCCAGCCAGCCCGGGGGGATCTGGCGGCCCCGGAACTTCTCCGGTACCTTCCTGAACCGGGAGGTCACCCTGCGCCAGGCCCACAACCTCTCCCTCAACCTGCCCGCGGTGTACACCGCCCAGGCGGTGGGGGTGGAGCGGGTGGCGGAGAAGCTGGCCCAGGCGGGGTTCGCCGTGCGCTACCCCACCCTGGCCATCGCCATCGGGGGGGCCTCCGTCACCCCGGTGGATCTGGCGGCGGCCTACGCCGCCTTCGCCAACGGGGGCTACCGGGTGACCCCCCTCTTCGTCAAGCGGGTGGAGGACGCCCAGGGCCGGGTCCTCTTCGAGGCCCGGCCCGAGCGGCGCCGCCTCTTCGACCCCCTGGCCGCCTACCAGGGCTGGGACCTCCTGAAGGGCTTTGTCTACGACCTGGGGGAGCGGGGCCTGGGCCACCGGGCCCGGGTGCCCGGCCGGGTGGTGGGGGGGAAGACGGGGACCACCAACGAGGCCCGCGACCTCTGGTTTGCCGGGGTCACCCGGGGGCTTTCCGCGGTGGTCTGGGTGGGGCGGGACGACAACCAGCCCCTCCGGATGGGGGGGAGGGAGCCCTCGAGCTCCGTGGTCAACCCCCCCATCTGGCGGGACTTCGTGACCGAGGCCCTGCGGGGCCGCCCCGGGGGGGATTTCCCCCCACCGCCGGGCCTGGTGCGGGTGCGGGTGGACCTGGCCTCCGGCCTCCCCGCGGAAGGAGGGGTGGAGGTCCTGGTCCCCGAGGGCCGGGTGCCCCAGGCCCCCTCCCCTCCGGCCCAGGGGCCGGAGGGGCTTCTGGGGGAGGGAGGGCTTGTCCCGGAGCCCCCCATCCCTTAAGGAGGTGCCATGCCCAGGCCCCCGCGGGTGGTGCTGGTGGAGCCCCAGGAACCCATGAACGTGGGGGCGGTGGCCCGGGCCATGCGCAACTTCGGCCTGGAGGAGCTCTACCTGGTGAACCCCTCCCCCCGGGTGGGCCCCCCTTGGGCCCGGGAAGCCTACTGGCTGGCGGTGCACGCGGCGGAGGTGCTGGACCGGGCGGTGGCGGTGGCCAGCCTGGAGAAGGCCCTGGCGGGAGTGCAGCTGGTAGTGGCCACCACCGGGAGGCCCCGGGAGCTCTACCCGGCCCCCCTGGTGCCCGTGTGGGAGGTTCCGGGGCACGTGCGCTCCGTAAAGGGCCAGGCAGCCTTGGTCTTCGGCCGGGAGACCTTCGGCCTCACCAACCAGGAGCTGGACCTGGCCCACCTCATCGCCCACATCCCCACCGCCCCCGAGCAGCCCTCCCTCAACCTGGCCCAGGCGGTGGTGGTCTTCGCCTACGAGCTCTACCGGGCGGGCCTCCCGAACGCGGCCCCGGGCGGGGGGGAGGAGCTGGCCGAGATGGGGGCCCTGGAGGGGTTCTTTGCGGATCTGGAGCGGTATGTGGCCGAGATCGGCTTTGCCGACCCCCACCGCCTCCCTTACGCCATGCGCCGCCTGCGGCGGATCTTCCACAAGGCCCGCCTCTCCCCGGGAGAGGTGCAGCTCCTGCGGGGCCTCCTGCACCAAAGCCGTTACGCCATGGGGAGAAGGGATGGCTAGCCACAGCCTCTACCGCCTGGTGCGCCTGGCCCAAGGCCTCCTGCCCCCCCTGATCGCCGGGGTGGTGGTGCTCTTCGAGCTGGCCCTCCTCCCCTACCGCCAGGTGGACGGCCTCCTCTGGCTCCGCCTGGGGTTTTACGGCCTGGTGGGCCCCCTGGTCACCTACGCCGTCCTGGAGTGGATCGCCCAGGAGGTGCTGGAGAAGGCCCGGGCAGAGAAGGCCCTGGAGGAGGCCAACCGCCGCCTCCTGGCCGCGGGCCGGGTCTTCCGGGAGGCCCTGGAGAGCGAAAACCTGGAGGAGGCGGTCCACCGCATCGCCCAGGCCCTGCGGGAGACCCTGGGCTACCCCGTGGCCCTGGAGACCGAGGGGGTGCACGCGGGGGAGGCCTGCGAGGGGGTCCGGGTGGAGCTTCCGGGGCTCAGGGGGTACCTGGAGGCCTGTTCCCCGGAGCCGGAGCGGGTGTTCCTGGAGGTCCTGGCCCACGAGGTGGCGGGGGCGTTGCAGTCGGTGGTGGCCCGAAGCCGCGACCTCCTCACCCTCTTCGAGGTGGACCAGGCCCTGAAGGCCGAGGCCAACCTGGACCGGCTTTTGGAGGGGCTGGTGGAGCGGATCCGCGCCTGGGCCGAGGCCGAGGGGGCCGGCGTGCTCCTTCTGGACGAGGAGGGGTTTTTGGTGCCCCGGGTGGTGCGGGGGCTTCCCCTGCCCCCCCATCCCTTCCTGCCCGAGGGGGCCTGGAGGGGAGCCCTCGAGGGCCCGGTTTTCGCGGCCGAGGGGACCCTGGCCCTGCCCCTCAAGGCCCGGGAGACGGTGGGGGTCTTGGTCCTCCGGGGCAAAAACCTCTCTCGGCGCATCCCCTTTCTCTCCTTCCTGGCCTCGCAGGTGGCCCTGGCGGTGCGGAACGCCCAGGCCTACCTCCGGGCCGAGGAGCTCGCCATCAACGAGGAGCGCACCCGCATCGCCCGGGAAATCCACGACGGCATCGCCCAGAGCCTGGCCTTCATGGCCCTGAAGCTGGACCTGGCGGAGAGGCTTTTGGCCAAGGACCAAGAGGCCGCCCTCAGGGCCCTCGCCGAGGTGAAGGAGACCCTTAGGGGGCAGATCCGCGAGGTGCGGCGGAGCATCTTCGCCCTGAGGCCCATCGACCTGGAGCGCTACGGCTTTTTGGAGTCCGTGCGCCGCTACGCCCAGGCCTTTGCGGAGCAGGCGGGTTTCCGCGTCCAGCTTTCCCTCCCCGAGGGGGTAGGGCTTTCCCAGGCCAGCGAGCTGGTGCTCTTTCGCGTCCTGCAGGAGGCCCTCACCAACGCCGCCAAGCACGCCCGGCCCAGCCGGGTGGAGGTGGTCTTGGAGCCTTTGGGGGAGCGGGGGGCGCGGCTTAGGGTGCGGGACAACGGCCGGGGCTTCCAAAACCCCGAGGCCCAGGGCCTGGGGGGCTTCGGCCTCACCCAGATGCGGGAGCGGGTGGAGGCCCGGGGCGGGCGCTTCTGGGTGCGCTCCGAGCCGGGCAAGGGCACGGAGGTGGTGGCGGAGGTGCCCTACTGATCCCCCCCACGCGGACCTGGCCCGCGTGGGGACCCCGGCGAAAGCCTGCACCCAGCCCCCGCCGAGGGAAGGCTTTGGCCCGTGACACCGCCCCGGTTCGCGCCGGGGCCCCATGGCAAGGAGGGGCCTGGCCCCGGGGGGCGGGGGAAAGGGTTCAGCCCCGGCGGGCAGGAGGGCCTATCATGGGTGGAGGATGGACCGAAAGGTGCGGGTGCTCTTCGTCTGCCTGGGCAACATCTGCCGCAGCCCCCTGGCCGAGGGGGCCTTCCGCAAGCTCCTCCGGGAGCGAGGCCTCCAGGGCCGCTTCGAGGTGGACTCCGCGGGCACCGGGGCCTGGCACCGGGGGGAGGCCATGGACCCCCGGGCCCGGAAGGTGCTGGAGGAGGAGGGGGCCTACTTCCCCCACGTGGCCCGGCAGATCACCCGGGAGGACGCCCTCCGCTACGACCACATCCTGGCCATGGACCGGGAGAACCTGAGGGAGGTGCTCCGGCGCTTCCCCGAGGCCCGGGGCAAGGTCCGGCTCCTCCTGGACTACCTGGGCGGAGGGGAGGTGCCTGACCCCTACTACGGGGACCTGCAGGACTGCCGCGAAGCCTACTGGACGGTGGAGGCCGCCTGCCGGGCATTTTTGGCGCACCTGGAGGGGGATGGGGCCCGGGGAGCTCCTCCGGCAGGCGAGGCTTGAGGCCAAAGGCCCTGCCCAGCCCCTCCACGGGGGGGGGATCGCCCGGGTGTACCGGGTGGGGCCCTACGCGGTGAAGCTGGCCGAGGGGGCGCCTCCCGGCCTCTTCCCCGCCGAGGCCAAGGGCCTCGCCGCCCTGGCGGCTAGGGGGGTGCGGGTGCCCCGGGTCTTCCACGTCGGGGAGGAGGGTCTGGTGCTGGAGTACCTGCCGGAGGGCCCCACGGACTGGGAAGCCCTGGCGGGGATGCTGGCCCAGCTGCACCGCAGGCGGGAGGCCCGCTACTGGGCGGAGCCGGGTTTCCTGGGCACCTTCCCCTTGCCGGGCCGGGAAGGGGGGGACTGGACGGAGTTCTTCTTCCTGCGGTGCGTGGAGCCCCTCCTCGAGGCCACCTGGGGGCGCCTAGGGGGGCTCGGACCCCGGGTGGAGGCCCTCTACCGGAGGCCTCTTCCCGCCGAGGGCCCGGCCCCCCTCCACGGGGACCTCTGGCACGGCAACCTGCGCTTCGCTCCCGAAGGTCCCGCCCTCCTAGACCCCTCCTTCTTCGTGGGGGAGCGGGGGGTGGACCTGGCCATGATGCGCCTCTTCGGGGGGTTCCCCCAGGCCTTCTGGCGGGCCTACCGGGCGCTTTACCCCTTGCCGGAGGAGGTGGAAAGGGCCCTGCCCCGCTACGGGGTCTACTACCTCCTGGCCCACGTGCACTTCTTCGGGGAGGGGTACCTCGGTCCTCTATGGAAGGCGATTTCCGACTCCTAGGCCCCATCGACCTCCTGCAGCTCCTCGCCCAGGGGGGGAGGACGGGGGTCTTCCAGGTGGAGGCCGGGGGGGAGCGGGGGGAGGTCTATCTGGAACGGGGGAAGCCCGTCCACGCCGCCTTTCGGGGGCGGGTGGGGGAGGAGGCCCTCCTCGCGGTTTTGGCCCTGAAGGAAGGGCGGTTCCGCTTCCTGCCCGCCGTGAGGCCCCCGGTGGGCTCCCTGGAAGGGCCCCTGGAGGCCTACCTGCTTCGGGCGGTGCGCCATCTGGACGAGGGGGCGGAGGTGGGGCCCTTCGACCTGGTGCGGCCGGCCCCCAGGGCCCAGGCCCTGCGGGCCACCCTTGACCCGGCGGAGGGGGCCCTCCTCCTGGCCCTGGGCCCTGGGAAAAGCCCCCTGGACCTGGCCGCGGAGGGCCCCCTCCCCCTGGGGGAGGTCCTCCGGCGCCTGGGGCACCTGGCCCGCCTGCGCCTGGTGGAGGTCGCGCCCCGGGTGCCCCGCACCGCCCGGCTCCAGGTGGCCCTGGGGCACAAGGGGGCCCAGGTGGAGGCCCTGCTCCTGAGGGCTTGGCAGGGGCACTACGGCCCTTTCCGCCAGGTGCGGGTCAGGGGTCAGGGCCCGGGGGAGGTGGCCTTGGCGGTGGAGGGGATAGAGGGGCTGGGGGTGGCCCTTCGGCTCTCCCCGGAACTTCTCCTCTTCCACGGCCTCCGGGTGGGGGAGGAGGTCTGGGTGTGGCCGGAGGTCTGAAGACTACCCCCCGCGGACCCAGCCCGCACGGGCCAGGGGTCAGGGGTACCGGGGTAAGGGGGCCCTAGGGGGCCTCGAAGCGGCGGGTGAGGGGGATGCCCGGCTGGCCGAAGGGCCCCAGGTCCTCCCCCCCCAGGAAGACCCGGACCGCCCCTGGGTTCCCCGCCCGCACCTCCACCGGCAGGTCGAAGCGGAGTTCGCTCCCCACCTCGGGGATGCCCTCGTAAAGCCGCCTCTCCCCCTGCATCACCCTCAACCAGCTCCGGCCCTCCAGGCGCAGGACCAGCTGGGCTGGGGGGGGTGCCTCCCGGGTCCCTTCCGCGCCGGGCCTGGGGGTGAGGCGGTAGCTCAGGGCCAGGTCCCGGTCCAGAACCACCTCTCCCTCCAGGGGAGCGTAGCCGGGGAGCTCCAGGCGGACCACCCGCCTCCCCCCTTCCAGGGGAGGGGAGGCCAGGGGCGTCTGGCCCAGGTAGAAACCGTCCAGGTAGACCCGGGCCCCGGGGGGTTCGCTTTCCACCCGCAGGGCGTGGCGGGGAGGGGGTTCGGGGGGGGGTTCCGGGGGTAGGCTCACCACCTGGGCGGGCTCCGGCCGGAGGAGGAGGTAGGCCCCGTACCCCAGGAGGAGGGGAAGGGCCAGGAGGAGCCAGGGCCAGACGGGCCGCCTCGGGGGAGGTGGGGGCGGGAAGGGGCCGTCCGGGCGCCGCTCGGGGTAGAGGGCCAGGAGGGGCTCGGGGTCCAGGCCCAGGAGGAGGGCGTAGCGGCGCAGGTACCCTCGGGCCAGGGCGGGTTCGGGCAGCTCCTGGAAGCGGCACCCCTCCAGGGCCTCGAGGACCTTAGCCCTGAGGGCCAGCCGCTGGGCAGCCTGCTTCAGGCTCAGCCCCTTCGCCTCCCGCGCCTGGCGGAGCCTTTCCCCCAGCTCGCACACAAGCCTATTCTAGTCCCGCCAGGGCCAGGGCCACCCGGGCCGCCAGCCGGGCGTTCTCCAGGAGGAGCCGCCCGTTCACCCGGTCCGTCTCCCCGCCCGAAAGCTCGGAAAGCCGCCGGAGGAGGTAGGGGGTGAGGGCTTGGCCCAACACCCCTTCCCGGGCCGCCCGGTGGTTGGCCTCCGCCACCCAGGCGGCCACCCGCTCGTAGGGCAGGCCCTGGGAGACGGGGTTTGCCAGGAGGACCGCTCCCAGGCCCAGCTCCCGGGCCTGGCGGTAGACCCGGGCGGCCTCCAGGGGGGTTTCCACCCGGGCAGGGACGGGGAAGGGGGAGTCCGGGGAGAAGAAGGCGGGCAGGCGGTCGGTGCGGTAACCCACCACGCTCACCCCCAGGGTCTCCAGCCGCTCCAGGGTGGCCCTGAGGTCCAGGATGGCCTTGGGCCCCGCGCAGACCACCAGGATGGGGGTGCGGGAGAGGGCCAGGAGGTCGGCGCTCTCGTCGAAGGGCTCGGGGTGTACCCCCCCGATCCCCCCGGTGGCGAAGACCGGGATCCCGTGGCGGTGGGCCAGGTGCACCGTGGCCGCCACCGTGGTGCCCGCGCTCCTGCCCTGGGCCAGCAGGGCGGGCAGGTTCCAGAGGCTGGCCTTCTCCGCCCCGCCCCGGGCCAGGGCCTCCCGCTCCTCGGGGGAAAGCCCCAGGCGCACCTCTCCCCGTATGAGGGCGATGGTCTTGGGCAGGGCCCCCTCGGCCCGGACCGCCTCTTCCAGGGCCTCCAGGGTCCTGAGGTTCAGGGGGTAGGGCAGGCCGTGGGTGAGGAGGGCCGACTCCAGGGCCACCGCGGGCTCCGGCATGGGGCCAGGATACCACGGCCCGCGGGCGGGCCTTTGCCCTGGGCGCGGCAAGGGGTATACTCGTTTTCCGTCGGGGCCCTTAGGCCCCAGGAGGTGTATGCCCAAGATCGGCTTCGTGAGCCTGGGCTGCCCCAAGGCCCTGGTGGACTCGGAACAGATCCTCTCCCGGCTCAAGGCCTTAGGCTACGAGACGAGCCCCACCTACCAGGAGGCGGAGCTCGTGGTGGTGAACACCTGCGGTTTCATCACCCCCGCGGTGGAGGAGAGCCTGGAGGCCATCGGGGAGGCTTTGCGGGAAAACGGCCGGGTGGTGGTCACGGGCTGCCTGGGGGCCCGGCCCGAGGCCATCCGCGAGCGCTACCCCCAGGTGCTGGAGGTCACGGGGCCGGGGGAGGTGGAGCGGGTGCTGGAGGCGGTGCAGGCGGCCCTGCCTGCGCCCCGGGACCCCTTTTTGGACCTGGTCCCCCCACAGGTCCGGCTTACCCCCCGGCACTACGCCTATCTGAAGCTCTCCGAGGGCTGTGACCACCGCTGCAGCTTCTGCATCATCCCCAGGCTCCGGGGGCCCTTGCGCTCCCGGGACGCGGGGGAGGTGCTGGCGGAGGCGGCGCGGCTGGTGGCCACGGGCACCCGGGAGCTTCTCCTCATCGCCCAGGACCTCTCCGCCTACGGGGTGGACCTGCGCCACCGGGAGAGCTTCTGGGGGGACCGGCTGGTCAAGGCGGAGCTCAAGGACCTCCTCCGCCACATGGCGGAGCTTGGGGCCTGGATCCGCCTCCACTACGTCTACCCCTACCCCCACGTGGGAGAGCTCCTCCCCCTCATGGCCGAGGGGAAGGTCCTCCCCTACCTGGACGTGCCCCTGCAGCACGCCTCGGAGAGGATCCTCCGCCTGATGCGCCGGCCTGGGGGGTACGAGAGCCACCTCAAGACCCTCCAGGCCTGGCGGGAGGTGGTCCCCGACCTCGCCTTGCGCTCCACCTTCATCGTGGGCTTTCCCGGGGAGACGGAGGAGGACTTCCAGCTCCTCCTGGACTTCCTGGAGGCGGCAGAGCTGGACCGGGTGGGGGTCTTCCCCTACTCCCCCGTGGAGGGCGCCGCGGCCAACGCCCTTCCCGATCCTGTGCCCGAGGAGGTGAAGGAGGAACGGCGCACCCGGCTCCTGGAGCACCAGGCGCGCATCAGCCTGCGGAAGAACCAGCGCTTCGTGGGCCGGACCCTCGAGGTCCTGGTGGACGAGCTTCCCGAGCCCGGCCTGGCCGTGGGCCGGAGCTACCGGGACTCCCCGGGGATCGACGGGGTGGTCTACGTGGAGACGGACGGCACCGTGCGGGTGGGGGAGCGGGTGTGGGCGCGCATCGCCCGGGCCGAGACCTACGACCTCCACGGGGTCCAGGTTTAGGGGGCGGTATGTACATCGTCATCGCCGGGGGCGGGGAGGTGGGCGGGGAGCTGGCCCGCACCCTGGAGAAGGCCCACGAGGTGGTGGTCATCGACCGCAACCCCCAGGCCAAGGAGCGCTTTGCCCAGCTGGACGTGAAGGCGGTGGTGGGGGGGGCCACGGACCCGGACACCCTGCGGGAGGCGGGGGTGGACCGGGCGGACCTCTTCATCGCCAGCACCGATTCCGACGAGGTCAACCTCCTGGCCTCCCTCCTGGCCAAGGGCCTGGGGGCCAAGGAGGCCCTGTGTTTTGTGGGCAAGGGGGGGTACGTGGAGGTCCTCACCGACCCCCGCACCGCGGAGATCCTGGGCACCCGCATCGACAAGGTGCTCTGGCCGCAAAGGGCCATGGCCCGGGAGATCGTGGAGGTGATCCTGGTTCCGGGGGCGGTGGACACCGAGGTGCTGGCCGGGGGCCGCCTGCGCTTCGTGGAGTACCGGGTGCAGGCCGGGGGGCCCTACGACCACCGCCTTTTCGCCGCCGAGGCCTGGCCGGAGGGGGTGCTGGTGGTGGGGGTGGTGCGGGACGGGGCCTTCCAGAGCTTCGCCCACCCCGACTTCCCCGAGCTCGTGCTGGAGCCGGGGGACAAGCTCCTCTTCGTCACCACCCTCCGCGCCTTCCCCGAGCTGGAGGCCTGCTTCGCCACCCGACGGGGGGTGCGGCGGGTGATGGTCCTTGGCGGGGGGAACGTGGGCTTCATGGTGGCCCGGGAGCTCCTCTCCCGGAGGCTGGAGGTGGTGGTCATCGAGCCTAACCGGGAGCGCTGCGAGTGGCTTTCCCAGGAGCTTCCCGGGGCCCTGGTCATCCAGGGGGACGGCACGGACCTGGAGCTCCTGGAGGCCGAAGGGATCCGGGAAGCGGACGCGGTGGTGGCGGTCACCGACAACGACGAGAAGAACCTCCTGGCCTCCCTCCTCGCCAAGCAGCTTGGGGTCAGCAAGGTGATCACCCGGGTCTCCCGCTCGGAGACCCGCCGCCTCTTCGAGCAGGTGGGGATCGACCTGCCCCTCACCCCCCGCCAGGCGGCGGTGCGGGCGGTTCTGGACTGGTTGGGCCCCGAAAACGTGGAGCACGTCTCCACCATGGAGGAGAACATCGAGCTCTTGGAGGTGGAGCTTCCCGAGGGGTTCCGCCCCAGGCCCCTCAAGGCCCTGGCCGGTCCCGAGGTGGCCCCCGTGGCCCTGGAGCGGGACCACCGGGTGATGCTCTACCGGGAGGACCTGGAGGCCCTGCCCGGGGACCGGCTCTTCCTGGTGGCGGCCCGGGAGGTGGCGGATGCGGCCGTGGCCCAGATCGTGGGCTAAGCTGCGGCCCACCCTATACCTCCTGGGCCTGGCCTTCCAGGTCTTGGGCCTGTTGCAGGCGGCCTTCGGCCTCCTGGCCTGGGCCTTTGGGGAAAACCCCCGGGGGTTCGCCCTGGGGGCCTTGGCGGGGGTGGCCTTGGGCTGGCTCCTGGGGCGCCTGGGCGGGCCCGAAGGGCGGCCGGGGCGGGCAGAGGTCTTCCTCAGCGTGGCCCTCCTCTGGCTTACCCTGCCTCTCCTGGGGGCTTTGCCCTTCTGGCTTTCCGGAGGGCTTTTCCCCCTGGACGCCCTCTTTGAGAGCTTCTCCGGGTACACCGCCACGGGGGCCACGGTGCTGGAGGACTTCGCCGCCTTCGGCCCCGTGCTCTTCATCTACCGGGCCTTCATCCAGTGGCTCGGGGGGGTGGGCATCGTGGTGGCCTTCCTGGCGGTCTTTCCCCAGCTGGGCTTTGCCGGCCGCCAGGCCTTCGCCGCCGAGGTCACCGGGGTGGAGAAGGAAACCCTCACCCCCAGGGTGCGCCAGACCGCCCGCCTGGTGCTCCGCGCCTACCTCCTCCTCACCACCCTGGCCTTCCTCCTCTACTGGGCCGCGGGGATGCCCCCCTACGAGGCCCTGGCCCACGCCCTCACCACCGCCTCGGCCGCGGGCTTCAGCCCCCGGGAGGAGAGCTTTGCCGCCTACTCCCCCGCGGTGCAGTGGGCGGCCACGATCCTGATGCTGGCTGCCGGGGCCAACTTCTTCCTCCTTTACCGCGGCCTTCTGGCCCGGGAGCCCCTGGCCCTCCTCAAGGACCTGGAGTTCCGCGCCTACCTGGGGGTGTTCGCCGCGGTGGGCCTGGGGGTGGCCGGGCTTCTCCTCCTCCACGGGGTCTACGCCCCCCTGGAGGCCCTGCGCCACGCCCTTTTCCAGACCGCTTCCCTCCTCACCACCACCGGCTACGCCTCCGCCGACTACGCCGCCTGGCCCGTGGCCGCCCAGGTGCTCCTGGTCCTCCTCTTCTTCGTGGGGGGGAGCGCGGGCTCGGCCGCGGGGGGGATCAAGGTGGTGCGCTGGCTCATCCTCTTCGCCTTCCTCCGGCGGGAGATGGTGCGCACCCTCCATCCCCAGGCGGTGGTCCCCGTGCGCCTGGGGGCCAGGGTGCTTTCCGACGAGGTGCTGCGCCAGGTCTCCCTCTTCATCTTCCTCTATACCCTGGCCTTCGCCTTCGGGGCGGTGGCCGTGGGGGTCTTGGAGGGGGACTTCGTGGTGGCCTTCAGCGCCAGCGCCCAGGCCATCGGCAACATCGGCCCCGGCCTGGGGGCGGTGGGGCCCATGGCCTCCTACGCCGACCTTCACCCCCTCTCCAAGCTGGTCCTCATCCTGCAGATGTGGGCCGGGCGCATCGAGCTCCTCCCCGTGGTCCTCCTCTTCAGCCCGGAGCTGTGGCGGCGGCTCCGCTAAACCTTGGGGTTTGGGACAACCGGCTTCTGTCGAGGAGAAGGTATAATCCCCTCTCGTGAAGACGCTAGGGCACCTGACCGCCATGCCCCTCTTGCCCGAGCCCCTTAAAGGGCTCCGGGAGCTGGCCTACAACCTCTGGTGGAGCTGGAACCCGGAGGCGGCCGAGCTTTTCCACGAGGTAGACCCCTCGCTCTGGAAGCGCTTCCGGGGCAACCCGGTGAAGCTCCTCCTGGAGGCCGACCCGGCCCGCCTCGAGGCCCTGGCCGCCACCAGCTACCCTGCGCGGGTGGGGGCGGTGGTGGAGGCCCTGCGGGCCTACCTCAAGGCCCGCGCGGAGAAGAAGGGCCCCCTTACCGCCTACTTCTCCGCGGAGTACGGTTTTCACAGCTCCCTGCCCATCTACGCCGGGGGGCTTGGGGTGCTGGCCGGGGACCACGTCAAGGCCGCCAGCGACCTGGGCCTCAACCTGGTGGGGGTGGGCCTCCTCTACCACGAGGGCTACTTCCACCAGCGCCTCTCCCCCGAGGGGGCGCAGGTGGAGGTCTACGAGACCCTCCACCCCGAGGAGCTCCCCCTCCTGCCCGTGGGGGACCGGGAGGGGCGCCCCTTGCGGGTGGGGGTGGAGTTCCCCGGGCGCACGGTCTGGCTTTCCGCCTACCGGGTGCAGGTGGGGGCGGTGCCCGTCTTTCTCCTCAGCGCCAACCTGCCGGAGAACGCCCCCGAGGACCGGGCTCTCACCGCCCGGCTCTACCCTTCGGAACCGGAGGCGCGCCTGAGCCAGGAGCTGCTGCTGGGCCTGGGCGGGGTGCGGCTGCTGCGGGCCCTGGGGCTTGCGCCCCAGGTCTTCCACATGAACGAGGGCCACTCCGCCTTCCTGGGCCTGGAGCGGGTGCGGGAGCTGGTGGCCGAGGGCCACCCCTTCCCCGTGGCCCTGGAGCTGGCCCGCTCCGGGGCCCTCTTCACCACCCACACCCCGGTGCCCGCGGGACACGACGTCTTCCCCCTGGACCTGGTGGAGCGGTATTTGGGTGGGTTTTGGGAGAAGATGGGCACCGACCGGGAGGGGTTTTTGGCCCTGGGGCTGGAGGAGAAGCCCTGGGGCCAGGTCTTCTCCATGTCCAACCTGGCCCTCAGGACCAGCGCCCAGGCGGGGGGTGTGTCCCGGCTCCACGGGGAGGTCTCCCGGGAGATGTTCCGCCACCTCTGGCCAGGTTTCCTGAAGGAGGAGGTCCCCCTGGGCCACGTGACCAACGGGGTGCACACCTGGACCTTCCTCCACCCCAGGCTTCGCCGCCACTACGCCGAGGTCTTCGGCCCCGAGTGGCTCAAGCGCCCCGAGGACCCCGCCACCTGGAGGGTGGAGGGCCTGGGGGAGGAGTTCTGGCGTATCCACAAGGACCTCCGGGCGGAGCTGGTGCGGGAGGCCCGCTCCCGGCTTTACGAGCAGCGCCGCAGGAACGGGGAAAGCCCAAGCCGCCTGCGGGAGGCAGAGCGGGCCCTGGACCCGGAAGCCCTCACCATCGGCTTTGCCCGCCGCTTTGCCACCTACAAGCGGGCCGTCCTCCTCTTTCAGGACCCCGAGCGCCTGCTTCGGCTCCTGCGGGGTCCCTACCCCCTCCAGTTCGTCTTCGCGGGGAAGGCCCACCCCAAGGACGAGCCGGGCAAGGCCTACCTGCGGGAGCTCTTCGCCAGGATCCGGGAGTACGGCCTGGAGGACCGCATGGTGGTCCTGGAGGACTACGACATGTACCTGGCCCGCCTCCTGGTCCAGGGCTCCGACCTCTGGCTCAACACCCCCCGCCGGCCCATGGAGGCCTCGGGAACGAGCGGCATGAAGGCCGCCCTGAACGGGGCCCTGAACCTCAGCGTCCTGGACGGCTGGTGGGCCGAGGCCTATAGCGGCAAAAACGGCTTTGCCATCGGGGACGCCCGGGTCTACGAAAGCGAGGAGGCCCAGGACGCGGCCGACGCCCAGGCCCTTTACGACCTCCTGGAGTCGGAGGTCCTTCCCCTCTTCTACGCCAAGGGCCCGGAGGGCTACTCCTCGGGCTGGCTCTCCATGGTGCACGAGAGCCTGCGCACCGTGGGCCCCCTGTTCAGCGCTGCCCGCATGGTGGGGGAGTACGCGGTCCTCTACAGCAAGGGGGCGGCCTGGGCCCAGAAGGCCCAGGCCGAGGCGGCCCTCCTCCGGGCCTTCCTCGAGGCCCTGCCCGCCTTCCACGCCCTGGGCCTGCGGGTGGAGGTCCCCGGGGACCTCACCCTGAACGGGGAGCCCCTGGTGGCCCGGGCCTGGCTGGAGGGGGAGGTGCCCGAGGCCCTCCGCCCCTTCCTGGAGGTGCAGCTGGTGGTGCGCCGCAGCACCGGGGACCTGGAACGGGTGCCCCTGGAGGCCAAGGAGGGGGGCTACGAGGTGCGCTACCGGCCCTCCCGTCCCGGAAGCTACGCCTACGGGGTTCGCCTCGCCCTGCGCCACCCCCTGACCGGCCAGGTGGGGTGGGTGCGCTGGGCTTGAAGCCCGGACGGCCAGGGGTATAATCGGCCCGTACGCGAGAGGAGGTTGGGCTATGCGCAAAGCCATCCTGATCCTGGCCGCTCTGGCGCTTTCCCTTTCCCTGGCCCAGGTGCGTCCCTTGGACCAGATCCGGCGCTCCGGGGAGATCCGCATCGGCACCGAAGGGGAGTTTCCCCCCTTCAACTTCTTCGACGAAAGGGGCCAGCTTGCGGGGTTTGAGATCGATCTGGGCAACGCCCTGGCCGCCAGGCTGAACCTGAGGCCCCAGTGGGTGGCCCAGCCCTTCGACACCCTCCTCATCCAGCTGGGCCAGGGCCGCTTCGACTTCGTGATCGCCTCCCACGGCATCACCGAGGAGCGGGCCCGGGCGGTGGACTTCACCAACCCCCATTACTGCACCGGGGGGGTGATCGTGAGCCGCCGGGGTGGTCCCCGCACCGCCCGCGACCTGCAGGGCCGGGTGGTGGGGGTGCAGCTCGGCACCACCTACATGGAGGCCGCCCAGAGGATCCCCGGGGTGCGGCAGGTGCGCACCTACCCCCGGGATCCCGATGCCCTGCAAGACCTCCTGGCCGGCCGCCTGGACGCCTGGATCACGGACCGCTTCGTGGCCAAGGAGGCCATCCGGGAGCGGCGGCTGGAGAACACCCTCCAGCTTGGGGAGCTGGTCTTCCAGGAGCGGGTGGCCATGGCGGTGGCCAAGGGGAACCGCACCGTCTTGGAAGCCCTCAACCGGGCCCTGGCGGACCTCATGCGGGACGGCACCTACGCCCAGCTGAGCCAGAGGTGGTTTGGGGAGGACGTGCGCTGCCGGTAGCCTCCCCCTAGGCCCGGGGTGGGCGGCGGCCCCCGGGCCCTCCTCGTGGGACGATGCCCCTCTGGCTTCGCCTTCCCCTCATCCTGGCCCTCCTCCTTGCGGGCTACCTGGCCCTCTTCGCCCTTTTGGGCTGGGCCTTGGAGCGCTACTTCCTCCTCACGGGCTTCGGCCCCGAGCGGGCGGCCTCCGCCGGCCGGGCCATGGCCCTGGGGGCGGAGATCACCCTCAAGCTCACCCTCCTCTCCGGCATGGCGGGGCTCTTCATCGGGGTCCTGGCGGGGATAGCCCGGACCTCGAGGCGGGCTTGGGTGCGGCTTCCCGCCAGCTTCTACATCTGGGTCACCCGGGGCACGCCCCTTCTGGTGCAGATCCTCTTCGCCTACAACGCCCTGCCCCTCCTCCTGAGCCCCTTGTGGCCCTCGGCCCAGCAGGCCCTCACCCCCTACTGGGCGGCCTTCATCGCCCTCGCCTTCAACGTGGGGGCCTACAACGCCGAGGTGGTCCGGGCCGGCATCCAGGCCATCCCCAAGGGGCAGTGGGAGGCGGCCTGGTCCTTGGGCCTTTCCCCGGGGAGCACCATGCGCTTCGTGATCCTGCCCCAGGCCCTGCGCATCGTGGTGCCTCCTTTGGTCAACAACCTGGTGGCCCTCCTCAAGGACTCCTCCTTGGCCAGCGTCATCGCTCTCACGGAGCTGGCCCTCTCGGGGCAGCGGGTGATCTCCGCCACCTTCCGCCCGGTGGAGGTCTACCTGGCGGTGGCCGCCATCTACCTTCTCCTCACCACCCTCCTGACCCTCTTCACCAACCTTTTGGAGCGCCGCCTACAGGGGGCGGGGCGGTAGGGGTTGCCAGGGAAGGGGGTTCTGGGTATACTCCTTCCGCAAAAGGAGGTGCATAGCTATGCGCGTGCGGAACCTGGTATTGGCGGGCGTGGTCTTTCTGGGCCTGGGGACGGCCCAGGAGTTCCTTACCATCGGCTCCGGGGCCACCACCGGGGTCTACTTTCCCGTGGCCACGGGCATGGCCCGCCTGGTGAACGATGCGGGCATCGGCCTGCGGGCCAACGCCCGCTCCACCGGGGGGAGCATCGCCAACATCAACGCCATCGCCGCCGGGGAGTTCGAGATGGCCCTGGCCCAGAACGACATCGCCTTCTACGCCTTCCAGGGCTGCTGCATCACCGCCTTTGACGGGAGGCCGGTGCGGGGGATCCGGGCCCTGGCCGCCCTCTACCCCGAGGTGGTCCACATCGTGGCCCGGGCGGACGCGGGCATCCAGGGGGTGGCGGACCTCCGGGGCAAGCGGGTGGTGGTGGGGGACGTGGGCTCGGGCACCGAGCAGAACGCCCGCCAGGTCCTGGAGGCCTACGGCCTCACCTTCGAGGACCTGGGCCAGGCCATCCGCATCAGCCCCGTCCAGGGCATCCAGCTTCTCCGGGACCGGCGGGCCGACGCCCTTTTCTACACCGTGGGCCTGGGGGCCAGCGCCATCCAGGAGCTGGCCCTTACCACCCGGATCGTCCTGGTGCCCGTGGACCTGGGCCGCATCCAGCCCATCGCCCGGCGCTACCCCTTCTACGTGGGCTTCAACATCCCCGGGGGCACCTACCGGGGGGTGGAGGTGACCACGCCCACGGTGGCGGTGCAGGCCACCCTCATCGCCTCGGAACGGCTTTCCGCCGACACCGTCTACGCCTTCATGCGGGCGGTCTTCGGCAACCAGGAGGCCTTCAAGCGCATCCACCCCAACCTGGAGCGCTTCTTTGACCTCTCCCGGGCCACCCGGGGCCTCCCCATCCCCCTGCACCCCGGGGCGGAGCGCTTCTACCGCGAGGCGGGGGTTCTGCGGTAGCCTAGCGGCCAGGTGGTGGGGGGGCCTGCACGGCCCCCCCTCGCCCCAACCCGTATGGAAGCCAAAAACGTTTCCCTGTTGGTGGAGGAAAGCGAACTGGGTGGGCGCAAGCCCCGGGGCCTGGCCGCCCGCTACCTTCTCTTCGCCTTAGGGGTGGCCTGGAGCCTCTTCCAGCTCTGGGCCACCTACACCGCCCAGCTGGACCCCATCCGCCTTAGGGCCATCCACCTGGCCTTCGCCCTGGCCCTGGCCTTCCTGGCCTATCCGGGGAGGCGGGGGCCCAAGGACCGGGTGCCCCTTCTGGACTGGGCCCTGGCCGTCCTTGGGGCCCTGGGGGCGCTCTACGTGGTCCTGGACTACTACGGCATCACCCAGCTCCGGGGGGGGATCCCCAGCGACCGGGACGTCTTCATGGGCACCCTCACCCTCCTGGTCCTCTTCCTGGCCGCCTGGCGGGTGGTGGGGCCCGCCCTACCCCTCATCGCCACCCTGTTCCTGCTCTACGCCCTCACCGGGCCCCGGGGCCTCCTCCCCTTCACCCTCCCCCCCTGGCTGCAGCTCCACGCGGGGAGCGGGTGGGGCCAGCTCATGGGGCAGCTCTACACCACCGCCGAGGGGATCTGGGGGGTGCCCTTGGGGGTTTCCGCCACCTTCGTCTACCTCTTCGTCCTCTTCGGGGCCCTCCTGGAGCGGGCGGGGGCCGGCCACTACTTCATCCAAGCCGCCTATGCCCTTTTAGGGCACTTCCGCGGGGGGCCGGCCAAGGCGGCGGTGGTGGCCAGCGCCCTCACGGGGGTGGTCTCGGGGAGCTCGGTGTCCAACGTGGTCACCACCGGCACCTTCACCATCCCCCTCATGAAGCGGGTGGGCTACCCGGCGGAGAAGGCGGGGGCGGTGGAGGTGGCGAGCTCGGTGAACGGCCAGCTCATGCCCCCCGTGATGGGGGCGGCGGCCTTCATCATGGCGGAGTTCCTGGGCGTTCCCTACAGCCAGCTCATCCTCATCGCCCTCATCCCCGCCCTCCTCACCTACGCCGCCCTCTTCGTGGTGGTCCACCTGGAGGCCCTCAAGCTGGGCCTCAAGGGGGTGCCCCGCGGGGAGCTTCCCCCGGTGGCCGCCACCCTGCGCTCGGGGGTGCACTACGTCCTGCCCCTCCTCTACCTGGTGGTGGCCCTGGTGGGCCTCCGGCTCACCCCCGAACGGGCCGCCCTCAACACCATCCTCCTCATGGTCCTCCTCCTCTTCCTGCAGGAGGCCTACCGGGGGTGGCGCTCGGGGGCGGGGGTGGGCTTCGGCCTCCTCCGGGGGGGGAGGCTCCTCCTGGAGGGCCTCGAGGCGGGGGCCCGGGGCATGGTGGGCATCGCCCTGGCCACCGCCAGCGCCGGGATCATCGTGGGCGTGGTGACCATGACGGGGATCGGCTTCGGCCTGGCGGACATCGTGGAGCGGCTCTCCGGGGGGAACATCCTCCTCGTCCTCCTCCTGGCCCAGATCACCAGCCTCCTCCTGGGCATGGGGCTGCCCACCACCGCCAACTACATCGTCATGGCCTCCCTGGTGGTCCCCGTGGTCCTGGAGCTCTCCGCCAAGGCGGGGCTTCTGGTCCCCGCCGTGGCCGCCCACATGTTCGTCTTCTACTTCGGCATCATGGCCGACGCCACCCCCCCTGTGGCCCTGGCCGCCTACGCGGCCAGCGCCATCGGCAAGGGGGACTTCTGGAAGACGGCGGTACAGGGCTTTGTCTACAACCTGCGCACCGCCCTTCTGGCCTACATGTTCTTCTTCAACCCCGCCCTCCTCCTCCTGGGGGTGGAAGGGTTCTGGGAAGGGGCCTTTGTGGTCCTCTCCGCCTTCCTGGGTCTGGTGGCCTTCAGTGCCGGTCTGGTGGGTTTCCTGCACAAGCCCACCCTGCCCCTGGAGCGCCTGGCCCTCCTGGCCGCGGGGCTGGTCCTGGTCTGGCCGGGCCTCCTCACGGACACCGTGGGGCTGGGGCTGGTCCTCCTGGTGTACGCCTACCAGCGGGTGCGAAAATGAGCCCCGTGGAGCCCATCGTCCGCGTCCGGGGCCTCCACAAGTGGTTCGGTTCCCTGCACGTGCTCAAGGGGATCCACCTGGAGGTGGCCCCTGGGGAACGGCTGGTGATCATCGGGCCTTCCGGTTCGGGGAAGAGCACCCTGATCCGCTGCCTGAACCGGCTGGAGGACTTCCAGGAGGGGGAGGTGGTGGTGGACGGGCGGAACGTGAAGGACGACCGCGCCCTCGCGGAGGTGCGGCGGGAGGTGGGGATGGTCTTCCAGCAGTTCAACCTCTTCCCCCACATGACGGTGCTGGAGAACCTCACCCTGGCCCCCATGCGGGTGCGGCGCTGGCCCAAGGAGCGGGCGGAGCGGAAGGCCCTGGAGCTTTTGGAGCGGGTGGGGATCCTGGACCAGGCGCGGAAGTACCCGGCGGAGCTTTCCGGGGGGCAGCAGCAGCGGGTGGCCATCGCCCGGGCCTTGGCCATGGAGCCCAAGGTGATGCTCTTCGACGAGCCCACCAGCGCCCTGGACCCGGAGATGGTGGGGGAGGTGTTGGACGTGATGCGGGACCTGGCGAGGGGGGGCATGACCATGCTGGTGGTGACCCACGAGATGGGGTTTGCGAGGGAGGTGGCGGACCGGGTGGTCTTCATGGACGGGGGGCAGATCGTGGAGGAGGGGAGGCCGGAGGCCATCTTCACCGCCCCCAAGGAGGAGCGCACCCGAAGCTTCCTGCAGCGGGTGCTTCGCCACTAGGGCCCCATGCCGTGGAAGCCGTCCTGGGGCTTCGGAAAGGAGGCCCTCTTCCGGGCCCTGGCCGCCCTCCTCGACCCCAAGGCCCCTTGGGGCCTGCGCCGCCAGGGCCTATGCCTTTACGCCGCCTTCCTCCTCGGCCTGCAGGGAGGGGTTCTCCTCCCCCTGGCCCTCCTCCTTCCCCAGGCCTCCCATCCCCTGCTTTGGGCCCTGGCCCTGGCCGGGGCGGGGGGGCTTTTCCTCCGGGCCCAGATGGCCTTGCGGGAGGAGAGCCCCCTCGCCCCCGTGGTGGCCGTGGGCTTGGGGGTAGGCCTCTTCTTCTTCCTGGGGGTGATGGGCCTCCTCCTCCGCCCCTGGGGGCTCGGCCTCCTGCCCGTGGGCGCGATGGGTTTCCTCCACCTGTTGCGGCGGTCGGAAGGGGCCCTCAAGGGGCCAGGCGGAGGGCCCGGGCCAGGTCCTTGAGGCGGATGCGGGAAAGGGCCTGGATTTCCTTGAGCCGCTCCCGGGCCCGGCGCTGGCCTAGCTCGTAGACCAGGGGGAGCTTCTCGTGGTCAAAGGTGTCGATGGGAAAGGGCGGCTCCAGGGCGATGACCAGGTCGGCCTCCCTTAGGGCCAGCTCCTTGAGGCGCCTGCGGCTGGCCTCCCCGGAGAGGAGGGCGGCCTCGAGGGCCGTCTTCGGCCCCTCCTTGGGCGGGGGGTTGGACACGTCCACCGCCACCACCTTGGGGAAGAGGGCCCTGGCCGCCCGCACCGGCACCTTCTCCGCCACGTCCCCGTCCACCAGGAGCCGCCCCTCCCAGTCCACGGGGGGAAAGAGGCCGGGGATGGCCATGCTGGCCAAAACCGCCCGCCACACCGGGCCCCGGCGCAGGACCACGCTCTCCCCGCTGAGGAGGTCCGCGGCCTGGACGGCCAGGGGCAGGGGGCTTTCCTCGAGGCGGGCCTCCCCGAAGAGGCCCTTGAGCCCCTCTGCCAGCCGCTTGGGCTCGGCCAGGGCCGGGCGGCGCAGAGCGGAGAAGACCCGGGCCAAGGCCCGCAGGCTCCCTCCCTGGCGAAGTTCCGCGAGCTCCGGGTCAAAGACCTTCCCCTGCACCTTCCAGGGGTCCTTGTGGCCGAAGGCGTAGGCGGCGGCCGCCAAGGCGCCAGCGGAGCTTCCCGCAAGGCCCCGGATGGGTATTCCCGCCTCCTCCAAAACCGCCAGCACCCCCAGGTGGGCGTACCCCCGCACCCCGCCGCCGCCCAGGGCTAAGGCCACCCCGCGCATTCAGTACCCAATGCCCAGCTCTTGACCCTCTGCAATGAGCTGGTCCAAGAGCTTTCTCCCCTCTTTCCGGGAAGCCTCGAGATAGGCCAGGAGGTCCTGGGCGCGTACCCGCCGGTGGCTGCCCACCCTGCGGAAGGGGATCTTCCCTTCCTCTAAAAGCCGCACCAGGTAAGGTCGGGAAACCCCGAGGATGTCCGCAGCCTCCTGGGTGGTGAGTTCGGCTTCCAGGGGGACAACCCGGACCGGCTCGCCCTGGGCCAGGGGTTCTAGCAGGCTGCGCAAAAGGTCGGCGAGTTCGGGGGTCAGTTCCAATGCGGTTTCCCCAAGACGCAAATGCGCTCCTGGCCGCAAGTGGGCTAAGAAGGCCTTCAGGGATTCCCGCTCTTCCTTGCGGGAAAAGGTCAGTGCACCCATACAGGATCAGGGTACCAGACAAACGAAATAAACGCAACCCCTAGAGGTGGGAGCGAAAGCTCCGAAGCAGCTGGGCGAAGCCTTGCAGCCCTGCTTTTTCTAAGGCTTTGAGAAACTCGTCCGGGTCTAGAGGAGGACGGGTGAGTCTGGAGCGCTGCTTGTGCAAAAGCTCGAGCAGAGGTTTGGGGAAGCTGTGAACGCGAATCTGAGCCTCGGCTAAGTCCAAAAGGTACTTGTCCGGATGGACGGCCTGCAAGTCCCAAGGGGCTAGGGCCTCTTCTGGAAAGTCATCGAGATTAAAGGTGAGGATGGCTTCTGCCTCACCCAGATAGGCAGCCGCTACCACATGGCGGTCGTTTTCGTCCGGCAGGGAGACGCTTTCCACCAGGTGCTCGTACCCCGTTACCAAGGGTTCCTGGAAAGCCAGAGTAGTGCGCATCGCCTCGGGCGTTTTCCTCAAGCGCTCAACCTGCTCTGGCGTTAGGTCTGGCCTGTTTGCCAGGAGGTTGGTCAGCCACTCCTCCTGTACCCTGTCGGTCCAATACAGCCGCACCCATCTCTCAAGGGCAAGCGCCATAAAGAGGTCGCGCGTTTGTGTAGGGTAGAGGACGCACGCATCCAGAAAGAGTCGCCGGGGTAGGGGGCTCATCACGAGGCTATTCTATGGTGGGGTCTATTGCTTACAATGCCTTCCATGAGGCCCGACCTTGCCCGGGTGCCGGGGGTTTTGGGGGAGATCGCCCGGCAAAGGGCCCTCGAGGTGGCTCCCTACCCCCTCCCCGACCCCGCCCCCGTCCCCTCCTTCCGGGAGGCCCTCCTCCTCCCCGGGCTTTCCCTCATCGCCGAGGTGAAAAGGGCCAGCCCCTCCGAGGGCCTCATCCGGGTGGTGGACCCCGCGGAGGCCGCCCGGGCCTATGCGCGGGGCGGGGCCAGGGCGGTGAGCGTCCTCACCGAGCCCCACCGCTTCGGGGGAAGCCTGCGGGACCTCCTCGCGGTCCGCCAGGCGGTGGACCTGCCCCTCCTGCGCAAGGACTTCGTGGTGGACCCCTTCATGCTGGAGGAGGCCCGGGCCCATGGGGCGAGCGCCGCGCTTCTCATCGTGGCCCTCTTGGGGGAGCTCACCGGGGCCTACCTGGAGGAGGCCAGGGGGCTTGGCCTGGAAGCCCTGGTGGAGGTGCACACGGAAAGGGAGCTGGAGGTGGCCTTGGAGGCGGGGGCGGAGATGGTGGGGGTCAACAACCGGGACCTCAGCACCTTGCGCATCGACCTCGGCACCGCCCCCCGGCTGGGGCGCCTGGCCCGGGCCCGGGGCTTCCAGGGGGTTTTGGTGGCGGAGTCGGGGTACTCTGGCCGGGAGGAGCTGGAACCCCTGGAGGGGCTTTTCGATGCCGTCCTCATCGGCACCAGCCTCATGAAAAGCCCCGATCTGGAGAAGGCCTTAAGGGCGCTGGTAGGATAGCCCCATGCTCTTGATTCCCGCCGTGGACCTGAAGGGGGGGAGGGGGGTGCGCCTCTACGAGGGGGATCCCGCCCGGGAGACCGTCTACGGGGACCCCGTGGCCCTGGCCCTGAGGTGGCAGAAGGAGGGGGCGGGGCTTTTGCACCTGGTGGACCTGGACCGGGCCCTGGGCCTTGGGGAGAACCGGGAGGCCCTCCGCCGGATCGCCGCCGCCCTCCGCGTCCCCTTCCAGGTGGGGGGCGGGGTGCGCTCCCTGGAGGCCCTTGGGGAGGTCCTCGCCCTGGGGGCCAGCCGGGCGGTGGTGGGCACGGTGGCGGTGAAGGCGCCTGCCCTTTTGCAGAGGATGCTGGAGGAGGCGGGGCCTGAGCGCCTGGCGGTGGCCCTGGATGCGAAGGGCCTGGAGGTGGTGGTCGCGGGCTGGCAGGAGCGGGCCCCCCTTTCCGCCCTGGGCCTCCTGCGCACCTGGGAAGAGATGGGCCTGCGGACGGTGATCTACACCGATGTGCGCCGGGACGGGACCCTGAGGGGCTTGGACCTGGAGGCCGTGGCCCGGGTACGGGAGGCCTGGCCCCACGAGCTCATCGCCGGTGGGGGCATCGCCGGCCCGGAAGACCTGCTGGGCCTAAAGGGGCTCGGGGTGGAGGGGGCCCTTTTGGGCAAGGCCCTCTATGAGGGGCGCATCCGCCTGCGGGACTTCGCCCAAAAGGGATATCCTGGAGGCGTATGAAGCTCGCCCACTGGGTCTTCCTCCTCACCACCTTAGGGGTCGGGGGGGCGGGGCTTTACCTCTACCTCTCCTTCCCCTTCCTGGAGGTACCTACCCCCTTCGGCCCCTGGCCCCTCCACTACCTCCTCCCCGGGGCCTACGCCCTGGGCCTGGTGGTGGGGGGGCTTTACGCCCTGGCCCTCGGGTGGGGGGCCTTTGCGGAGCGGCGGGCCCTCCTCAAGGAGGTGCGGCGGCTTCAGGGGGAGCTGGAGGCCCTTAGGCGGGAGCGCATCGAGGAGGTCCCCCGGATCCCCGACCGGGAAGAGGCATGAAGGGCCGGACCCGCTGGAAGCTCCTTCCCCTCCCGCCCCTCCCCGAGTGGCGGGGGCTCATGCGGGCCCTCGGGGTGGGGCCGGAGGCCGCCTTGGCCTACTGGCACCGGGGGGTGAGGCACAAGGAGGACCTGGACCCGCCCTTGCGGCTTCTCCCCCTTGCGGGCCTTGCCGAGGCGGTGGACCTCCTCCAAAGGGCCCTCCGGGAGGGGAAGCGCATCCGCATCCACGGGGACTACGACGCCGACGGCCTCACGGGCACCGCCCTCCTCCTTCGGGGCCTCTGGGCCCTGGGGGCCAGGGCCCACCCCTTCATCCCCCACCGCCTGGAGGAGGGCTACGGGATCCTCATGGACCGGGTGCCCGAGCACCGGGAGGCGGCGGAGGTCTTCCTCACCGTGGACTGCGGCATCGCGGGCCACGCGGAGCTACGGGAACTGGTGGAAAACGGGGTGGAGGTCCTGGTCACCGACCACCACACCCCCAAGGAGACCCCTCCCCCGGGCCTCGTCCTCCATCCCGCCTACACCCCGGGGCTGGAGGAGCACCCCACGGGGGCGGGGGTGGCCTTTCTCCTCCTCTGGGCCCTCCGCGAACGCCTGGGCCTCCCCCCGCCCCTGGAGTACGCGGACCTGGCGGCGGTGGGCACCATCGCCGACGTGGCCCCCCTCTGGGGCTGGAACCGGGCCCTGGTGCGGGAGGGCCTCCGGCGCCTCCCCGCCTCGGCCACCCTGGGCCTGAGGCTTCTGGCGGAAGCCGTGGGCTACACGGGCAAGGCGGCGGAGGTGGCCTTCCGTATCGCCCCCCGCCTGAACGCGGCGAGCCGCCTGGGGGAGGCGGAAAAGGCCCTGAGGCTTCTCCTCACCGAGGACGAGGGGGAGGCCAGGAGCCTGGTGGAGGAGCTGAACCGGCTGAACGCCAAGCGCCAGACCATCGAGGAGGAGATGCTCAAGAGGCTTCTTCCCCAGGCGGACCCGGAGGCCAAGGCCATCGTCCTCCACGACCCCGAAGGCCACCCGGGGGTGATGGGCATCGTGGCCAGCCGGATCCTGGAGGCCACCCTGCGCCCGGTCTTCCTCGTGGCCCGGGGCAAGGGCACGGTGCGGAGCCTCCATCCGGTGAGCGCCGTGGAGGCCCTCAAGGCCGCGGAGGACCTCCTCCTGCGCTTTGGCGGCTACCGGGAGGCGGCGGGCTTCGCCCTGGAGGAGGCCCGCTTCCCCGAGTTCCGAAGGCGCATGGAGGCTTTCGCCGCCCGCCTCCCCGACCCCGTGCGGGAGGTGCCCCTCCTGGGGCTCCTTCCCGCCCCTTCCCTCCTCCCCGAGGTCTACGGGGGGCTGAAGGCCCTGGAGCCCTTTGGGGCCGGCAACGAGGAACCCCTCTTCCTCCTGGTGGGCAGCCCGGAGGAGGTGCGCCTCATGGCGGAGGGCAAGCACCTGGCCTTCCGGCTGGAGGGGGTGCGGGTGGTAGGCTGGCGCATGGGGGAGAGGGCCCTGCCGCGGGAGGTGGAGGTGGCGGCGGCCCTGGTGGAGAACCGCTGGAACGGGGCGGTGAGCTACGAGGCCCAGGCGGTGGACTTCCGGGCGCCGGGGGAGCTTTTGGGGGGCGTGGCGCCCTTCGCCTTTCCGGTACCCCTCCCCGAGGCCCTGGCCCGGGCCCGGATGGGGGAGGGGGTCTATGTGCCGGAGGACAACCCGGAAGGCCTGGCCTATGCCCGAAGGATGGGTTTCCGCCTCCTGCCCCCTGAGGAGGCCCCCCTGTGGCTCGGCCTCCCGCCCCTGCCCGTAAAGGTGGAGCGGGTGGCGGTGGCCCTGGGCCCCCTGCAGCGCGCCCGGCTCGCCGCCCCCCCCACCCTCGACACCCCGGAGGAACGCCTCGCCACCCTGGTTCGCCGCCGCCTCCTCCTCGCCTACGAGCGGGGGCACGGGGGGCTTTTCAGCGAGGCCCTCCTGGCCTACTGGGAGGTGAACCGTGTACAGGCAGCCGCGGGAGGCCCATGAGGCGCGGATCTACACCGGGGCTTACCGGGTGTACGGGATGATCTACCTGGTCCCGGGCTCGGGCACCGCCGACCTTCTGAACCAGGAGCGGGCCTACCTCCCCGTCACCGGGGCCCTCATCTACGCCCCGGGCCATGCCCACCCCCCCGAGGCCAGGGACCTCAGGGCCAGCACCGGCTTCCTGGCCCTGCGCAAGGAGCGCATCCAGTGGGCGGTGGGGGGGAGGCCCAGCGAGCCCCGGGCGAGCCCCGCCCTCCTGGAGCGGCGGCGCCTGGCGTTCCTCTTCGGCGATTACCTGCTGGCGGGGGAGCTCCTCGTGCCCCGGGGGGTGCGGCTTTCCGACTTCCTCTCCCAGGCCAAGCCCTTCCAGGCCCTCCTGGAAGCCGGGCTTTACCTCCTCGCCCCGGGACGCCCCATCGTGGAGCTCACGCCCCAGGAACGCTTCCCCTTCGTCACCGTCAACCTGCGCCTGGCGGAGGCGGTGGCCGAGGCCCCGGGGGAGGCCCAGGACCCCAGGCTCACCCTGTTTGGCTGAGGGCCTCCTGGAGGCGCGCGATCTGGGCCAGGTTTTCCCGAAGCCTCGCCTCCTCGGCCTCCACCACCTCCTTGGGGGCCCGTTCCCGGAAGCCGGGGGCGGAAAGCTTCCTTTGGCTCCGTTCCGCCAGGCTCACGAGCTCCTGGAGTCGCTTCTCCTGGCGGCGCCGCCACTCCGCCACGTCCAGAAGCCCCTCCAGGGGCATGCGCACCGTCACCTTGGGCATGGCCTTCACCAGGGCCCTTTCCGGACGCGCTTCCAGGGGTTCGGCCCGGCCCAGGAAGCGGAAGGCCTCCAGGTTCTCCAGGACCGCTTCCGCCTCCCCCTCCAGGTAGACCCGCACCTCCTGGGCCAGAGGAAGCCCGGCCTCCGCCTTCAGGGCCCGCACCGCGGTGACCGCCTGCCTCAGGGCCTCGAAGCGGGCCTCGGCCTCGAGGTCCTCCTGGCCCGCCTCCGGCCAAGGTTCCAGGGCCAGCTCTTCCTTCCCCGTGAGGGCCCCGTAGAGCTCGCTGGTGAGGAAGGGCATGAGGGGGTGGAGGAGCTTCAGGAGGGTGGCGAGGGCTTCCTCGAGGGTGCGTAGGGTAAAGGCGTTCCCCGCCTTGAGGGCTGGCTTGCTGGCCTCCAGGTACCAGTCGCAGAACTCGCTCCAGACGAGCTCGTAGATCTCCCTCGCCGCCTGGGCCAGGTCCAGGGCCTCGTAAAGGCCGGTGACCTCCCGCACCCCCCGGGCGAGGCGGCTTTGCATGAAGCGGTCCGCCAGGGTGGGGGCCTCGGTCTTGGCCTGGAAGCCTTCCCGGCTCATGAGGACGAAGCGGGCGGCGTTGTAGAGCTTGTTGGCGAAGTTCCGGGCCATCTCCAGCCAGCGGAGGTCGAGCCTGATGTCCTGCCCCCCGGTGGCCAGGTAGGTGAGGGCGAAGCGCAGGGCGTCCGCCCCGTAGCGTTCCACCATCTCCAAGGGGTCGATGACGTTCCCCTTGGACTTGCTCATCTTCTGCCCCCTCTCGTCCAGGACCAGGCCGTGGAGGAGGACGGTCTTGAAGGGCCTTTCCCCTAGGAAGTGGTAGCCGGAAACCTCCATGCGGGAAACCCAGAGGAAGAGGATGTCGTAGCCCGTGACCAGGACGTCCCCGGGGTAGAAGGCCTTCAGGTCCTCCGTCTCTTCGGGCCAGCCCAGGGTGGCAAGGGGCCAAAGGGCCGAGGAGAACCAGGTGTCGAAGACGTCCTCGTCCCGCCTGAGGTTCTGGCCTCCACAGGCTTCACAGGCCTGGGGGTCTTCCAGGTAGCGCTCAGGGTGGGGCACGTTCACCGCCCCGCAGTCCTCGCAGTACCAGGCGGGGATCTGGTGCCCCCACCAGAGCTGGCGGGAGATGTTCCAGTCCCTGACCCCTTTTAGCCAGTCGAGGTTCACCTTTTTCCAGCGCTCGGGGACGAAGGCGATCTCGTCCCGCTCCAGGCCCTGGATGACCTTTTCCGCCAGGGGCTTCATGGCAAGCCACCACTGGGGGAAGATGGCGTACTCCAGGGGGGTAGCGCAGCGGGAGCAGGTGGCCATCTGGATGGTGTAGTCTTCTTCCTTGAGGAGGTGGCCCGCCTCCCGGAAGAGTTCCACGGCTTTTTTCCGGGCCGCAAACCGTTCCAGGCCCCTCAGGGCCTCGGGCACCCTATCCCCTGCCATGCGCCCCTCCAGGTCGATGACGGAGACCGGCTCCAGGCCGTGGCGGAGGCCGATCTCGTAGTCCAGGGGGTCGTGGGCGGGGGTCACCTTGAGGGCCCCGGTGCCGAAGTCCCGTTCCACCGCGGGGTCGGCCAGGATGGGGATCCAAACCCCCGTGAGGGGAATGCGGGCCCGCTTGCCGATGAGCCCCTGGTAGCGCTCGTCCTCGGGGTGGATGGCGAGGGCCTGGTCGGCGAAGACCGTCTCCGGGCGCACGGTGGCGATGGCGACCTCCCCGCCCCCTTCCACCTCGTAGCGCAGGGTGTAGAGCCGGCCCGGGGTGGGCTCCGTTTCCACCTCCAGGTCCGAAAGCGTGGTCTCGCACCGGGGGCACCAGTTCACCAGGCGGGGGGCCCGGTAGGCCAGGCCCTCGTGGTAGTAGCGGCAGAAGGCGTAGCGCACCGCCTTGGAGCGGGCCTCGTCCATGGTGAAGGCCTCCCGGCTCCAGTCGGCGCTGGCCCCCAGGCGTTTGAGCTGGCGCAGGATGGTCCCCCCGGATTCCTCCTTCCACTGCCAGACCCGTTGCAAGAAGGCCTCCCGGCCCAGGTCGTTCCGGGTCTGGCCCTCCTTGAGGAGGAGCCTCTCCACCACCACCTGGGTGGCGATGCCCGCGTGGTCCGTGCCGGGGAGCCAGACCGCCTCAAACCCCCGCATGCGCTTAAAGCGGATGAGGGCGTCCTGCAGGGCGTTGTCCAGGGCGTGGCCCATGTGCAGGCTTCCCGTGACGTTGGGGGGCGGCATGAAAATGACAAAGGGTTTCTTGCCGCTTTTGGGGTCCGCCACGAAGGGGTGTTGCGCCCACCGCTCCGCCCACTTGGGCTCCACCGCTTGGGGATCGTAGGCCTTGGGCAGGTCCATGCTACCCTCCACTTTACCCAAGAGGCGCTACCATGGGACCACATGGGCGAGGCGGCCAGGACCCCACCCCTGAGCCCTGCCGCCTACCTGGGGATGGAGGCGGGAAGCCCCGTGCGCCACGAGCTCTTGGAGGGCATCCCCTCTGCGAGGAGAACCCTTGTCCGGTGGCCGAGGGGGTTTCCCCCGGCACGGAGCGGTCCGACCGGGGGGAGAAGCCCCACAACTACCTGCGTCTGCCTATCCTGGAGGCCTACCTGCCGGTGGGCCCCGAGGAGCCCCGGGTGGAGGTCTGCCGCCGGGAAGGGGAGGGCCTTCGCCTGGAGGTCTACGCGGGGGGGCGGGTGCCCTTGCCCTGCCTGGAGGCCCTTTGGGACCTCGAGGCCCCCTACGAGGGCGTGGAGCCGGAAAGCGCGTGGAGGTAGTAGCGCCCTTCCCCCAGGGTGAAGAAGGCGTCCTCGTAGGCCAGGCCCTCGATGGCGGTGTCCGTGGGGATCCTCAAGCGGGTTTCCCCCACCTGGATTCCCTCGGGAAGCACCCGCAACACCCCTCGGGCCACCTCCAGGCCCTCCGCCTCGGGGTCGTTCAAGGGGGTGTGGAGGAGGCGCACGGGAAGGCCTTGCAGGCTATGGAGCACGTTCGTGGGGTCCCGGAAGGGGGCGCGGTGGAGGAGCCTTTCCTCCACCTCGGCCACCTCCCCCAAGAGGGCGTAGCGGTCCAAGGGGAGGAGGGCTTTGCCCCCCTCCAGGAGGACCAGGAAACGCTCCCGGTCCTCTTCGGAGAGGAGGACCGGGGCCTTGTGGGGCCCTACCCTGGGGTCCTGGTCCAGCCGCCCCCGGAGGAGGGCCCGGGCGGCCTCCAGGGCCTCCTCCCGGGTGCCGTAGAGGCTATAGGGGTTCACCTTGAAGAGGAGGTGGTAGCCCCTGGGTCCCTGGACCAGCCAGGCCAGGTGGAGTTCGAAGAGGCGGCGCTTCTGCCACTCGGGGTACACGGGAAAGTATAAGGCCCCATTGTGCCTTCGCCCCTTGCCCGCCGCTATCCCCGGGTATAGCCTAAGCCCGGTATGGCGCTTACCGAGGAACGGGTCCTCGAGGCCCTGCGCACGGTGATGGACCCGGAGTTGGGGAGGGACCTGGTCTCCCTGGGCATGGTGAAGGAGGTGCGCCTGGAGGGGACCAGGGTGGACCTCCTCGTCTACCTCACCACCCCTGCCTGCCCCCTCAAGGGGCAGATCGAGGCGGACATCCGGCGGGCCCTCCTTCCCCTGGGGGCCTCCGAGGTGCGGGTCCGCTTCGGGGGCGGGGTGAAGGCCCCCGAGCAGTACCCCATCCCTGGGGTCAAGCACGTGGTGGCGGTGGGCTCGGGGAAGGGGGGGGTGGGGAAGAGCACCGCGGCCGCCAACCTGGCCCTGGCCCTCCGGGGGGAAGGGGCCCAGGTGGGCCTCCTGGACGCCGACCTCTACGGGCCCAGCCAGGCCAAGATGTTCGGGCTGGAGGGGCAGAGGCTCAGGGTGGACGAAAACCGCAAGATCCTCCCCCTGGAGGCCTACGGCCTTAAGGTGCTCTCCATCGCCAACATCGTCCCCCCGGGCCAGGCCATGGTCTGGCGGGGGCCCATCCTCCACGGCACCATCCGCCAGTTCCTGGAGGAGGTGAGCTGGGGGGAGCTGGACTACCTGGTGGTGGACCTTCCCCCGGGCACCGGGGACGTGCAGCTCTCCCTCGCCCAGCTCACCCGGGTCTCGGGGGGGGTGATCGTCACCACCCCCCAGGAGGTGGCCCTGATCGACGCCGAGCGGGCCGCGGACATGTTCCACAAGGTGCAGGTGCCCGTGCTCGGGGTCCTGGAGAACATGTCCTCTTTCCTCTGCCCCCACTGCGGCCAGCCCACCCCCATCTTCGGGGAGGGGGGCGGGAGGCGGCTTGCGGAGCGGCTCAGGACCCGCTTCCTGGGGGAGATCCCCCTCACCCTCCCGCTCAGGGAAAGCGGCGACCGGGGGCGGCCCATCCTGGTGGAGGCCCCCGAGGGCCCCGAGGCGGAGGCCTTCCGCCGGGCGGCCCGGGAGCTGGCCGCCGCCCTGAGCGTCCAGGCCTTCATCGCCCTCCCCATGGCCTAGCATGCCCCTCCTCCTGGAGACCACCAAAGAACGGGTTCTGGACCTCCTCCGGGCCAGGCCCCGCACCGCCAAGGAGGTGGCCGAGGCCCTGGGGGTGAGCCGGGCGGCGGTCTTGAAGCACCTCCAGGACCTGGAGGCCCGCGGCCTGGTGCGCTCGGAGGTGCGGAAGTGCGCGGGCCGGGGGCGGCCCTACCGCCTCTACCGGGCGCGGGACGGGGAGGCCCCCTACGCCGCCCTCTGCGGGGAGGTCCTCAAGGGCCTGGAGGGGGCCTTGGGGCGGGAGGGGGTGGTGGCCTTCCTCCTCGAGCGGAACCGGGCCCTCCTCGCCCCCCTCCACCTCCAGGACCTCCCCTTGCGGGAAAAGCTCGCCCGCCTGGCCCTCTTCCTGCGGGAGCAGGGTTACGAGGCCGAGGTGGTGGAGGAGGGGGGAGAGCTTTACCTCTGCCAAAGGCGCTGCCCCAAGCTGGCCCTCTCCCGGGAGCACGAGGCCCTTTGCGAAAGCGAGCTCCTGGCCTACCAGGAGCTCCTGGGCCTCCCCCTCTCCCGCGAGGAGCGCATCGCCCAGGGGGGAAGCTGCTGCCGCTACCGGGTGGGCTCCTCGTAGAGCCCCTCCAGGGCCAGGCCCGACTCGGGCAGGGTCTGGCTCCCATCCACCACCAGGGCGTGGCCCGTGATGTAGCGGGCCTCCTCCGAGGCCAGGAAGAGGGCGGCGTAGGCCACCTCCTCAGGGGTCCCCAGGCGCCTCAGGGGGATGGTGGCCTCCATCTTGCGCCGGTAGTCCTCGCTGAGCTCCCCGAGCCCCTCGGTGGCGACGTTGCCCGGGAGCACGGCGTTCACGGTGATCCCGTAAGGGGCGAGTTCGATGGCCGCGGAGCGCATAAACCCCAGCATCCCCGCCTTGGTGGCCCCATAGTGGCTCCAGCCCGGGTACCCGGTGATGGGCCCGGTGATGGAGGAGGTGAGGACGATGCGCCCCGCCCTCGAGCGCCGCAGGAGGGGAAGGAAGGCCTTCACCGCCAGGAACATCCCCTTGAGGTTCACCGCCATCACCCGCTCCCAGTCGGCCTCCTCCATGGTGAGGAGGGAGGCCTGGGGGTAGATCCCGGCGTTGGCCAGGAGGATGTCCGCCCCCCCGAAGGCCGCCTCCACCTTCCCGGCGGCCGCCTGTAGGTCGGGGAGGCGGGCCACGTCCGCCCGCAGGAAGAGGGCCTCGCCCCCTTCCTTGCGGATGGCTTCCACCACCCCCTGGCCTGCCCCCTCGTCCAGGTCCAGGACCGCCACCCTGGCCCCCGCCTGGGCGAAGACCCGGGCCATCCCCCGGCCGATGCCCTTGGCCCCACCGGTCACCACCGCCACCTTGCCGTCCATGCGGAACATTGGGAGCCTCCCCCCTTAGCCTAATAGAATGTCCCCCGTGTGGGTCTACCGCCTCAAGGGCTCTCCCTGGGAGCTTGATCCCCTCATCCCCGAGCTCTTCGCCCGGGGGGCGCGGGGCCTCGAGGAGCGGGAAGGGGAAATCCTCGCCTACTTCCCCGCTCCCCAGGACCTGCCCTATGGCGGGGTGTGGGAAGCCTTCCCGGACGAGGACTGGCTGGAGGCCTGGCGGCGGGACCTTAAGCCCGTGGAGGCGGGGCCTTTCCTGGTGCTGGCGCCTTGGCATTCGTGGGAAGGGGAGGGGATTCCCCTGGTGATCGAGCCCGGCATGGCCTTCGGCACCGGGCACCACGAGACCACCCGCCTGGCCCTCGCCGCCCTGGCCCGCCACCTCCGCCCCGGGGAGAAGGTCCTGGACCTGGGCACGGGAAGCGGGATCCTGGCCATCGCCGCCGCCAGGCTGGGGGGGGAGGCGGTGGGGGTGGACGTGGATGGGAGCGTCCTCCCCCAGGCGGAGGCCAACGCCCGGCAGAACGGGGTTTCCGTGCGCTTTCTCCTGGGGAGCCTGGAGGAGGCCCGGCCCCTGGGCCCCTTCGGCCTGGTGGTGGCCAACCTCTTCGCCGAGCTCCACCGGGACCTGGCCCCCCTTTACCCGGAGGCCCTGGCCCCCGGGGGGAGGCTTCTCCTCACGGGGATCCTTAAGGAGAAGGCCCCTCTGGTGCGGGAGGCCCTGGCGGGCGCGGGGCTCGGCCCCCTGGAGGAGGCGGCCGAGGGGGAGTGGGTCCTCCTGGCCTACCGGAGGTAAGGGTGCGCCCCCACCGCGCCTACAGCCCCGGCCTCACCGGGGTGCTTCCCTTAAGGGAAAGCCGCCACCTCCTGGAGGTCTTAAGGGCCCGGGTGGGGGACCGTTTCACCGTCTTTGACGCCGAGCGGGAGGCCCTGGCGGAGGTGGTGGAGCTAGGGCCCCCCGTGCGCTACCGCCTCCTGGAGGAGCGGCGCCCCGAGCGGGAGGTGGGGGTGGAGGTGGCCCTCTACCCGGCCCTCCTCAAGGGGGACAAGCTCGCCGAGGTGGTGCGCGCGGCCACGGAGCTCGGGGCCACCCGCATCCAGCCCCTCATCACCCGCCACTCCGTGCCCAAGGGGATGGGGGAGGGGAAGCTCCGCCGCCTCCAGGCCATCGCCGTGGAGGCGGCCAAGCAGTCGGGGAGGCTTCGGGTCCCGGAGGTGCTTCCCCCCATCCCCCTAGGGGAGGTGCCGGAGGCGGCCCAGGGCCTGGTGGCCCACGTGGGGGCCAGCGCCCTGGTGCGGGAGGTCTTAGACCCCCTGAAGCCCCTGGCCCTGGCGGTGGGGCCCGAGGGGGGGTTTGCGGAGGAGGAGGTGGAGCTTTTGCAGGAGAAGGGCTTCCTCCCCGTGACCCTGGGGCGGCGGATCCTGCGGGCGGAGACGGCGGCCATAGCCCTCCTCGCCCTCGGCACCGCGGGGGAGGGGAGGTGAGGGCGGGGGCCCCGGCAAAGCCACCCCGCCCGGGCTTGCGCCCGGGCGGGGGCCCCGGTAGCCTGGGGGGAGGCTTGGCCATGCGGCTTTGGCCCCTTCTCCTCCTCACCCTCCTCGCCGGGTGCCGTTTCACCTTTCTGCCCCTGGACCCGGGGCGGCCCCTGCCACCGGAGCGGCCCTTCCTGGTGGCCCGTCTCGCCCCCGCGGCGGAGGAGGCCCGGCTTTGGGTGCGGGTGGAAAGGCTTCCCCGCCCCGGCTACCTGCACCTCAGGTGGTTCCGGGAGGAGGAGCTCCTCCTGGAGCGGGCCCTCTTCCTGGAGGGCCCGGGGGAGTACCGGGCGGCCCTGCCCCTGGGGGAGGGCTACCACCGCCTGGTGGGGCTTTGGGAGGGAGCCCCCCTCTTCCAGCTGGACCTGGGCACGCCCCGGCTACCGGACCCCGAGGAGGAGGAGGAAGAGGGGGAAGGTTAGGAAGGCCAGGAAGGTGGAGAGGACCACGCTCCGGGCCACCCGCGCGCCTCCCCCGCCGAACTCCCGGGTGAGGAGGAAGGCGTTCACCGCGATGGGGGTGGCGGACTGGAGGACGAGGACCTGGTGCTCCAGCCGGGGAAGCCCCAGGAGGGCCCCCACCCCGTAGGCCAGGAGGGGGGCGAGGAGGAGCCTTAGGGCGCTGGCCGCCCCCTCGAAGGCCCCCGGCCGGAAGGGGGTTTGGGCCATCTGCATCCCCAGGGTGAGGAGGAGGACGGGGATGGCCGCCTGGCCCATGAGGCGCACCCCCTCGTCCAGGCCGAAGGGGAGGGAAATCCCCAGGCCCCGGAGGAGGAGCCCCAGGAAGAGGGCGTAGAAGAGGGGCAGGCGCAGGGTGAAGAGGAGGCCCTCCCTCATCCCGCCTCCCCGGATGAAGGCCGGGCCCAGGCCGAACATGAGGACGCTGGAGAGGAGAAAGTAGACCACCGCCAGCCGCAGCCCCTCCTCCCCCAGGGCGAAGTAGACCAGGGAGAGGCCCATGTTGCCGGAGTTGGGGAAGAGGCCGCACACCAAAAGCCCCTTGGCCGCCTCGGGGGAGAGGCGGAGGAGGCGGCCTGCCCCAGAGATGAGGAGGAAGAGGAGGCCGTAGGTGAGGGCGAAGCCCAGGGCGAGGCCGAGGAGCCCCTCCCAGGCGTACTCCATCCGGTGCATGGTGTCGAAGATGAGGGCGGGCACCAGGAGGTAGAGGGTGAGGCGGCTTAGGGTGGTGAGGTCCATGGGGAGGCGCTTCCCCAGGAGGTAGCCCGCCAGGACCACCAGGGCCACGGGGAGGAGGGTGTTGAGAAGGGCCCCCATGTGCGGCATTCTAAGGGCATGCCTTCCTACTTGGCCTTGGCCGAGGCCATCCGGGGCGTCCTCCTCCGGGGGGCGGAGGCCCCCAGGCGCCAGGTGCTCCCCATCCCCGGGGGGCAGTTCCTGGTGATGCCCGCCGCCGACCCCGAGGTGGCCCTCTGCAAGCTGGTCACGGTGGAAGCCCATCGCCGCCCTTCGGTCCAGGCGGAGGTCTGGGCCAAGCGGCTGGATACCGGGGAGGCCTTCCGCCTGCCGGGGGAGGAGCTCACGAAAAGGCGCACCGCCGCCCTCTCCCTCCTCGCCGCCCGCCTCCTCGCCCCCAGACGGGAGGGAGCGCTCCTCCTGGTGGGGCCGGGGGCCCAGGGGGAGGCCCACCTGGAGGCCTTCGCCGAGGCCTTCCCCCTCACCCGGGTCCTGGTGCGGGGGCGGGGGCGGGAAAGGGTCCTCGCCCTTCTGCAAAAGGCCCGGGGGATGGGCCTAAGGGCCGAGGAATGGATGGGGGCGGAGGTGCCTGGGGATGTGGCCTTCATCGTGACCGCCACCCCAAGCCCCACCCCCGTCCTCCCTGAGGGGGTGCCCGGGGGAGCCTTTATCGCCGCGGTGGGGAGCTTCCGCCCGGAGATGCGGGAGGTGCCGGAGGGGTTGGTGGCGCGGGCGGCGGTCTACTGCGACACGGAGGACGCCCTCCTCGAGGCCGGGGAGCTTCAAGGGCTGGCGAAGCCCGTGGTGACCCTAAGGGAGGCCCTCCTGGGAAGGCGCGCCAAAGGGGACCCCGTCCTCTTCAAGAGCGTGGGCCACGCCCTCTTCGACCTGGCGGCGGCCAGGGCCTATCTGGGCCTGGGCTAGGGTCGTTTTTGGAGGGCCCTGCCGTGGCCCAAGCCGCGGTGGGGCCCCTAGATGCGGACCACGATTTTCCCCCGGTGCCCCCGGTCCAGAAGGGCCTGGAAGGCCCTTTCGGCCTCCGGGAAGGGGAAGACCGCCCCCACCACGGGTTTGAGCTCCCTTCCCAGGCGGGGGAGGAGGAAGCCCAGGGCCTCCTCCAGGAGGCCCCTATCCCGGAGGAGAGGGGCCAGCCAGAAGCCCAGGACCGCCAGGTTCTTGCGCATGAGGCGCAAGGGGTTCAGGGGGGCCACCTCCCCTTCCGCGGCCCCGACGTAAACCAGCCTCCCCCCGGGGCGGAGGAGGGAGAGGCTTCCCTCCAGGTCCTTCCCCCGCACCTCCAGGACCAGGTCCACCCCGCCCAGGGCCTGGGCCACCCCGGGGAGCTCCTCGTAGGTGGCCACCGCCTCCGCCCCCAGGGAGGGGGCCAGGGCGAGGTTTTCCGGCCTCGAGGCCGCGGCCAGGACCTTCAGGCCCAAGGCCCTCGCCACCTGCACCGCCGCGGTGCCCAGGGCCCCGCCCGCCGCCTGCACCAAGACCCTCTCCCCCGGCCTCGCCCCCGCCCGCCTCAGGGCCAGGTAGGCGGTGAGGAAGGAGACGGGGAAGGCGGCGGCCTCCTCAGGGGCGAGGTCCTCGGGAAGGGGGAGGAGGGCTTCCTCGGGTACGGCCACCCTCTCCGCCAGGGCCCCTTGGCCCACCAAGGCGGCGTAGCGCCTTTCCCCCACCCGCCCCACCACCTCCGTCCCCGGCACGAAGGGCGGGTGGAGCCGGGTGAGGTAGGCTCCCAGGCGCAGGAGGTGGTCGGCGAAGTTCAGGCCCACGGCCTCCACCTCCAAAACCACCTCCCCCGCTCCCGGCACGGGATCGGGGAGCTCCTTCAGAACCATGGGGCCTCTCAGCCGCTCCTGCACCCAGGCCCTCATGGGAGGAGTTTACCCTTCCCTGACCTTCGGCTATCCTCAGGGGGATGACGGAGAAGAGCCTGGCCCGCTTCTACCAGGCAGCCCAGGAGGTCTGGAGCCAGCTTCCCCCCCAGGCCCGCTTCCGCCCCCTGGAGGACGGCAAGGTCCTCCTCCGCCACGCCCCCCTCATGGAGGGCTGGACGGAGGAGCTGGTCCAGGGCTTCTACGACACCCTCTTCGCCCACCCCGCCACCGCCAGGGTCTTCCGGGAAGGAGAGCGCCCCGCACGGGAAAAAACCCTCAGGGACTGGTACCTGCGCACCCTCAGGGGGCCCTTCAACGGCCAGTACTTCGCCTGGCAGGCCCTGGTGGGCCTGGTCCACCTCCGCCGGGGGGTGACCAACGCCATGATGGCCGCCATGTGGAACTGGGTCACGGAGACGGTGGCCCGGAAGGCCCGTCAGAGCCTGCCCGTGGAGGAGGCCCGGGCCCTGGAGGACGCCTGGCGGCGCCTGGCCTTCACCGCCATGGCCCTTATCGCCGAGGAGTACCTGGAGGCCTACCTGGAGGCCCTGGCCCTCGCCCGGGGGGAGGACCCGGGGGCCTTCGCCCAAACCGCCCAGGAGGCGGCGGCCGAGCTCCTGGCCCGGCTCAGTCCTCCTGCCTGAACCGTCCCACACGGACTTCGCCTTCCCGGTCCGGGGCGCCGTAAGGACAGGCTGCCCCTCTTCCCGCCCGGGGGAAGGGGCTTTACCTTCGCACCAGCGCCCCGTGCCACTCCTGGAGGCTCCGGGCTTCCAGGGCTTTCTCCCGGGCCCTCAGGATGGCCTTCAGGCTCCACCAGGCCCCCTCCAGGGTGGTGATGAAGGGAAGGCCCTGCTCCACCGCCCGCCGGAGCTCCGGGTGGGGGGTGGGGGAGATGAGGAGGTCGTACTCCTCTTCGGCAGGGGCGAAGCCCGCCTCCAGGTAGGCCCGCTTCAGCTCCTCCAGGCGCCCCTTTTCCCCCGGTGGCAGCCCCTCGGCCAGGAAGCGCACCCGGCCCCAGAGGGGTAGCCTCTGCCCGGCCCCCAGCTGGGCCTTGTAGTAGGCCAGGTAGGGGTCCTCGTCGAGGCCCATGCTCTCCCCGGTGGAGCGCATCTCCGGGCCCAGCACCGGGATGACCCCGGGGAACTTGATCCAGGGGATGACCACCTCCTTCACCGCATGGTAAGGGGGCACGGGGTCCAGGTCGCGGACCCCGAGTTCCCTTAGGGTTTTGCCCACGGCGATCAGGGCCGCCAGCTTGGCCAGGGGCACCCCGATGGCCTTGGACACGAAGGGCACGGTGCGGCTGGCCCGGGGGTTGGCCTCGAGGATGTACACCTCCTCCCCCAACACCGCGTACTGCACGTTGAGAAGCCCCCGCACCCCCAGGCCCAGGGCCAGGCGGCGGGTGTAGTCCTTCACCTTGGCCAAGGCGGTGGGGGACAGGTGGACCGGGGGAAGCACCGTGGCCGAGTCCCCCGAGTGCACCCCAGCCCTTTCCACGTGCTCCATCACCCCGGCGATCATCACCTCCTCCCCGTCGGAGAGGGCGTCCACGTCCAGCTCCAAAGCCCCCTCCAGGTACCGGTCCAGGAGGATGGAGGGCTTCTCCTGCAGGGGCTCGTAGACCTCCTCCAGGTAGCGCTTTAGCTCCTCCTGGCCGTGGAGGACCCGCATGGCCCGCCCCCCCAGGACGTAGCTGGGCCGGGCCAGGAGGGGGAAGCCCACCTCCTCCGCGAGCCTCAGGGCCTCCGCGGGCGTCCTCGCCACCCGGCCCTCGGGCTGGGGGATGCCCAGCTCCCGGCAGAGCCGGTGGAAGGCCTCGCGGTCCTCCGCCCGGTGGATGGCGGCGAAGGGGGTGCCGAGGAGCCTGACCCCGGCCGCTTCCAGTCCCTGGGCCAGCTTGAGGGGGGTCTGCCCCCCCAGGGTGGCGATGACCCCGAGGGGCTTCTCGTGCTCCACCAGGTTGAGCACGTCCTCGAGGGTCAGGGGCTCGAAGTAGAGGCGGTCGGCGGTGTCGTAGTCGGTGGACACCGTCTCGGGGTTGGAGTTCACCATGAGGGTCTCGTAGCCCGCCTCCTTCAGGGCCCAGACCGCGTGCACCGTGGCGTAGTCGAACTCCACCCCCTGGCCGATCCGTATGGGCCCCGAGCCCAGGATCACCACCTTGGGCCTCTCCGAGGGCCAGACCTCGTCCTCCTCCTCGTAGGTGGAGTAGTGGTAGGGGGTGTAGGCCTCGAACTCCGCGGCGCAGGTGTCCACGGTTTTGTAGACGGGGGCCACGCCGAGGGCCTTGCGCTCCTGCCGCACCGCCTCTTCCCTTTTCCCCAGAAGCTCCCCCAGCCGGGCGTCGGAAAGGCCCAGGCCCTTGTAAAGGCGCCAGTCCTCCCGGTCCTTGGGGGGGTGGGTTTTCAGCCATTCCTCGGCCTCCACGATCTCCCGCATCTGGTGGAGGAACCAGGGGTCGATGCGGGTGGCCTGGTGCAGGTCCTCTATGGGCATGCCCCGCCGCAGGAGTTCCAAGACGGCGTAGATGCGGTCGGGGTTGGGGTAGAGCTTCCGCTCCAGGTCCTCCGTGGGCACCCCCGCCAGGGCCCGCACGTCCCGCTCCAGGCCCCGGAGGGCCTTCAGGAGGGCCTCCTTGAAGGTGCGGCCGATGGCCATCACTTCCCCCACGGACCGCATCTGGGTGCCGAGTTCGTCCTTTAGCTCCCCCAGGGTGTTGGGCAGGTCTTTGAACTTCTCGAAGGCGAAGCGGGGGATCTTCACCACCACGTAGTCGATGGTGGGCTCGAAGGAGGCCGGGGTTTTGCGGGTGATGTCGTTGGGGAGCTCGTCCAGGCGGTAGCCCACCGCCAGGAGGGCGGCGATTTTGGCGATGGGGAAGCCCGTGGCCTTGGAGGCCAGGGCGCTGGAGCGGGAGACCCGGGGGTTCATCTCGATGACCACCTGGCGGCCTGAGCGGGGGTCCACGGCGAACTGGATGTTGGACCCCCCGGTGTCCACCCCGATCTCCCGGATCACCGCCTTGGCCGCGTCCCGCATCCTCTGGTACTCCGCGTCGGAGAGGGTCTGGGCGGGGGCCACGGTGATGGAGTCCCCGGTGTGGACCCCCATGGGGTCCAGGTTTTCGATGCTGGTGATGATGACCACGGTGTCCGCGTGGTCCCGCATCACCTCCAGCTCGAACTCCTTCCAGCCCAGAACGGACTCCTCCACGAGGGCGGTGTGCACCGGGGAAAGGAGAAGCCCCCGGCCGAGGACCTCCCTCAGTTCGGCCTCGTTCCTGGCGAGGCCGCCCCCGGTGCCCCCCAGGGTGAAGGAGGGGCGGACCACCACGGGGTAGCCCACCTCCCGGGCGAAGTGGAGGCCCTCGGCCACGCTCCCCACCATCTGCCCCCGGGGCACCTCGAGGCCGATCCTCCGCATGGCCTTCTGGAACTCCTCCCGATCCTCTCCCTTTTTGATGGCCTCGGCCCTGGCCCCGATGAGCTCCACCCCGTAGCGCTCCAGAATGCCCTCCTCGTGGAGGGCCATGGAGAGGTTGAGGGCCGTCTGCCCCCCCAGGGTGGGCAGGAGGGCGTCCGGGCGCTCCTTGGCGATCACCCTTTCCAGGAACTCCAGGGTGAGGGGCTCCACGTAGGTGCGCTCGGCCAGGTCGGGGTCGGTCATGATGGTGGCGGGGTTGGAGTTCACCAGGATGGCCTCGTACCCCGCGCCCCTTAGGGCCTTCACCGCCTGGGTGCCGGAGTAGTCGAACTCCGCGGCCTGGCCGATGGTGATAGGCCCGGAGCCGATGATGAGGATCTTCTTCAGGTCTCTGCGTGGCGGCATCGCGTACCCGGTGGACGAGCTTATCACAAAAAGGGGGGTTCGCCAAGGCGGGAGTGCAAGTCTTATGCGGAATGTGCCGCCTGTAGCGCATAGAGTTGCGCAAAGGGCGGGCCTCGGGCCGGCGCTATACTCAGGCTATGCGCAAGGTGTCGTCCCGGGAGCTGCCCGCCCTCCTGGCCCAGGGGGTCCGGGTGGTGGACGTGCGCCCCCAAGACCGCCGCACCACCCCCCTGCCCTTCCCCGCGGACTGGGTGCCCCTGGAGAGGATCCAAAGGGGGGAGCATGGCCTGCCCAGGGAGCCCCTGCTCCTGGTCTGCGAGCGGGGCATCCTGAGCCAGGTGGCGGCCCTGTACCTGGAGGCCGAGGGCTACGAGGCCATGAGCCTGGAGGGAGGCTTGTTGGCCTTGACGGAGGGCAGGTAGCTCCTTAGAATGGCGGATGCTGAGCGTGGTGAGCGTAGCTCAGCTGGTCAGAGCACCGGACTGTGGATCCGGGGGTCGTGGGTTCAAGTCCCATCGCTCACCCCAAAACCGCCACCCCGCAAGGGGTGGTATTTTAGAGGAGGGTCCCGCCCTCCCGCGCGAGGATGGCGGAACCGGTAGACGCGCCGGACTTAGGATCCGGTGGGGCAACCCGTGCGGGTTCAAGTCCCGCTCCTCGCACCAGCCGGGCGGGGCCCTCCCCACAGCGCGAGGTGAGGCGTGGCGGAGATCCTGGAGCGTTCCGGCTATCTGGTCAGGGTCCGGGTGGAGGTGCCGGCGGAGAGGGTGCAGAGGAGCTACGAGGCCCTTCTGCGGGAAGTGGCCAAGCGGGTGCGCATCCCGGGCTTCCGCCCGGGGAAGGCTCCCCCCAAGGTGGTGGAGGCCCGCCTGGGGCGGGAGGGGCTGCTTGCCGACCTCCAGGAGCGCCTGGTGGAGGAAACCTACCCCGAGGCGGTGCAGGAGCTGGGTCTCCTCCCCGTGGCCGCCCGGGTGGTGGAGCGGGAGCTCAGGGAGGGCGAGGGCTTCCGCTACGTGGCCGAGGTGGAGAACTACCCGGAGGTGAGGCTCCCCGACTGGCGGAGCTTCGCCCTGGAGGTGAACCCCCCCGAGGTCACGGAGGAGCTGGTGGAGAAGGCCCTGGAGGAGCTCCGCCACCGCTACGCGGAGCTCTCGCCCGTGGAGCGGGAGGCGCAGGAGGGGGACCACGTCTTCGTGCGCACGGGGGAGGGGGCGGAGTTCCCCATCGACCTCGCCAAGGCTCTCCCCCACGTCCGGGAGGCCCTTTTGGGAAGGCGGGCGGGGGAGGTGGTGATGGTGCCCGTCCTGGACGGTAAGGGGGAGAAGGTCCGGGAGGAGCGCACGGAGATCCTGGAGGTGAAGGCCCTGGAGCTTCCCGAGCTGGACGAGGAGTTCGCCAAGACCCTGGAGGCGGAAAGCCTGGAAGACCTCCGCGCCAAGGTGCGGGAAAGCCTCAAGCGCCAGGCGGAAAGGGAGTACCAGGAGGCCCGCGAGCGGGCCTTCCTGGAAAGGCTGGCGGAGGGACTGGAGGCGGAGATTCCCCCCTCCATGTTGCAGGCCGAGGAACGCCATCTCCTGGAGCACCTGGCGGAGGACCTGGCGCGGCAGGGTATTCCCCTGGAGGCCTACCTCAAGTCCCTGGAGGACCGGGGCGAGTTGGGGAAGTTCCGCGAAGACCTGAGGCGGGAGGCGGAAAGGCGGGTGCGCCGCTCCCTGGCCAAGGAGCGTTTGGCGGAGGAGCTCAGGCCCCAGGTTTCCGAGGAGGAGTGGCAGGCCTACCTCCAGGCCGTGGCCCGCTCCTCCGGGGTCTCCCCCCAGGCGCTGAAGCGGGAGCTGGGGGAGCGGGGCCTGGCCCGCCTGAGGAACGCCTACCTCCAGGACAAGGCGGTGAGGGAGGCGGTCTTTCGGCTCTCCTGAGGCGGGCACGGTGGCCCGGAGGGGTTTTTCCCCTGCCCCTGGGGCTACAATGGGGACTGGTATGGTCATACCCTACGTCATCGAGCAGACCGCCCGCGGGGAGCGGGTCTACGACATCTACTCCCGCCTCCTCAAGGACCGGATTATCTTCCTGGGCACCCCCATCGACGCCCAGGTGGCCAACACCATCGTGGCCCAGCTCCTCTTCCTGGACGCCCAGAACCCCAACCAGGAGATCCGCCTCTACATCAACTCCCCCGGGGGGGAGGTGGACGCCGGGCTCGCCATCTACGACACCATGCAGTTCGTCCGCGCCCCGGTTTCCACCATCGTCATCGGGCTTGCCGCCAGCATGGCTGCGGTGATCCTGGCGGCGGGGGAGAGGGGCCGCCGCTACGCCCTGCCCCACTCCAAGGTGATGATCCACCAGCCCTGGGGAGGGGCCAGGGGTACGGCCAGCGACATCGCCATCCAGGCCCAGGAGATCTTGAAGGCCAAGAAGCTCCTGAACGAGATCCTGGCCCGGCACACCGGCCAGCCCCTGGAGAAGGTGGAAAAGGACACCGACCGGGACTACTACCTCTCCGCCCGGGAGGCCCTGGAGTATGGTCTCATCGACCAGGTGGTGACCCGTGAGGAGGCCTAGACCCAGCTGCAGTTTTTGCGGCCTGCGCCCGCCGGAGGTGGGGCGGCTTCTGGAAAGCCCCGTTTCCGACGCCTTCATCTGCGAGGACTGCGTGGAGCGGGCTCAGGAGCTTCTGCGCCGAGGGAGGCCCGGGCCCAAGGGGCCAAGCCGCCTGCCCAAACCCCAGGAGATCAAGGCCCACCTGGACGGGTACGTGGTGGGGCAGGAGGCGGCCAAACGGGCCCTGAGCGTGGCCGTCTACAACCACTACAAGCGCCTCCTCCACCCCGAGGCGGAGATCGGCAAGGCCAACATCCTTCTCATCGGCCCCACGGGCACCGGCAAAACCCTCCTGGCGGAGACCCTGGCCCACTTCCTGGACGTGCCCTTCGCCATCGCCGACGCCACCACCCTCACCGAGGCGGGGTACGTGGGGGAGGACGTGGAAAACGTCCTCCTGCGACTTCTCCAGAACGCCGACTTCGACGTGGAGCGGGCGGAGATGGGCATCGTCTACATCGACGAGATCGACAAGATTGCCCGCAAGTCGGAAAACCCCTCCCTCACCCGGGACGTCTCCGGGGAAGGCGTGCAGCAGGCCCTCCTCAAGATCATCGAGGGGACCGTTGCCAACGTGCCGCCCCAGGGTGGGCGGAAGCACCCCCACCAGGAGTTCATCCCCGTGAACACCAAGAACATCCTTTTCATCCTGGGGGGGGCCTTTGAGGGCCTGGAAAACATCGTCAAGGCCCGCACGGAGCGCACGGCCATCGGCTTCACCCGCACCCGGGCCCAGGAGGAGCCCCTGGAGGTCATCCCCGAGGACCTGGTGAGGTTCGGGATGATCCCCGAGTTCGTGGGCCGGGCGCCCCTCATCGTCCAGCTCCACCCCCTAACGGAGGAGGACCTGGTGCGCATCCTCACCGAGCCCAAGAACGCCCTGGTCAAGCAGTACCAGGAGCTTTTGCGCATGGAGGGGATCGAGCTCCGCTTCACCCAGGCGGCCCTCAAGGAGATCGCCCGCCGGGCCCTCAGGCGGGGCACCGGGGCCCGGGGCCTTAGGGCCATCCTGGAGAAGGCCATGGTGGACCTGATGTTCGAGGTCCCGGGGAGCGGGGTGAAGGAGCTGGTCGTCGACCTGCCCCATCTGGACCAGCCCCTCAGGGCCCTGGAGGAGGCCCGGCTGAGGCAGGCTTCGTAGGCTTCCGGGCCAGCCCCCTCCGGAGCCTCGAGGTCACCTCAGCCCCGCTCCATCCGCGCCGCCAGCTCCCCCTTGAGGGCAAAAAGCCTCTCCGTGAGGGAGACGTGGTAGAGGTGGGGGTTCACCAGGCGGCGCACCCCGGGGTCCAGGCGCTCCACGTCCCTCCGCCGTCTCTCCTGGAGCACCTCCAGCGGGAGGGGGGGGAAGAGGCGCCTTCCCCGGTAGACTTCCTCCAGGAGGGGTTCCAGGGTGAACTCCCCTGGGCGCAGGGTGCGGCGCTTGGCGGGGTCCGTGGGGTGGCGGAGGGTGAGGGCCTCGTCCTCCCGCACCGCCTCGTCGAAGGCGGCCAGGAGGTCGGCGGTGGCCAGGCCCCTTTTGTCGTACACCCGGTACGCCTTTTTGTGCCCGGGGTTCAGGACCTTCTCCAGGGAGTCCGAGATCTTCATGGCTGGGGCCCAGGCGCCATTTTCCCGTACGGCCACCAGCTTGTACACCCCTCCCAGGGCGGGGTGGCCCCAGGAGACCACCATCTTGGTGCCCACCCCGTAGACCAGGCGCTTGAGGAGCCTTTCCGCGTCCACCCCGTAGCGGGGAGCCTCCTCCAGGATCTGGCTCTTGATCTGCCAGATGACGAGCTCGTCCAGGTCCCCGGAGAGGACGATGAGGACCTCGGGGAAGCCGGCCCGGTCCAGCTCCCTGGCCACCTGGATGGCCAGGTAGGCCAGGTCCCCGGAGTCGATGCGCACCCCCACGGGGCGGTGCCCCCGGCGGCGCAGCCGCTCGAAGACCCGGATGGCGTGGGGGAGCCCCGAGCCCAGGGTGTCCACGGTGTCCAGGAGGAGGATGGTGTCGTCGGGGAAGACCTCGGCGAAGGCCTGGAAGGCTTCCTCCTCCGAGTAGCCCAAGGCCAGGAAGGCCTGCACCAGGCTGTGGGCGTGGGTGCCGGAGGAGGGGAGGCCCAGGAGGTGGGAGAGGCTCACGGCGCTGCTGCGGTCCGCCCCCCCGATGAGGCTCGCGCGGGTGGCGGCCTCCCCCCCCTTGGCGGGGGCGCGGCGCAGGCCGAACTCCAGCACCACCGCTTCCCCCGCCGCCTCCCGCACCCGGCTGGCCTTGGTGGCCACCAGGGTCTCGTAGGTGAGGCGGTTCAGAAGGGCGGTCTCCAGGAGCTGGGCCTGGAGGAGGGGGCCCTCCGCGCTCACCAGGGGCACCTGGGGGTGGGCCACCCGCCCCTCGGGGAGGGCCCTCAGGGTCAGGCCGGAAAACCCCCCCATGCCCTTCAGGTAGCGGAGGTAGTCCTCGGCGAAGAGGGGCTGGCCGCCCCGGCCCCTCAGGGCGCGGAGGGCGGCGACCTCCTCCTCCCCGAAGCGGGCCCCTTCCATCCAGGAGAGGAGGGGGTCCAGGCCGGCGAAGACGGTGTAGCCCGCCTGGTGGGCTCCGTAATCGGGGTTTTTGCGGTAGAAGGCCTCGAAAAGGGCCGGCCGCTCGTGGAGGCCCAGGCGGAAGTAGACCTGGCCCATGGTGAGCTGGTAGAGGTCGGTGTAGAGGATGCCGAAGGGGTCCATGGGCCTAGCATAGCCCCCCTCTTTTGGCTACACTAGCGGGATATGGTGGAGGTCCACGCCTGCAGCCCCGGCTGCCGCCACCACCTGGGGGGGGCGGGCTGGGGGGAGGCCCCCTTGGTGCGGCTTGGGTACAACCGGGAGGCCCGGGCCAGGAGGTTCCCCTACCTGAGGGCCCTCCTGGAAAGGCCCCTGGTCTTCGACGGGGCCATGGGCACGGAGCTCTGGAAGCGGGACCTCACCCCCGAGGACTACGGGGGGGAGGCCTTCTACGGCTGCCCGGAGGTGCTGAACCGCACCCGGCCCGAGGTGGTGGGGGAGATCCACCGGGCCTACCTCGAGGCCGGCGCCGAGGTGATCGAGACCAACACCTTCGGCTGCCTGCGCCACGTCCTGGCGGAGTACGGCCTCGGGGAGGAAGCGGAAGGGCTGGCCCACGCCGCGGCCAGGATCGCCCGGGAGGCCGCAGAACCTTACGGGGCCTTCGTGGCCGGGGCCCTGGGCCCGGGGACCAAGCTCATCTCCTTAGGGCAGATCGGGTGGGACGAGCTCTTTGCCGCCTACAAGGAGGCCGCCCGGGGGCTTCTCAGGGGCGGGGTGGACCTGATCCTCCTGGAAACCGCCCAGGACCTCCTGCAGGTGCGCTGCGCCGTCTTGGCGGTGCGGGAGGCCATGGCCGAGGTGGGGCGGGAGGTGCCCCTGCAGGTGCAGGTCACCCTAGAGGCCACGGGCACCATGCTGGTGGGCTCGGACGAGGGCGCGGCCCTGGCCGCCCTGGAGAGCCTGCCTATAGATGTGGTGGGCATGAACTGCGCCACCGGCCCTGACCTCATGGACAGCAAGATCCGCTACTTCGCCGAGAACAGCACCCGCTTTGTGGCCTGCCTCCCGAATGCGGGCCTCCCCCGGAACGAGGGGGGGAGGGTGGTCTACGACCTCACCCCCGAGGAACTCGCCCGGTGGCACCGGAAGTTCGTGGCCGAGTACGGGGTGAACGCCGTGGGGGGGTGCTGCGGCACGGGGCCGGAGCACATCCGGATGGTGGCGGAGGCGGTGCGGGGCCTCCCTGCCCCCCCGCGGCCCGGGGCCTTCCCCCCCCAGGTGGCCTCCTTGTACCAGGCGGTGCCCCTCCGGCAGGAGGCGAGCCTCCTCCTGGTGGGGGAGAGGCTGAACGCCACCGGGAGCCGACGCTTCCGGGAGATGCTCTTTGCCCGCGACCTCGAGGGCATACTGGCCCTGGCCCGGGAGCAGGTGGCGGAGGGGGCCCACGCCCTGGACCTCTCCGTGGCCTGGACGGGGCGGGACGAGCTTGCAGACCTCGCCTGGCTCCTTCCCCACCTGGCCACCGCGGTCACCGCGCCCTTCATGGTGGACTCCACCTCCCCTTCGGCCATGGAGCTGGCCCTCAAACACCTTCCCGGGCGGATCCTCCTGAACTCCGCCAACCTGGAGGAGGGCCTGGAGCGGTTCGACCGGGTGGCCTCCCTGGCCAAGGCCCACGGGGCGGCCCTGGTGGTCCTCACCATCGACGAGGGGGGCATGGCCAAGACCCGGGAGGAGAAGGTGCGGGTGGCCCTGCGCATGTACGAGCGCCTCACGGAGCATCACGGCTTCCGCCCGGAGGACCTCCTCTTCGACCTCCTCACCTTCCCCATCACCCAAGGGGACGAGGAGAGCCGCCCTTTGGCCCGGGAAACCCTCCTGGCCCTGGAGGAGCTAGGGGAGAGGCTTCCTGGGGTGGGGTTTATCCTGGGGGTTTCCAACGTTTCCTTTGGCCTCAAGCCCCGGGCCCGGCGGGTCCTGAACTCGGTCTTCCTGGACGAGGCCCGCAAACGGGGCCTCACCGCCGCCATCGTGGACGCGGGGAAGATCCTCCCCATCCCCGAGATCCCCGAGGAGGCCTACGCCATCGCCTTGGACCTCATCCACGACCGCAGGCGGGAGGGGTACGACCCCCTCTTCGCCTTCATGGCCTACTTTGAAACCCACCAGCAGGCGTTCGCCGCCAAGGAGGACGCCTTCGCCGCCCTGCCCCTCTTGGAGCGCCTCAGGCGCCGGGTGGTGGAGGGGCGGAAGGCGGGCCTCGAGGCCGACCTGGAGGAGGCCCTGAAGGCGGGACACAGGCCCCTGGACCTCATCAACGGCCCCCTCCTTGCCGGCATGAAGGAGGTGGGGGAACTCTTCGGGGCGGGGAAGATGCAGCTGCCCTTCGTCCTGCAGGCAGCGGAGGTGATGAAGCGGGCCGTGGCCTTCCTGGAGCCCCACATGGAAAGGCGGGGGGCAGGCCGGGGGAAGATGGTCCTGGCCACGGTGAAGGGGGACGTGCACGACATCGGCAAGAACCTGGTGGACATCCTCCTCAGCAACAACGGCTACCAGGTGGTGAACCTGGGGATCAAGGTGCCCATCGAGGAGATCCTGAAGGCGGTGGAGGAGCACCGGCCCCAGGCGGTGGGCATGTCCGGCCTCCTGGTCAAGAGCACCCTGGTCATGAAGGAGAACCTGGAGTACATGCGGGACAGGGGCTACACCCTGCCGGTGATCCTGGGGGGGGCCGCCCTCACCCGCGCCTACGTGGAGGGGGAGCTCAGGGCCATCTACCCCAACGTCCACTACGCGGAGGATGCCTTCGAGGGCCTCAGGCTCATGGAAGCCCTCACGGGCGGGGAGGCCCCCTCGGTCCGCCAGGAAGCCCCCAAACCCAAGGCGGAAGCCCCCAGGGTGGCGCCCAAGGCCAAGCCCGTGGGGGAGGCCCCCTTCGTTCCCCGTCCCCCCTTCTTCGGGGTGCGGGTGGAGGAGGGGCTGGACCTGGCCACCATCGCCCACTACGTGAACAAGCTCGCCCTTTTCCGCGGCCAGTGGGGGTACAGCCGCAAAGGGATGAGCCGGGAGGCGTGGCAGGCCCTGGTGGCGCGGGAGGCGGAGCCCGTCTTCCAGAGGCTCCTTCGGGAGGCCCAGGCGGGGGGGTGGCTCAGGCCCAGGGTGCTCTACGGCTTCTTTCCCGTGGCCAGGGAGGGGGAGGAGCTCCTGGTCTTCTCCCCGGAGACCGGGGAGGTGCGGGAGCGCTTCCGCTTTCCCCGCCAGCGGGGCGGAGGGCTTTCCTTGTTGGACTACTTCCGCCCCCGCTTCGCCCCGCCCTTGGGGGACGAGGCGGCGTGGCTCCCCGCTTACGAAGCGGGCGCCCGGGACGTCTTGGGCGTCCAGCTCGTGACCATGGGGGAGGAGCCTTCCCGGAAGGCCAGGGCGCTCTTTGAGGGCGGGGCCTACCAGGATTACCTTTTCGCCCATGGCTTTGCTGTGGAGATGACCGAGGCCCTGGCGGAGTACTGGCACAAGAGGATGCGGCAGATGTGGGGGATCGCCGGCCGGGACGCCACCGACATCAAGAGGCTCTTCCAGGGGGGCTACCAGGGGGCCCGCTACTCCTTCGGCTACCCCGCCTGCCCGGACCTGGCGGACCAGGCCAAGCTGGACCGGCTCATGGGCTTCGTCCGCATCGGGGTGCGCCTCACGGAGAGCTTCCAGCTGGAGCCGGAGCACGCCACCAGTGCCCTGGTGGTCCACCACCCGGAGGCCCGCTACTTCAGCGTGGACTGAAGGGCCCATCCCCTGCCCTTGGGGCTGGGAGCCTAGGGGCAAGCCCCGACGGGGCCCCGGGTTCCGCGGGGCCACCCGGGCCCCGCCGGGGTGGCTGGGGCGGCGGACCGGTATACTCCCCGCGTGGCTGGCCCCCCTTCGGCCCTCCTCCTCCTCTACCACCGGGCGCGGAGCCTGGGCCTGGCCCCCGCCCTCCTGGAGTCCCTGGGCCCCAAGGCCCCCTTCGCCCGCCTCTCCCTCCTGGGGGTCAGGCCCCGGCACCGCCTCGAGGTGTGGGCGGGCCGGCTTTACCTGGACGGGAGGCGGGTGGGGGAGGCCCTGGACCTCTTCCGCTACCTGGAAAGGGGCCTGGGGAAGGGATACTTCCCCGCCTGGATGGGTTTTTTCGCCTACGAGTTCGCCCGCCACCTGGGCCTTCCCGCCCACGACCCCCTCCCGGGCCTGCCCGAGGCCTTCTTCCTCTACTACCCCGAGGGCTACGCCCTTCTGGAGGGGCGCCTGGTGCAGCGCCCCTCCTTTTCCCTGAAGCCCTTGCCCTACCTCCCCCCACCCCTGCCCCACCACCCCCTGGTCTCCGACTTCCCCCAAAGGGCCTTCCTCCAGGGGGTCCTCGAGGTGCAGGAAAGGATCCGCGCCGGGGTGGTCTACCAGGTGAACCTCTCCCACCGCTTCCGCCTCCTGGGCCCGGTGGACCCCCTCCTCCTCTACGCCCGCCTGCGGGCCCTGAACCCTTCCCCCTTCATGGGCCTGTTGGAGGGGGAGGAGTGGGCGGTGGTCTCGGGGAGCCCGGAAAGGCTTTTCCGGAAGGCGGGGGCCCGGGTCCTGGCCCGGCCCATCGCGGGCACGAGGCCCAGGGGGAGGACCCCGGAGGAGGACCTGGCCCTGGAGGGGGAGCTCCTCGCCTCGGCCAAGGAGCGGGCGGAGCACGCCATGCTGGTGGATCTCCTCCGCAACGACCTGGCCCGGGTGGCCCTGCCGGGGACGGTGCGGGTGCGGGAGCTTTTCACCGTGGAGCGCTACGCCCACGTGATGCACCTGGTCTCCGAGGTGGAGGGCCACACCCGCGCCTCCTTGGGGGAGGTTTTCGCCAGCCTCTTCCCCGGGGGCACGATCACCGGGGCCCCCAAGGGCACGGTGATGGCGGCCATCCGGGAGCTGGAGCCCGTGCCCCGGGGGGCCTACACGGGGAGCCTGGGGTACGTTTCGGGGCGGGGGGCGGACTTCAACCTCCTCATCCGCTCCTTCCAGAGGGTGGGGGAGGAGGTGCTCTTCTCCGCGGGGGCGGGGATCGTCATCGCCTCGGATCCGGGAGCGGAGTACCGGGAGACCCTGCACAAGGCGGAAAGCCTCCTCCTGGCCCTGGAGCGGGGCCGCCCCGGGAAGGCCCCCGAGCCTCCCAGGCCCACCGCCGCCTGGGCCCCCCCGCCCCCTCCCCGGCGGGTGCGGGCCCGGGTCCTCTTCCTGGAAAACCGCGACTCCTTCAGCTACAACCTGGTGGACTACCTCCGCGCCCTGGGGGCGGAGGTGGCGGTGGTGGACCAGGAGGAGCCGCCCCGCCTTGGGGGCTTCAGCCACCTGGTGGTGGGCCCGGGGCCCAAGGACCCCTTCACCGCGGGGCGGGTCCTGGAGTGGACCCAAAGGGCCCTGGCGGAGGGGATCCCCTTCCTGGGGGTGTGCCTGGGGCACCAGGCCCTGGGGGTGGCCCTGGGGGCGGCGCTCTACCGGGAAAGGCCGGTGCACGGGGAGGCGCATCCGGTCTACCACGGGGGAGAGGCGCTCTTCGCCGGGTTTCCCAACCCCTTGCCCTTTGCCCGCTACCATTCCCTGGCCCTCAGGGACCTTCCCCCAGGGGTGCGCCTTCTGGCCTGGACAGGGGAGGGGGTGCCCATGGCCCTATGGGACGGGAGGCGGGCCTTTGGCGTGCAGTTCCACCCGGAGAGCATCCTTTCCCCGTGGGGGATGGAGCTTCTGGCCCGGTTTCTGGAGGTGGGCTGACTGCCCGGGGAGGCGGGGTGCCCCCTCTCCCGGTGGGGCGTCTCCGCCCCCGGGCGCTTGCCCGGACCCGGGGGTGCAAGGGGAGAATGGGGCATGCGCCGGGTTCTGCTCCGGGGGGAGCCCTTCGTGGAGGGCTTGCCGGAAAGCCTCGCCTACCACGGCCTGAGCGTCTTCACCACCCTGCGGGTGGAAAGGGGGGAGCCCCTATGGCTGGAGGAGCACCTCTTTCGCCTGCGCCGCCACGGGGAGGCCCTGGGCCTCCCCTATCCGGGGGACGGGGTCTTCTTGGCGGACCTGAGGGCCCTCCAGGACTCCTTTTCCGGCGTGCCCTGCCTGCGCCTCCGCTTCACCCTGGGGGAAGGGGTGTGGCTTTCTGAAGCCAGGCCCCACACGCCCCCGCCCCTTGCCGCTTACCGCGAGGGGGTGCGGGTCCACCTCACCCGCCACCGGGTGCACCCGGACCTCGCCCGCTACAAGACCGGGAACTACCTGCCCTACCGCCTGGCCCTTGGGGAGGCCCGGGGCCGGGGGGCCTTTGAGGGGCTTTTGCAGGACGCAGAGGGGCACGTGGTGGACGGCAGCCGCACCAGCCCCCTCCTCTACCGGGAGGGGACGCTCTACCTCCTGGAGGGGGGATTGGAGGGCATCACCCGGGAGAAGGTGGCCGCGGGGGCGCGGGCCCTGGGCCTGAGGGTGGAGCGGGTCTACCTGCGCCCAGAGGGGCTCAGGGGCCTCCTCCTCCTTGCGGGAAGCGGGGTGGGCCTCCTGCCGGCGGGCCCGCCCCCGGAGGAGCTGGCCCCCTTGATCCGGGCCCTTCGCCCCGCCTGCTATACTGGATAACGCTGCCTCCAGCCCAGGCCCTTGGGCTGGGGCCCCCTTTTACGCGGAGGATAGGGATGAAAAAGCCGGTCTACCTCACCCCGGAAGGCTTTAGGCGCCTCCAGGAGGAGCTGAACCACCTCAAGACCACCAAGAGGCAGGAGATCTCCGCCGGTTTTGAGCAGGCCCTGGAGGAAGGGGACCTCCGGGAGAACGCCGGCTACGACGAGGCCCGGCGGGCCATGTGGCAGAACGAGGCCAGGATCGCCCAGCTGGAAGACCTCCTCTCCCGGGCGCTGGTGGTGGAGGGGAACGGCTCCTACGACCAGGTGGCCCTGGGCTGCCAGGTGGAGCTGGAGACCGAGGCCGGGGAAAGGCTTTCCCTCTCCATCGTGGGCAGCCACGAGGCGGACATCTTCAGCGGCAAGATCTCCGATGAATCCCCCCTGGGCCAGGCCCTCCTGGGCAAGAAGGTGGGGGACGTGGTGGAGATCCGGGGCAAGCGGGGGGCCCAGGTCTACACCATCCTGGAGATCCGGCCCCTATAGGAGGGCGGCCGCCCGCAAGGGGCCCAGGGCCTCCTCGGCGTGGGCCTTGAGGGCGAGGAGGAGCCGCTCCAGGGGCGCGGTTTCCAGGTAGGGGAGGGCCTCCCCCCCGGGCAGGTGGAGGATGGCCCGGAGGGCCTCCACCCCCTTTTCCCCCAGGTAGACCCCCTCCTCCCCCAGCCTCCCCCCCTGGAGGCGGAGGCCGGGCCCCAGGAGGCTCGGGGCCAGGCCCCCCGCCTTCACCGCCCGCCAGCCCGCCCAGACCAGGGGGAGGAGGGGCTCGGGCTGCTTGGCGATCCCCCGGAGGCCGGAGACGAAGACCGGGTAGAGCCTGGGGGCGGCTTCGGGGGAGGCCAGGCGGTAGGCGAGCTCCGCCAGGAAGGAGGCCAGGAGAAAGCGCCTCGGCTCCTCCAGGCCGTGGAGCCTGCCCACCAGCTCCGCCTGGGTGAGGGTGGGGAGGCCTTCCCCCTTGGCGTAGACCTGGAAGCGCACGTGGTGGAAGAGGGAAAGCCGGCCCGAGCGCCCCGAGGGGCGGAGGCCCTTTTTGGCCAGGGCCTCGAGGCTCCCCTTAGGGGTGAGGAAGCGCAGGAGGAGGTCCCCCTGGGGGAGGGCCTTCCGCCCCACCACCACGCCCTCTTCCAGGCGGTAGCGCTCCACCTTTCCAGTGTATGCTTAGGCCATGGAGCGGAGCCTGCGCGACCTCCTGGAGTGGATCGTCCTGGGCCTCTTGGTGGTGGTGGGCGTGCTCCTCGCCCTCTGGGTGGGGGGCTGGGTCTTCACCTTCCTGGGCCGGGTCCTCCTAGCCCTCTCCGGACTCATCTGGACCCTTCTCACCTACGTTATCCCCGTGCTGATCATCGCGGCCATCGGCTACGGGGTGGTCTACTTCCTGCAAAAGCGCCGGACCAGTCCCTGAGGCGGGCCCTGGGGGTGCGTATAATGCCCCCATGCGGCTTCTTTTCATCGGGGACGTGATGGCCGAGCCGGGCCTGAGGGCGGTGGGCCTGCACCTGCCGGACATCCGCGACCGCTACGACCTGGTCATCGCCAACGGGGAGAACGCCGCCAAAGGCAAGGGCCTGGACCGGCGGGCCTACCGCCTCCTGCGGGAAGCGGGGGTGGACCTCGTTTCCTTGGGCAACCACGCCTGGGACCACAAGGAGGTCTACGAGCTTTTGGAGAAGGAGCCTGTGGTGCGGGCCTTGAACTACCCCCCCGGCACCCCGGGCCGGGGGTGGTGGCGGCTCGTGGCGGGAGGGGAGAGCCTGCTCTTCGCGCAGGTGATGGGCCGGATCTTCATGGACCCCCTGGACGACCCCTTCCGGGCCCTGGACGCCCTCCTCGCGGAGGAGAAGGCGGACTACGTCCTGGTGGAGGTCCACGCCGAGGCCACCAGCGAGAAGATGGCCCTGGCCCACTACCTGGATGGACGGGTTTCGGCAGTCCTCGGCACCCACACCCACGTGCCCACCTTGGACGCCGGGCCCCTGCCCCAGGGTACCCTTTACCAGACCGATGTGGGCATGACCGGCACCTACCGGTCCATCATCGGGGGGGAGGTGGAGGCCTTTTTGGCCCGCTTCCTCACCGGCCGTCCCCAGCCCTTCCGCCCCGCCCAGGGCAAGGCCCGCCTGCACGCCACGGAGCTTTTCCTGGAGGGGGGAAGGGGGGTTTCCATCAGCCCCTACGTCTGGGAGGAGCCGTGAGGGAGGTGGAGGGGGAGGCCTTTGCCGTCCTCCGGGGGGAGGTGGACCTCCTGGGCCGCCTCCTGGGCGAGGCCATCCGGGCCGTTTCCGGGGAGCGCCTCTACGCTCTGGTGGAGGAGGTGCGCCACCTGGCCCGGGCCCGCCGCCAGGGGGAGGAAGGGGTGGGGGAGGCCCTCCTTGCCCGGGTGGAGGGGCTCTCCCTGGAGGAGGCCGAGGCCCTGGTCCGGGCCTTCACCCACTACTTCCACCTGGTGAACCTGGCGGAGGAGCGGCACCGGGTACGGGTGAACCGCCTCCGCGCCCGGGCGGAGACCCCGGAAAGCCCCAGGCCAGAGGGGTTTTTGGCCCTGGCCAAGGCCCTCAGGGAGCGTGGCCTCTCCCTGGAGGAGGCCGAGGCCCACCTGAACCGCCTGGAGCTCTACCTCACCTTCACCGCCCATCCCACGGAGACCCGCCGGCGCACCCTGAGAAACCACCTGGAACGCCTTCAGGAGGAGATGGAGGCGGGGGACCCCGGCCGCCTCCTCGCCCGGGTGGTCCTGCTCTACGCCACCGAGGAGGTGCGCAAGGCCAGGCCCACGGTGGAGGACGAGATCAAGGGGGGCCTTTACTACCTGCCCACCACCTTGTGGCAGGCGGTGCCCCGGGTGGTGGCGGGCCTCGAGGCCGCCCTGGAGCGGGTGTACGGGAGGCGCCCCCGCCTCAGGAGCCCGGTGCGCTTCAGGAGCTGGATGGGGGGGGACCGGGACGGCAACCCCTTCGTCACCCCGGAGGTGACCGCCTTCGCCGCCCGCTATGCCCGTCAGGTGGCGCGGGAAAAGTTCCTGGAGGAGCTCGCTGGCTTGGTGCGGGACCTCTCCCTTTCTGAGGCCAAGGTGCCCGCCTCCTGGGAGGTGCGGCAGGGGGGCGAGGGGGTGGAGCGCTTTCCCGGGGAACCCTACCGCCGTTTCTTCGCCCGGCTCTACACCCGGTTGGCCCAGGGAGAGGCCACCACGGAGGAGCTGGCGCGGGCCCTCAAGGTGGCGGAGGCGGGGCTGGCCTTGGTGGGCCTGGGCCGGGTGGCGGAGAGCTTTCTGCGCCCTCTGGAGGTCCGCCTCTCCGCCTTCGGCCTGGAGCTCGCCCCCCTGGACCTCCGGGAGGAAGCCTCCAGGCTCCTGGAGGCGGCCAGCGAGCTCCTGGCCGTAGGCGGGATCCACCCCGGCTTCCTCGCCCTGCCCGAGGAGGCCCAGGAGGCCCTCCTCACCGAGGAGCTCAAGACCGCCCGCCCCCTCCTTCCCGTGGGCCAGGAGCCGGAGGGGGAGGCTCTGCGGGTGGCCCTGGGGGCCCTCAGGGCCTGGTCCGACCCGGGGGGCCACGTGGTCTCCATGACCCACCGCCCGAGGGACCTCCTCGCCGTCTTCCTCCTGGCCCGGGAGGTGGGCCTTTACCGCCCCGGCCAGCCCCTGCCCTTCGACGTGGTCCCCCTCTTCGAGACCCTGGAGGACCTGCGGCGGGCGCCTGGGGTCCTCCGCCGCCTCCTGCAGAACCCCGTCTTCCTGGCCCACGCCCGGGGCCGGGGCGGGGTGGAGGTGATGATCGGCTACTCCGACTCCAACAAGGACGCGGGCTTCCTCATGGCCAACCTGGCCCTTTACGAGGCCCAGGAGGCCCTGGCCCGGGTGGGGGAGGAGGCGGGGCTTCCCGTCCACTTTTTCCACGGGCGGGGCACCTCCACCGCCCGGGGCGGGGGCCCCGCGGGCCGGGCCATCGCCAGCCTGCCTCCCCGGAGCGTGGGCCGCCGCCTGCGCCTCACGGAGCAGGGGGAGGCCCTGGCCGACCGCTACGCCCACCCGGAGCTGGCGGTGCGCCATCTGGAGCAGCTCCTCTACCACTTCGCCCTGGCGGCCCTGGGGGAGGGGCGGGAGCCGGAAGCCCCCTGGCGGGAGGCCCTGGGGCGGGCGGGGGAGGAGAGCATGGCCCGCTACCGGGCCCTCCTCGGCGAGGAGGGGTTCTTCCCCTTCTTCGAGGCCCTCACCCCCATCCGGGAGATCGGGGAGCTGCCCATCGCCAGCCGCCCCGTCTACCGCCACGGCCGGGTGCGGGACATCCGGGACCTCCGGGCCATCCCCTGGGTCATGGCCTGGACCCAGGTCCGCCTCCTCCTGCCCGGCTGGTACGGCCTCTCCGCCCTGGAGGTTCTCCCCCTGGACCTTCTGAGGCGGATGTACCGGGGGTGGCCCTTCTTCGCCACCACCCTGGAGAGCGCGGCCATGGCCCTGGCCAAGGCCGACCTGGGGGTGGCGAGGCTCTACCTGCGCCTGGTCCCCGAGGCCCTCCACCCCCTCTTCCACCGCATCGCCGAGGAGTACGCCAAGACGGTGGCCCTCCTGGAGGCGGTCTTCCAAGCCCCCCTCCTCCACAACCAGCAGACCTTGGCGCGGCAGACCGCCCTGCGCAACCCCTACGTGGACCCCATCCACTTCCTGCAGGTGGAGCTCCTGCGCCGCTACCGCGCCCCGGGGGGCCAGGAGGACGAGGGGCTCAGGAAGGCCCTCCTCCTCTCCCTCCTGGGAGTGGCGGCGGGCCTCAGGAACGCCGGCTGACGCCTGGGGGCCCCGGCGGAGGGCTTCCCGCCTTCCCGGCCCCGTATGATGGGAGTCGATGGAGCCCATCGGCCAGCACCCCGAGCAACGGGTGGGCGTCTTCGTGGACACCCAGAACCTCTACCACTCCGCCCGGGACTACTACGAGCGCAACGTGAACTTCGAAAGCCTTCTGCGCTTCGCCGTGGCGGGGAGGCGCCTGGTGCGGGCCACCGCCTATGTGGTGGAGAAGGAGGGGGACACCTCGGCCTGGCCCTTCATCTACAAGCTTTCCACCATGGGCTACCGGGTGCGGCGCATGTACCTCACGGTAAAGGAGCTCGCCGAGGGGGGCAAGCCCATCTACGAGGGCAACTGGGACATGGGCATCGCCGCGGATATGGTGCGCCTCATGCCCTATCTGGACGTGGTGGTCCTGGGGAGCGGGGACGGGGACTTCGTGGAGATCCTGGAGGTGCTCATGGAAAGGGGCATCCGCGTGGAGGTGGTCGCCTTCCGGGAAACCACCGCCCAGAAGCTCATCGACGCCGTGGACCGCTTCACCCACCTCCCCGACATCCCCAGCCCCTTCATGGAGCCCAAGAGCCCGGAGCGATGAGCCTCGAGGCCTACGACTACCACCTGCCCCCGGAGCTCATCGCCCAGGAGGGGGTGGAGCCCCGGGACGCCGCCCGGATGCTGGTGGTGTGGCGGGAAGGCCCCTTCCGGGCCGAGCACCGGCAGGTGCGGGACCTGCCCGCCTACCTCCGCCCCGGGGACCTGCTGGTCTTCAACGAGAGCCGGGTCATCCCCGCCCGCCTCCTGGCCCAGAAGCCCACCGGGGGGAAGGTGGAGGTCCTCCTGGTGCGGGAGCGGGCCCCAGGCTTCTGGGAGGCCCTCTTGGGCCCGGCCCGCCGGGCTCCCCTCGGCACCCGCCTCCGCTTCCTCTCCCCCAAGGACCTCTCCCCGGTGCCGGACCTCGAGGCGGAGGTGGTGGGGGTGGAGCCGGATGGGGTGCGCCTCCTCCGCTTCCGGGGGGACCTCCTGGCCCACCTGGAGGCGGTGGGGGAGGTGCCCCTGCCCCCCTACATCCGGGCCAGGGTGCCCCTGGAGCGCTACCAGACCGTCTACGCCCGCCGCCCGGGGTCCGTGGCCGCCCCCACCGCCGGGCTCCACTTCACCCCCGAACTCCTCGCCCGTCTGCGGGAAGGGGGGGTGGAGCTCCGCTTCCTCACCCTGCACGTGGGCCCCGGCACCTTCCGCCCGGTGAAGGGGGACCCGGAGGGGCACGCCATGCACGCCGAGCCCTACGAGATCCCCGAGGAGACCGCCTCCGCCGTGAACCGGGCCCGGAGGGAGGGCAGGCGGGTGGTGGCGGTGGGGACCACCGTGGTCCGGGCCCTGGAAAGCGCCTACCGGGAGGGGGAGGGGGTGGTGCCGGGGGTGGGGGAGACCCGGCTCTTCATCCGCCCCCCCTACGCCTTCCGCGCCATCGACGCCCTCTTCACCAACTTCCACCTGCCCCGTTCCACCCTGCTCATGCTGGTGGCCGCCTTTTTGGGCTACGAAAAGACCATGGAGGCCTACCGGCTGGCGGTGGCCGAGCGCTACCGCTTCTACTCCCTGGGGGACGCCATGCTCATCCTGTAGAGCGCCAGGGCCAGCGCCTCGATCCGCTCCCGCAGGAAAAGGGGCCTGAGCCAGGGCTCTGGGATGGCTTCTTGGCCGTAGTAGGCCCCCGCCAGCTGGCCGTAGACCGCCCCCACGGTGTCCGCGTCCCCGCCCAGGTTCACCGCCCGGAGCATCCCTTCCTCGAAGGTGGAGGTGGTGGCGAAGGCGAAGAGGGCGGCCTCGAGGGTGCCCGGAGCGTACCCGGGGCCCTCCGGGGGCTCCCGCCAAAAACTCCCCTCCACCACCCGGCGCACCGCGGGGTGCAGGTCGTGCTCCCGGAAGGGCCCCATGCGCGAAAGCGCTTCCTTGGAAGCCCCCTTTAGGGCCCCTTGCACCAGCCAGGCCAGAACCTCGGTGGCCTCCAGGGCCTCCCTGGCCCCGTGGGTGGTGCGGGCGGAGAGGCGGGCCAGGTGGAGGAGGTCGGGACTCTGCCAGTAGGCCAAGACCAGGGGGGCCAGGCGCATGAGGGGCGCGTTCCCGGCCCCCTCCCCATCCCCGCAGAAGGGTTCCCCCGTGCGGGCGAAGCGCTCCAGGGCGCGGCGGGTGGCGCTTCCGATGTCAAAGCAGTAGCCCTTGGGGCTCAGGTACCCTTCCCGGTACCAGTGCAGGTAGCGCGCCATCTGATCCCCGGGGTCAAAGCCCCTCTCCAGCAGGCTTTCCGCCAGGCAAAGCGCCATGCTGGTGTCGTCGGTCCAGGCTCCGGGAGGCAGGCCGTGGGGGCCGCCCCCTTCCATTTGGGAAATCGGGGGGAAGCTTCCTTTGGGCTGGAACTCCACCTGGGCCCCCAGGGCGTCCCCCACCGCCAGGCCCAGAAGGGCTCCCAGGTGGCGGTCCTGCAGGGCCCTAAGCGCCTCCACCCAGGCCCTTGCCGCTTCAGGTCCCCGGATGTTGGGACGGCGCGCCGGGGAAAACCAGGCCAGAAGCGAACCCAGCTCCTCCCCGGCTAAGGTTTCCTGCCCGGGGCCCAGGAGGAGCTTGTGGTCCCCGTCCACCAGCCACACCATGCCCAGAACCTCCCCCTCCACCTGGCTGCCGGGAGGGCGGGCGGAGCCCAGGCACACCGCGTCCACCTCTTCTCCATCCGCCGGGTTGATGAGGCCCGGTACCAGGCCGTAGTTCACCGGAGCGGGCCGGTCCTCGCCCACGGGGAGGAGCCTGTTTCCCTTCCAGGCGTAGCGGAGGGGGCTTCCCTTGCTCCACTCCACCACCATGCGTAGCCGCATCATGCCAAGTTTAGGAGGAAGCGGGCCAGGGTGAGGTAGATGAGCAGGCCCGTGACGTCGGTGAGGGTGGCGATGAGGGGGTTGGAGAGGAGGGCCGGGTCCACCCCGAGCCGCCTCAGGGCGAAGGGGAGGAGGGCCCCCACCAGGTTGGCGAAGAGGACGATAAGGAAGAGGGCCAGGCCCACCACCGGCACCAGGGCCCACTGCCCGTCCAGGACCACCTTGCCCAGGAGGAAGAGGGCCAGGGTGAGGCCCAGGAGGACCCCCACCGCCCCCTCCTTGAGGAGGACCCGCCGCCAGTCCCTGAGGTCCAGGTCCCGGGTGGCCAGGGCCCGGATGATGAGGGTGGCCGACTGGTTGCCGGTGTTGCCCCCGGTGCCGATGAGCACCGGGACGTAGAAGGCCAGGGCGGTGAGGGCCTCCAGGAGGCTCTCAAACCCCTGGAGGATGGAGCTCGTAACCATGCCCGTGAGGATGAGGATCACCAGCCAGCGCACCCGGGCGAGCCACAGGGTCAGGGGGGAGGCCTGGCTGTAGACCAGGTCGGGCACGTCCACCGCCGCCAGCCGGTGGATGTCCTCGGTGGCCTCCTCCTCCAGTACATCCAGCACGTCGTCCACCGTGACGATGCCCACGAGCCGCCCCTCCCCGTCCACCACGGGGAGCACGGTGAAGTCGTAGTCGGCCATGAGGCGGGCCACTTCCTCCTGGTCGGTGTCCGTGCGCACGTGGACCACCTTGGGGTTTTGGATCTCCGCCACCCGCGTCCGGGGGTCGGCCACGATGAGGTCGCGCAGGGAAAGCACCCCCTTGAGGCGGCCCTCCTCGTCCACCACGTAGAGGTAGTAGATGGTCTCCGCGTCGGGGGCGGCCCGGCGCAGGAAGCGGATGACCTCCTCCACGGTCATCCCCTCCCGCACCGCCACGTACTCCGGGGTCATGAGGCCGCCCGCCTCGTCCTCCTCGTACCGGGTGAGCTCCTCCACCTCCGCCCGGGTCTCGGGGTCCAGGGCCTCCTTGAGGCGGCGGGCCAGGGCGGCGTCCTCCGCCTCCACCGCCTGGAGGGCGTCCGCCAGGTCGTCCAGGGAGAGCTCTTCCAAAAGCTCCCGCACCCGCCAGGGGGGGAGGGTCTTCAGGTACTCCGCCTGCGCCTCCGAGGGCAGGTTGGCGAAGACCTCTGCGGCCTTGCCCTTGGGCAGGAGGGTGAGGAGGATGTAGCGGTGCTCGCCCCCAAGCTCATCCCAAAGGGCCAGGAGGTCCTGGGGGTGCACCTCTTCCAGAAGCTGGCGCAGGGTCAGGGTGTCGCCCTCTTCCAGGGCTTGGCGCAGGGGAGCGGGGGTCCTCTCCACGGGCGGCCTCCTTTCCTGGCGAAGGCCGCCCGGGGGCGGCCTTCAGGGCCTGGGACTCGGGGGCAAGGCCTCCGGCATGCCTCATCCCAGCCTAGGCCGGGCCCCCGGGGGCGTCAACCCTGCCCGCTAGAAATAGAAGAAGAATTGCGGTTGACACCCTCAAGGGCCGTGCCCTATTCTGGAGCCTGGCCTTGGGGCCGGGGAGGGCATGTTCGAGAAGCTAGCGGCCAAGCTGCAGGAAGCCATCGACCGGCTCAGGGGCCGGGGGCGGATCGGCGAGGAGGACCTGAAGTCCGCCTTGCGGGAGATCCGCCGGGCCCTGATCGACGCCGACGTGAACGTGGAGGTGATCCGCTCCTTCGTGGAGGGGGTGCGGGAGCGGGCCCTGGGGCAGAAGGTCCTGGAGTCCTTCACTCCGGCGGAGGTGGTCCTGGCCACGGTCTACGAGGCCCTGAAGGAGGCCCTGGGGGGCGAGCCCCGCCAGCCCCTCCTCAAGGAGAGGAACCTCTGGTTCCTGGTGGGCCTCCAGGGCTCGGGCAAGACCACCACCGCCGCCAAGCTGGCCCTCCACTACAAGGCCAAGGGCCGCCGCCCCCTTCTGGTGGCCGCGGACACCCAGCGCCCGGCTGCCCGGGAGCAGCTTCGCCTCCTGGGGGAGAAGGTGGGCGTGCCGGTGCTGGAGGTCATGGACGGGGAGAGCCCGGCGTCCATCCGCCGCCGGGTGGAGGAGAGGGCCCGGGCCGAGGTGCGGGACCTGGTCCTGGTGGACACCGCGGGCCGCTTGCAGGTGGACGAGCCCCTCATGGCCGAGCTCGCCCGGCTGAAGGCGGCCATGAGCCCCGACGAGGTGCTCCTGGTCCTGGACGCCATGACCGGGCAGGAGGCCCTCGCCGTGGCCAGAGCCTTCGAGGAGAAGGTGGGGGTCACGGGCCTCGTCCTCACCAAACTGGACGGGGACGCCCGCGGTGGGGCGGCCCTCTCCGCCCGGCAAGTGGTGGGCAAGCCCATCTACTTTGCGGGGGTCTCGGAGCGGCCCGAGGGCCTGGAGCCCTTCTACCCCGACCGCCTGGCGGGCCGCATCCTGGGGATGGGGGATGTGGCCACCCTGGCGGAGCGGGTCAAGGCGGCGGGCCTCGAGGCCGAGGCCCCCAAGGCTGCCAAGGAGCTCACCCTGGAAGACTTCCTCAGGCAGATGCAGCAGCTCAAGCGCCTGGGCTCCTTCTCGGAGATCCTGGGGATGATCCCCGGGGCGGGGAAGGCCCTGCCCAAGGGGGTGGAGGTGGACGAGAGGGCCTTCAGGCGCCTGGAGGCCATCGTCCTCTCCATGACCCCCGAGGAGCGCAAGGACCCCCGGATCCTGAACGGCTCCCGCCGCAAGCGCATCGCCAGGGGAAGCGGCACCACGGTCCAGGAGATCAACCGCTTCATCAAGGCCTTCGAGGAGACCAAAGCCCTGATGCGGTCCCTGGAGAAGAGGCGAAGCCGGGGACTCATGGGAATGTTCCGGAGGTAAAGGAGAATGGTCAAGATCAGGCTTTCCCGGTTTGGCTCCAAGCACAACCCCCACTACCGCATCGTGGTGGCCGACAGCCGCAGGAAGCGGGATGGGGCCTACATCGAGAAGATCGGCTACTACGACCCCCGCAAGACCACCCCGGACTGGCTCAAGGTGGACGTGGAGCGGGCCAAGTACTGGCTCTCCGTGGGGGCCCAGCCCACGGACACCGCCAGGAGGCTTCTCCGTCAGGCGGGGGTCTTCCGGCAGGAGGGCTGAGGCTTTCCCCCTCCGGGGGCCGCGCGGGTTTCCCGGTGCGGCCCCTTTGCCTTAGCATGGGGCCATGCGGGACCTGGTGGAGTACCTGGCGAGGAGCGTGGTGGACCAGCCCGAGCGGGTGCGGGTGCAGGAGCGGCGTACCCGGGAAGGGCCGGTCTACGTGGTGGAGGTGGCCCCCGAGGACAAGGGCCGCCTCATCGGCAAGGGGGGGCGGGTCATCGAGGCCATCCGCACCCTGGTGCGGGCCTACGCCAAGCGCAAGGTGGGGGTGGAGGTGCGCTAAGTACCCCGTCTTGGCCCATGCCGCCACGGGGGCCCCAAAGGGGTCCTTCCCGCCCCGGTCCGGGGGGCTTTGGCATAATGGAGGGGGTATGCGCCTGGTGGAAATCGGCCGCTTCGGGGCGCCCTACGCCCTCCAGGGAGGCCTCAAGTTCCGCGGGGAGCCAGTGGTGGCCCACTTGGAGCGGGTCTACGTGGAGGGGCACGGCTGGCGGGCGGTGGAGGACCTCTACCCGGTGGCCGGGGAGCTGGTGGTCCACCTGGCCGGGGTGGCCACCCGGGAGCTGGCGGAGGCCCTGGTGGGCCTCCGGGTCTACGCGGAGGTGGCGGACCTGCCCCCCCTGGAGGAGGGGCAGTACTACTACTTCGCCCTCATCGGCCTGCCCGTCTACGTGGCGGGGCGGCAGGTGGGGGAGGTGGCGGACATCCTGGACGCCGGGGCCCAGGACGTGCTGGTGATCCGCGGGGTGGGGGAGCGGCTCCGCGACCAAGCGGAGCGCCTCGTGCCGCTGCAGGCCCCCTACGTGCGGGTGGCGGAGGAGGGGATCCACGTGGAGCCCATCCCCGGCCTCTTCGACTAGATGCGCTACACGGTTCTCACCCTCTTCCCGGGCCTCATCCGCCCCTGGCTCGCCGAGTCCCTTCTCAAAAAGGCCCAGGAGCGGGGCCTCATCCGGGTGGAGGTGGTGGACCTGAGGGCCTTCGGCCTGGGCCGCCACCGCACGGTGGACGACACCCCGTATGGGGGCGGGGCAGGGATGGTGATCCGCCCCGACGTGGCCGTGGCCGCCCTGGAGTCGGTCCTGCCCGCGGACGAGGTGGTGCTCCTCTCCCCGGCGGGGGAGCCCTTCACCCAACGGGTGGCGGAAGAGCTCTCGGGGAAGGGGCACCTGGTCCTCCTGGCGGGCCGGTACGAGGGGTTTGACGCCCGGGTGGAGGCCTTCGCCACCCGGGTTCTCTCCATTGGGGACTACGTGCTCATGGGGGGGGAGGTGGCCGCCCTGGCGGTCCTCGAGGCCACCGCCCGCCTCCTTCCCGGCGTCATCGGGGACCCGGAAAGCCACCGCCAGGACTCCTTCGTGCGGGGGCTTCTGGACTACCCCCACTACACCCGGCCCCCGGAGTTCCGCGGCCTGGGGGTGCCGGAAGTGCTCCTCTCGGGGGACCACCAGGAGGTGGAGCGGTGGCGGCGGAAGGAGGCCCTCCGCCGCACCCTTGCCCTCCGCCCGGAGCTTTTGCGGCAAGCCCGGGTAGGGCCCCTCGAGGCCCAGTGGCTTGCGGAACTGGACCGGGAGAGCTAAACTGGGGCCTGTTGCCCACGAACCCCCTGAGGGTTCCTCTGGGATGGGAGGCGAGGGATGAACCGAGGAGCGCTTCTGAAGGTGGTGGAGTCCCGCTACACCCGCACCGACCTGCCCGAGTTCCGCCCGGGGGACACCGTGCGGGTGGCCTACCGGGTGAAGGAGGGCAACCGCACCCGGGTGCAGAACTTTGAGGGGATCGTCATCAGGATCAAGCGGAACGGCTACAACACCAGCTTTACCGTGCGCAAGGTGAGCTACGGGGTGGGGGTGGAGCGCATCTTCCCCCTCCACTCCCCCTTGATCGAAAAGGTGGAGATCGTCCAGCGGGGCCGGGCCCGCCGGGCCAGGCTCTACTTCATCCGGGAGCTTTCCGAAAGGGAAATCCGCCGCAAGCTCCGGGCCGACCGCAAGCGCATGGGCCAGGACCGCGAGGAGGCCAAGGCCGCCAGGGAAGCCGCCCAGGCGCCCGCGGAGGCCCCCGCCGAAGGGGAGACGCCCAGGGAGTAGGGCCACATGCCCCCCCGCGCGGACTTTGCCCGCGTGGGGACCCCGGCGGAGGGCTGCCCACCCCCTGCCCCGGCACCGGGGAGCGAAGGGTCCAGCGGAAAAGGGCTCTAGCCTTTTTCCGCCAGGAACCCCAGGCTCCTGGCCTTGGCTAGGGCCTCCACCCGGTTTCTGACCAGAAGCTTGCCGTACAGGTTTTCCAGGTGGTCCTTCACCGTGTCGGGGGAGAGGCCGAGGGCCTTGGCCATTTCCTTCACCGATAGCCCCTGGGCCAGGAGCCTGAGCACCGCCTCCTCCCTGGGGGTGAGGCTGGGCAGGTCCGGGGGGACCAGGCGCTCCTCTCCCCGGGCCACCCGCAGAAGCCGCCCCTTGAGCTCCGGAGCGGAGAGCTCTTTGGAGAAGTAGGCGTCGGCCCCGGCCAGGAGGGCTTCCCGCACCAGGGCGGGCTCCTGGTAGGTGGTGAGGAGGGCGATGAGGCCCCGGTAGCCCCCTTGACGGAGCCTCCGGGTGCACTCCAGCCCGTCCATGCCGGGCATGCGCAGGTCGAGAAGGGCGGCCTCCGGCCTCAGGGCCAGGGCCTTCTCCAGGGCCTCCTGGCCGCTGGCCGCCTCCGCCACCACCTCCAGCCCCTCCCGCTCCAGGCCCGCCCGGAGCCCCAGCCGGAAGAGGGGGTGGTCGTCGGCGATGAGCACGCGAAGGGTTGCCCCAAGGTGGCCCATCCTCACCTAAGCATAGGGCCTGGGCGTGAAAGGCCTGTCAAGGTCTATACTGGGAGCATGCCCCTGACCCTGAATGGCCTGGCCCGGCTCCCGGGCCGGGCCTCGGAGCACGTGTTGCGCGAGGAGGTGGAGGAAACGGGCCTGGCCCCCGGGATCATCCTGGAAAGGCTCCGGGAGCGCCTTTCGGTCATGCGGGACTCCATCCAGAGGGGCCTCGCTTCCGACGCCCCCAGCGTGGCGGGGATGGTGGGGAAGAACGCCAAGACCCTCTGGGAGGCCCCGGACCCCCTAAGGGATCCCCTCCTCCGGCGGGTCCAGGCCTACGCCATGGCGGTGAACGAGGAGAACGCCCGCATGGGGCGCATCGTGGCTGCCCCCACCGCGGGGAGCGCCGGAACCCTGCCGGGGGCCCTTCTGGGGGTGGCCGACCACCTGGGCCTGCCCGAGGAGGACCTCCTCATGCCCCTGGTCCTGGCCGCGGGGGTGGCCAAGATCATCAGCCGGCAGATCTACATCGCCGGGGCCACGGGCGGCTGCCAGGCGGAGATCGGCGCCTCCGCGGCCATGGCCGCGGCTGCAGTGACGGAACTCCTCGGGGGGAGCCCGGAGGCCTCGGCCCACGCCGCCGCCTTGGCCCTGCAAAACACCCTGGGCCTGGTCTGCGACCCCGTGGGGGGGTTCGTGGAGGTGCCCTGCGTGATGCGCAACGGCTTCTACGCGGTGCACGCGGTGAGCGCCGCTTCCATGGCCCTGGCGGGGATCCGCAGCGTCATCCCCCCGGACGAGGTGATCCTGGCCATGGCGGGCATCGGCCGTCTCCTGCCCCTGGAGCTCAAGGAGACGGGCCTGGGAGGCCTGGCCGACACCCCCACGGGGCGCAGGCTGGCGGCCAGGGCCCTGGGGGAGGGCGCGGAGGAAACCCTTGCCCCCGCGAGGGAGGGGCCTACTCCTCCCCTTTAGCCACGGGCACCCCCACCAGGTTCCCCCACTCCGTCCAGGAGCCGTCGTAGTTCTTCACCCGGGGGTAGCCCAGCAGGTACTTGAGCACGAACCAGGAGTGGCTGGAACGCTCGGCGATGCGGCAGTAGACCACCACGTCCTTATCCTGGGTGACGCCCAGGGGCTCGTAGAGGGCCTTGAGCTCCTCCGCGGACTTGAAGGTCCCGTCGGGGTTCACCGCCTTGGCCCAGGGGATGTTCTTGGCCCCGGGGATGTGCCCTGCCCGCAGAGCCCCCTCCTGGGGGTAGTTGGGCATGTGGGTGAGCTCTCCCCGGTACTCCTCGGGGCTCCTCACGTCCACCAGGGCCCCCTTGCCCTCCTTTACCTTAAGGATGTGCTTGAGCACCTCGTCCCGGTAGGCGCGGATGGACTCGTCCCGGTAGGGCACCCGGTAGGCGCCCTTGGGGTAGCTCGGCACCTCGGTGGTGAGGGGGCGGCCCTCCTCCACCCACTTCTGCCTTCCCCCGTTCATGAGGCGCGCGTCCTGGTGGCCGTTGTACTTGAAGAACCAGAAGGCGTAGGCCGCCCACCAGTTGTTCTTGTCCCCGTAGAGGACCACGGTGGTGTCGTTGGAGATCCCCAGGCGCTCCATGAGCTGGGCGAAGCCCTCCTCGTCCACGAAGTCCCGCACCACCGGGTCCCAGAAGTCCCGCTGCCAGTCCACCTTCTGCGCTCCTGGGATGTGCCCGGTGTCGTAGAGGAGGATGTCCTCGTCCACCTCGAGGACCCGTACCTTCGGGTCGGCCAGGTGCTCCTGGACCCACTCCGTGCTCACCAGGACCTCGGGATGCGCGTAGCCCATACTCACCTCCGCGCCCAATATACCCCTGAGCCTTGCCTTAACAACAAACCTAGGGCACAATTCCCCAAGGTCCTTGTTCCGGAGGCCGCGATCTGGTATAAAGACCCCTGGGGAGTAGCTGCCCTGCGCGGACCGGCCCATCGCCCCTACGGGAGGTCTTCCTCCTTGGGTTGGCCAAAGCGCCTTGGGCGCGCGGCGAAGACCACCGCGAAGGTGGCCTGAGCCGCTCTGCTACTCCCAAAGGAGGTGAGGTCGAGCGTGGAGATCTTTGCCCTTTTGCTCATGGTGCTGGTCTTCCTGGCCAGCTTGGCGATCCAAGGGGGGTTGCAGGCCACCTTCGCCCGCTTTAGCCGGGTGGCCAACGCCCGGGGCCTCACGGGGGCCCAGGTGGCCCGGGCTATCCTGGACGCCCACGGCCTCGGCCACGTGAAGGTGGAGCCCGTACCCGGAACCCTCACCGACCACTACGACCCCCACGCCAAGGCCGTGCGGCTCTCCCAGCCCAACTACGCCTCCCCCAGCCTGGCGGCCCTGGCGGTGGCGGCCCACGAGGTGGGGCACGCGGTGCAGGACGCCCAGGGGTACGCCTGGCTCCGGGTGCGGGCCAGCCTCTGGCCCGCCGCCAGCCTGGGCACCAACCTGGGCCCCATCCTGGTCATCGCCGGGTTGATGCTGGGGGCCCTGGGCCTGGCCAAGCTGGGCCTTTACCTTTACCTGGCGGTGGCCCTCTTCCAGCTGGTCACCCTACCCGTGGAGTTCGACGCCTCCAGGCGGGCCATGGACTTCCTCCGGCGCATGGGCTTCCTCTCCCAGGGGGAGGTGGCCCCCGCCCGGCGCGTCCTCACCTGGGCGGCCCTCACCTACGTGGCGGCCCTGGCCAGCTCCTTGGCCACCATCCTCTACTACGCCAGCCTCCTCATGGGACGGAGGGAGTAGCCCCCTCCCCGGTCCCCCGCCCCGGCGCCGGCCGGGGCGGCCCCCCCTTTTGCGGAGAACCCCTGGCCCTTCCCGCCGCCCGCGCTGGGGCGGCGTCAGCGCCCGTCCCCCGATCCCCCGATCCGCCCCCGCTCCAGCCGCGAGCGGAGCTTGGCCAGGTTGTGGGCGGCCACGGCCTCGAGGCTCACCCCCAGGTCTGTGGCCACCTGGGCCACGTACCAGAGTACGTCCCCGAGCTCTGCCAGGAGGGCTTCCCGGGCCTCCTCGCCGAGCTGCCCCCCCTCGTCCCGCAGCACCTTCTTCACCTTGTTGGCCAGCTCCCCGGCCTCCCCCACCAGACCCAGGGTGGGGTAGAGGAGGCGGTAGGCCTCGGGGTAGAGAGCGGTCTTCTGAGCCTCCTTCTGGTATTCCTCAAGGGTCAAGGGCCACCTCCTTGCGGATGGCGTACACCCGGCTTGCGCCCCCCTCGGCGGTCACCCCATAGAGGGCGTGGCAGGCCTCCATGGTGCGCTTCTGGTGGGTCACCAGGATGAACTGCCGCCCCGAGGCCAAAAAGTCGGCGAAGCGGAGGAGGTTGGCCTCGTCCAGGGCAGCGTCCACCTCGTCCAACACCGCCAGGGGCAGGCCCCCCTGGAGCTCCCCCAGGGCGAAGAGGAAGGCCAGGGCCCCCAGGGTCTTCTCCCCCAGGGAGAGGAGGCGCAGATCCTGGGTGCGCTTGCCGGCCGGGACCAGCAGGAGGCGTAAGCCCCCTCCTTCGCGCCGCACCTCGGCCTGGGCCCCCAGGAGGGCCTGGGCATTTTTTCGGAAAGCTTCCTGAAAAATCCGGAAGCTTTCCTGGAGCCGGGCCCCGTAGGCCCGTTCCACCCCCCGCCTCTCCTCTTCCAGCCGCTTGAGGGCCTCCCTGGCCTCGGCCACCTCCCCTTCCTGAGCCCGCAGGCGGGTTTCCAGCTCCGCGAGCTCGCGCTCCGCCAGGGCGTTCACCGGCCCCAGGGCCCGCCGCTCCCCCTCCGCCTGGGCGAGGCGGGCCTGGAGGGCCCGGGGCGTCCCCGGGAGGCGGGGGGTTTCGGGTAGGGTGGCCACCTCCCGGGATAGCTCCTCCACCAGGGCCTCGCGCCGGGCCAGGAGGAGGTGCAGCCCTTCCCGTTCCGCCAAGAGGGCGTTGCGGCGGGCCAGGATCTCGGCTTCCCGGTCCTGGAGGCGGCGCCGGGTGGCCTGAGCCTCCTTTAGGCGGGCTTCCAGCCCCTGGGCCTCCTGGGCCAGGGGGAGAAGGGCCTGGAGGCGCTCCTGCAGCTCAGCCATGCGCGCCCTCACCCGGGCGGCTTCCTCCTGGGCCTCCTGCCATTCACCCCAGGCTTTTTCCAGGAGGCGCCAGCGCTCGTGGGCCTCCGCCTGGGCTATGGCGGCCTCGAGGGCCTGCCGCTCCTCCTCCAGGCCCACCAGGCGGGTTTCGTCCCAGGTGGCCCCGGGGGGAACGGGGGGCTGGGGCGGGGTTGGAGGAGGGGTGCGGAGGCGGCCTCGGAGGGCGGCCACCTCCGCCCGGACCGCTTCCAGGCCTTTTACCGCAAAGGCGGCCAGGGCCTGGGCGAGGGCCTGGGCCTCGGCCTCCTGGCGGGCCATCTCCTCCTGCAACTCCTCCAGACGGCGCCTGAGGAGAAGGGTTTCACCCCCACCCCGGGACCGCCCTCCGGTGAGGGCCCCCGAGCGCTCCAGGACGTCCCCCTCCAGGGTCACCAGCCGCTCCCTCCCCCCGGCCCGGCGGTAGGCCAGGGCCGCCTCCAGGTCCTGGAAGACCAGGGTGTCCCCCAGGAGCACCCTGAGGAGGGTTTCTGCCGGCAGGCCGGGAAGGGCCAGGCGGGCCAGGCGGAAGGCGGGCCCCAGGAGGCCCGGGGCCTTGGGGGTGGGGGGCGGGGAAGGGGGGTGCAGAAGGGTTAGGGGCAGGAAGGTGGCCCGGCCCCCCTCCCTTTTGAGCCGGGCGATGGCCGCCTTGGCCGCCTCCTCGTCCTCCGTGACCACCCACTGGAGCCGGGGGCCCAAGGCCACCTCCAGGGCCAGCTCCAGCCCCGGTTGGGGGCGCACCAGGTCGGCCACCACCCCCAGGACCCCGGGGAGGCCCCGCACCCGACGGGGGCCTTCCTGCAGGTCGGCGCCCGTCTCCAGAAGGTGGCGCAGGCGCTCGGCCTCCTTCTTTTGGGCCTGGGCCTGGGCCCGGAGTTCCGCCAAGGCCTCTTCCAGCCTGCGCCGCTCCGCCGCCTCCGCCTCGAGGCGGGCCAGGAGGGCCTCCTTCTCCTTAAGCTCCCTCTCCAGCCCCTGCCGCTCCCCCAGGGCCTCCCGGTAGGCCCTAAGCCTCTCCTCGTAGCGGGCCAGCTCCGCCTCGTGGCGGCGCTGGGCCTCCTCCCAGCGCCGCCTTTCCCCCTGGAGGCGGCGCTCCTCGGCCCGGAGCTTTTCCAGGCGCGCCCTGAGCTCCCTGGGGGGCGCGGGGGGTGGGGGTACCGGCACCGGGGGGCCGGGTTCCGGGGGCGGGGGCCGGTCCAGGACCCTGAGCACCCGGGAGAGCTCCCGGAGCTCTCCCTGGAGGCCTTCACCCTCCTTCAGGGCCAGGCGCACCCTTTCCCAGCGCAGGCGCAGGCCTTCCTCTTCCTCGGCCAGGGCCCGGCGCTCGGCCTCCAGGGCCTGCCGTGCCGCCGCCAGGGCCTCTTCCTCTTGCGCCAGGGCTTGGAGGCGGGCCTTGGCCTTTGCCATCTCCGCCAGGGCCTCCTCCTGGCGGGCCAGGAGGAGGCTCCGCCGCAGGGCCAGGACCTCGAGGTCCAGGGCGCGCGCCCGTCGGGCCCGCTCGGCCTCGGCCCCAAGGCGCTCCCCCTGGGCTTTTAGCTCCGAGAGGGCCCGCTCGCGGGCCTCCAGGAGGGCAGCGGCCTCCTCCAGCCTTTCCCCCGCGGCCCTGCTGGCCTCGGCCACGGGCCTAAGCCCCGCCGCTTCCTCCAGGTGGGCCAGGAGCACCCCCTCCGGGGCCTCCAGGAGCGCCCCCACCTCCCCCTGGCCCACGATGGCGTACCCCCCCCGCCCCAAGCCCGTGCCGGCTAGGCGCAGGGCCAGGGCCTTGGCGCTTGCGGGGTGCCCGTTCAGCCAGAGGAGGCTGCGCTCCCCCTCGATGCGCCGCTCCACCACCAGGCGTTCCTTGCCCCGGGAAAGCTCCAGCCGCACCTCCGCCATCCCCGAGGGGGGACGGCCCTCCCCGCCCTGGAAGAGGAGGGACCGGAGCTCCTGGCCGCGAAGCTCCTGGGCCCGCACGCCGGTGACGAAGCGCAGGGCCTCCACCAGGTTGCTCTTGCCCGCGCCGTTGGGGCCGATGACCCCGGTCACCGGGTCCGGGAAGTCCAAGGCGGTGCGGTCGGGAAAGGACTTGAACCCCTGGAGGACCAGGCGGTCGATGCGCCAGGCTTCCCCTCCCCTCATGGCCGGCGCACGGGCTCCCGCAGGTCCAGGTGGGCCAGGCCCACCCGGGGCTCCCCCTCCACCAGAAAGCGCACCTCCTCCCCTTGGGGGAAGGTGGCCAGGAGGGTGTAGGCCAGGCTGTAGAGGCGAAAGGCTTCCTGGGTGGCATCCAGCCCCTGGACGAAGTCCTTGGGCAGGTCCACCACCAGGCGCCCTCCTACCCGGTAAAGCCCCCGGGGGACCGGGGCCCCCAGGGCCTCGGCCCAGGCGGCCAGGGCCCGGCTCTCCCGGGTTTCCCCCGGCTCCAGGTCCAGGAGCAGGGACTCCCGCAGGAAGCCCCGGGGGGGGTCCGGGCGGTAGAGGGTGAGGGCCAGCCGGTCGGGGGAGGCCTCCTCCCCGGGGGGCAGGGGCAGGGCGCCGGGGGTCTGGCCCCCTCGGGTCTGCCAGAAGACCAGGGCTCCCAGGAGGAAGGTCAGGAGGCCCAGGAGGTTCCAGAAGGTTAGGATCCGCCGCATCCTCTACTCCAGGTAGGCGCGTATGCCCTGGGCGATGGCCTCGGCCATCCCCTCCCGGGCCTCGGGGGTGCGGAGGCGGTCTAAACCCACCTCCAGGATCACCGCGGCCCCCGGCACATCGGTGAGGGCGTAGGGGCCCTCGGCGCGGGCCACCACGATGCCTAGGGCGGAAAAGGCCTCCTCCAGGGTGCGGGCCAGGCGGCGGGGATCCCCGGCGAAGGCCCGGAGCAGGGCGGCCTGGGGAGGCGGGGCCGTGGCCAGGAGGGCCTCGGCGTTGCGCCCCAAGGGGTGGGACCGCGCCCGGGGCAGGTAGAGGTTCACCGCGCTCCCCTGGGTTACGTGGAGGGAAACCACCACCGAGGCCCGCTGGGCCTGCTCCAGGCGCTCCTCCAGGGAAAGGGTGCGGTCCTCCTGCCGGGTGAGGCGGCTCCCGGGGAGCCTCACGGCCACCCGCCGGGCTAGGTCCAGGGCCAGGTCCTTCTCCAGAAGCCCTTCCAGGGCGATCCCCGGGTCCTCTCCCCCGTGCCCGGGGTCCAGGAGGACCAGGGGCCTGGGCCGGGGCAGGGGGCCCCACTCCAGGGCCACCCGGCCCCCTCCCGGATAGTAGAGGCGGTCCGGGGGGGCCTCCAGGGGCAGGAAGAGCCCTAGAGCCTCCTGCCTGAGGCCGGCTCCCTCGCCCTGGGCCAGGAGGAAGAGGATCCCTTCCCCCCGCCAGAGGGCGTTCACCTCCCGGCTGAAGCGCAGGGTCCAGCGCCCCGCCTCCCGGTCCACCCCCAGGAGCCGGGCCCACGGGAGGGTGAGGAGGATGCCCTCCTGGACCCTCAGCTCCAGGCCAAGGGCCTCCGCCAGGGCCCGCAGGGGCACGTAGACCTCCCCCCCCCGGCGCCAGGCCGCTCCCTGGGCCGCTGCCTGGGCCTCCCCCTCCACCACGGGGAAGGCGCGGTAGCGGCTCCCCAGGCCCAGGGCCACCCGGTCCTCCCCCTGCCACAGGGCCAGGCCCAGGCCCTGGGCCAGGAGGCGCACCTCCCCGTAGGCCACCCCGCGGCCCCCAGGGTAGAGGGCTTCCCCGGTGAGGCTCCCCACCGTGAGGGGCCTCGGGGCTTGGCCCAGGGCGGGGAGGAGGAGAAAGACCAGGAGCCAGGCCCTCATAGCTCCTCCAGGGCCCGTTGCACCGCCCGCCTTTTGTCCTCCGCCCGCTTCTGGTAGTCCCGCTTGCCCCGGGCCAAGCCCAGGAGGACCTTGGCGTAGCCCCGCTCGTTGAAGTAGAGCCTGAGGGGCACCAGGGTGAGGCCCTTTTGCTCCACCTTGCCCCGAAGGCGGTGGAGCTGGTGGCGGTGGAGGAGGAGCTTGCGCCTCCTCCTGGGGTCCACGTTGGTGTAGGAGCCCTTCTCGTAGGGGGCGATGTAGAGGTTTTCCAGGAAGAGCTCGCCGTCGGCGAACTTGGCGAAGCTCCCGGTGAAGTCCACCTTCCCCGCCCGCAGGGACTTGACCTCCGTTCCCCGGAGGGCGATCCCCGCCTCGAGGGTTTCCAGGATCTCGTAATCGTGCCGTGCCCGGCGGTTCTCCAGCACGAGGGCCATCTTACCAGAGGGGGTAGGCTCCCATGCGGCGGTGGCGGAGGATGGGGTAGCGGGCCCGGTACTCCTCCAGGAAACCCAGGTCCAGGTCCACCACGAGCAGGCCTTCCTCCCGCCTTAAGGCCAGGAGGCGCCCATCGGGGGCCACCGCCAGGGAGGGGCTGCCCGTGTCCGCCCGGTTGGCGAGGAGGAGGTAGGCCTGGTTCTCCGCGGCCCTGGCCCTGGCCAGGACCGAAAGGAGCTCCCCGTACGCCCCGGGCCAGGCCGAGCCCACCAAAAAGACCTCGGCGCCCATCAAGGCGTAGCTGCGGAAGAGCTCGGGGAAGTCCAGGTCGTAGCAAAGGGCGAGTCCGAACCTGCGCCCCTCAAACGCCCACATCACCGGCCCTTCCCCGGGCTCGACGCCCTCCTCCCCCTCCTCCCCCGGGGCCAGGAAGGGGTGTACCTTGTCGTAAAAAGGGCCTTGGGGAAAAACGCCCAGCCGGTTCCTGGGACCTTGGGCCAGGAAGCCCGCCACCACCGCTAGGCGGTTTTCCCCGGCCAGGGCCTCGAGGGCTTGGGGAAGCCCTTCCTCTCCGCGCTTCCCCAGGATCAGCTCGGGGAGGAGGAGGGCCAAGGCCCCCTCCCCGCGAGCCCGGTGCACCAGGGGAACGAGGGCCTGGAGAAGCGCCGAAAGGCTTTCCCGCTTGGCTAGATGGGCTAAGGCCAGCCGCACGCTAGCGCCTGCCCAATACCCTCCAGGCGGAGGGCAGGACCAAGGCTGCCATCCCTGCCTTCACCAGGTCTCCGGGGATGAAGGGGAAAAGCCCCATGGCCAAAAGGGCGCCGGTGCCGGCGAGCTTTCCCGCCCCCATGAGCCAGGCGGCGAGCCAGGGAAGCCCCACCAGGTAGAGGAGGGCATTCCCCGCCAGCATGGCCAGGAGGGTTCCTAAGAAACCTCGGTCCAGGCCGAAGCGCTCCACCAGTAACCCCACCAAGCCTGCCACCAAGGGGAAGGCCAGGAGGAAGCCCCCGGTGGGCCCGAGGATCTTGGCCAGACCCCCGGTTCCCCCGGCGAAGACGGGAAGCCCTATGGCGCCCTGGAGGAGGTAGGCCAAGAGGGCCAGGAACCCGAGGCGGCTACCCAAGGCTGCCCCCACCAGCAAGACCCCCAGGGTCTGCAGGGTGAGGGGCACGGGGGTGAAGGGGAGGGGCAGGGCAGCCTGGGCGGTGAGGGCCACCAGGAGGCTTCCTCCCAGAACCAGGGCCAGGTCGCGGCCCAGGGAGCGCCGGGGCCAGAAAGCTTTGGCCAGGGGGAGGTGGCTCAGGGATTCCGTCTTCATAAAACCTCCGCCGCCCTCTGGGGCGTTCGTCAACCAAGCTACCTGACCTTGGTTGACGGGTCAAGGGGGCCCCTGCCCCCCGGAAGGGAGCCCTCCCCTGACCTTTGCCCCTTCTGCCCCCCGGTCCCCCTGGGGTAAGGTAGGGGGGGACGGGAGGCTTCCCGCCCGGAGGTGAACCCATGAAGGTCGGCATCAACGGCTTCGGCAGGATCGGCCGCCAGGTCTTCCGCATCCTCCACCAAAGGGGTGTGGAGGTAGCCTTGGTCAACGACCTCACCGACAACAAGACCCTGGCCCACCTCCTCAAGTACGACTCCATCTACCGCCGCTTCCCCGGGGAGGTGGGGTACGATGACCGGAACCTCTACGTGGACGGCAAGGCCATCCGGGCCACCGCCCACAAGGATCCCAGGGAGATCCCCTGGGGGGAGGCGGGGGTGGGGGTGGTGGTGGAGGCCACCGGGGTCTTCACCGACGCGGAGAAGGCCAAGGCCCACCTCGAGGGCGGGGCCAGGAAGGTGATCATCACCGCCCCGGCCAAGGGGGAGGACCTCACCGTGGTCCTGGGGGTGAACGAGGGGCAGTACGAACCCGCCCGCCACCACATCCTCTCCAACGCCTCCTGCACCACCAACTCCCTGGCCCCGGTGATGAAGGTGCTGGAGGAGGCCTTCGGGGTGGAGAAGGCCCTCATGACCACGGTCCACTCCTACACCAACGACCAGCGGGTCCTGGACCTGCCCCACAAGGACCTCCGCCGGGCCCGGGCGGCGGCCATGAACATCATCCCCACCACCACCGGGGCGGCCAAGGCCACGGCCCTGGTCCTCCCCTCCCTCAAGGGGCGCTTTGACGGAACCGCCCTGCGGGTGCCCACCCCCACGGGGAGCATCTCCGACATCACCGCCCTCCTGCGGCGGGAGGTGACCGCGGAGGAGGTGAACGCCGCCTTCAAGGCCGCCGCCGAGGGGCCCTTGAAGGGGATCCTGGCCTACACCGAGGACGAGATCGTCCTCCAGGACATCGTCATGGACCCCCACTCCTCCATCGTGGACGGCAAGCTCACCAAGGCCCTGGGCAACCTGGTGAAGGTCTTCGCCTGGTACGACAACGAGTGGGGCTACTCCGAGCGGGTGGCAGACCTGGTGGAGCTGGTCCTGCGGAAGGGGGTCTAGATGCGCACCCTGAAGGACCTGGAGGCCCGGGGCAAGCGGGTGCTGGTCCGGGTGGACTACAACGTGCCCATCCAAGGCGGGGCGGTCCAGGACGAGACCCGTATCCAGGAAAGCCTCCCCACCCTGCGCCACCTCCTGGACCAGGGGGCCTCCCTGGTCCTCCTCTCCCACCTGGGCCGGCCCAAGGGGCCGGACCCCAAGCACTCCCTGGCCCCGGTGGCCGAGGCCCTGGCCAAGCACCTTCCCGGGGTGCGCTTCCTCCCCTTCAGCCCCGGCTCAGAGGAGGCCCAGGCCGCGGTGCAGGGGCTGGTCCCGGGGGAGGTGGCCCTTTTGGAAAACGTGCGCTTTGAGCCGGGGGAGGAGAAGGACGACCCCGAGCTCGCCGCCCGTTACGCCCGCCTGGGGGAGGCCTTCGTCCTGGACGCCTTCGGCAGCGCCCACCGGGCCCACGCCAGCGTGGTGGGGGTGGCGAGGCTCCTGCCCTCCTTTGCGGGCTTCCTCATGGAAAAGGAGGTGCGGGCCCTCTCCCGCCTCCTCCACGATCCGGAGAGGCCCTACGCCGTGGTCCTCGGGGGGGCCAAGGTTTCGGACAAGATCGGGGTTTTGGAAAGCCTTCTCCCCCGCGTGGATCGTCTCCTCGTGGGTGGGGCCATGGCCTTCACCTTCCTCAAGGCCTTAGGCGGGGAGGTGGGGAGGAGCCTGGTGGAGGAGGACCGCCTGGATCTGGCCCGGGATCTGCTCCGGCGGGCGGAGTCCCTGGGGGTCAAGGTGTACCTTCCCCTGGACGTGGTGGCCGCGGAACGGGTGGAGCCCGGGGTGGAGACCCGGGTCTTCCCCGCGGACGCCATCCCCGTCCCCTACATGGGCCTGGACATCGGCCCCAGGACCCAGGAGGCCTTCGCCGCGGCCCTCCAGGGGGCCAAGACGGTCTTCTGGAACGGGCCCATGGGGGTCTTCGAGGTGCCTCCCTTCGACGGGGGCACCCTCTTCGTGGGGCGGACCATCGCCGCCCTCGAGGGGGCCTTCACCGTGGTGGGGGGCGGGGACTCGGTGGCGGCGGTGAACCGCCTGGGCCTCAAGGAGCGCTTCGGCCACGTCTCCACCGGGGGCGGGGCCAGCCTGGAGTATCTGGAGAAGGGCACCCTGCCGGGGATCGAGGTCCTGAAGTAGGGCGGGGGGCGCCCTGTCCCAGGGGGGCAGGGCGCCCTTATGATGGCCCTATGCGCCGGGTACTGGTGGCGGGCAACTGGAAGATGCACAAGGTGCCCTCGGAGGCCCGGGTGTGGTTCGCCGAGTTGAAGCGGCTTCTCCCCCCCCTAGAGAGCGAGGCGGCGGTCCTCCCCGCCTTCCCCATCCTCCCCGCGGCCAAGGAGGTGCTTTCCGGCACCCAGGTGGCCTACGGGGCCCAGGACGTCTCCTCCCACCGGGAGGGGGCCTACACGGGGGAGGTCTCCGCCCGGATGCTGAAGGACCTGGGGTGCCGCTACGCCATCGTGGGCCACTCGGAAAGGCGGCGCTACCACGGGGAGACGGACGCCCTGGTGGCGGAGAAGGCCAGGAGGCTTCTGGAGGAGGGCCTCACCCCCATCCTCTGCGTGGGGGAGCCCTTGGAGGTTAGGGAACGGGGGGAGGCGGTGCCCTACACCCTGGCCCAGCTCGGGGGGAGCCTGGAGGGGGTAAGCCCTCCGGGCCCCGAGGACCTGGTCATCGCCTACGAGCCCGTCTGGGCCATCGGCACCGGGCGAAACGCCACCCCGGAGGATGCGGAGGCCATGCACCAGGCCCTCCGCCAGGCCCTGGCGGAGCGGTACGGGGAGGGCTTCGCCCAGCGGGTGAGGATCCTCTACGGGGGAAGCGTGAACCCCCAGAACTTCGCCGACCTTCTCTCCATGCCCAACGTGGACGGGGGGCTGGTGGGCGGGGCCAGCCTGGAGCTTCCAAGCTTCCTCGCCCTCCTGCGCCTGGCCGGGTGAGGCCACCCCTTGCGCCGCCCCCGGCCTTGCCTTATCCTTTCCCACAAGGCCCGCTAGGGCTCCAAAGCCAGGTCCCGTTGCCCTGGTGCCTGGGCGCGTAGTCCAGGCTTAAAGTGGGGAAGTCCGGTGCAAATCCGGCGCTGTCCCGCAACGGTAACCGGTCCAGCTTCGCGCCCCGCTTCGCAGGCCGGAAGCCCGAATACCTGCCAGGGCCGCCCGCCAGACCCCAAGGCGGGCACCTCACGCGGATGGGGGAGCGATGGGGGCTCCTGAGCCGTTTCTGCCCCTGCCGCTTTCCGGCGGGGGCTTTCCCTACCTCCCCCGGGCCTGGCCCTAGCGGCCTTAGGGAGGTAGGCATGCGGAAGATCCTGGCGTTCCTTTCGGTCCTGCTGGCCCTGGCCTTCGCCTTTCCCCTCACCCTCACCGACGACCTGGGGCGTACGGTTACCGTCAAGGCACCCCCCAAGCGCATTGTCACCATGCTCCCCTCGGTGACGGAGACGGTCTGCGCCCTGGGGGCCTGCGAGCGCATCCTAGCCACCGACGACTACTCCGACTGGCCCGAGGGCGTGCGCCGCCTGCCCAAGGCCGGGGGGCTTTACAACCCCAACCCCGAGCTCATCGTCTCCCTCAGGCCCGACCTGGTCCTGGTCTCCAAGTACGGCCGCCTCTACGAGACCCTGGAAAGGGCGGGCCTCGCCGTGTACGCGGTGCGCACGGAGACCTACGAGGACATCTTCCGCACCACCCGCACCCTGGGGCGCCTCCTGGGGATGGAGGCCCAGGCGGAGCGCCTGGTGGCCCAGATCCAGCGCCAGGTCTACGCGGAGGAGTCCCGGGCGGCCCGCTTCCAGGCCCGCCCCCGGGTCTACTACGAGATCGACCCCACCCCCTACACCGTGGGGCCGGAGAGCTTCATCGGGGTGCTCATCCAGAAGGCCCGGGGGGTGAACATCGTCCCCAGGGAGCTCGGCCTCTTCCCCAAGATCGCCCCCGAGTTCGTGGTGGAGAGGAACCCCGAGGTGATCGTGGCCACCTACCCGGGGGCCCTGGAGACCATCCGGGCCAGGCCCGGCTGGGGCCGGGTGCGGGCGGTGCAGCAGGGGCGGATCTGCGTCTTCACCGGGGAGCAGAACAACCTCCTCTCCCGCCCGGGCCCGCGGGTGGCCCAGGGGCTTAGGCTCCTGGTGGACTGCTTCCACGGGCGGTAGGCGGTGGTCCAGGCCCTTCCCCTGGCCCTCAAGCGGAGCCTGGTCTTCCTCTGGCTCGTGGGCCTCCTCCTCCTGGCCCTGGTCCTGGGGGTGGGCCTGGGGGCGGTGGCCATCCCCCCGGGGGAGGTGGTCCAGGCCCTTTTGGGCCTTCGGGAAAACCCCATCGTCACGGAGATGCGCCTGCCCCGGGTCCTGGGGGGGATGCTGGTGGGGGCGGCCTTGGGGGTGGCGGGGGCGGCCTTCCAGGGCCTCTTCCGCAACCCCCTGGCCGACCCCTACCTCATGGGCGCCGCGGCGGGGGCGGCCTTCGCCGTCACCCTCCTCGCCGTCCTCCTGGGGGGGCTCACCCCGGCCTTCGCCCAGCACGGGATCTTCCAGGGCCTCCCCCTCTCCGCCACCCTCTTCGGCTTCCTGGGGGCCCTTCTCGCCACCCTCCTCACCCTGATCCTGGCGGGGGGGACGGCGAGGACCGGGGAGCTCATCCTGGCGGGGGTGGTGGTGGGCAGCGTCCTCACCGGCTTCACCACCTACCTGATGATGCAGGACGCGGACCGGGTGCGGGCGGTGTTCGCCTACACCCTGGGGAACCTGGCCTTCGTGGGCTGGCCGGGGGTGCGGGCCCTCCTCCTCTTCCTCCTCCTGGCCCTGCCCCCCCTCCTCCTCCTGGGGCGGGTGCTGAACGCCCTGCAGCTGGGGGAGGAGACCGCCCGCAGCCTCGGCCTCCCCTTGGAGCCCCTGAAGCTCCTCCTCCTCCTCGCCGCGAGCCTCCTCACCGCCGCCGCGGTGGCCCAGGCGGGGATCATCGGCTTCGTGGGCCTCGTCACCCCCCACCTGCTGCGGCGGCTGCTGGGGGAGGACTACCGCCTCCTCCTCCCGGCAAGCGCCCTGGGGGGGGCGACGCTGCTCGCCCTGGCCGACCTCCTGGCCCGCACCCTTACCCGGCCCGCGGAGCTTCCCGTGGGGGTGGTGACCACCCTCCTGGGGGGGCCCTTCTTCCTCTACCTCATGTGGAGGCGGCGTGGCCGGGCTTGAGGCCAAGGGGGTGGTGGGGCCTTACGCCCTAAAGGGGGTGGACCTCCGGGTCGCCCCCGGGGAGTGGGTGGCCCTCCTGGGTCCCAACGGCTCGGGCAAGAGCACCCTTCTCAGGGTGATGGCGGGCCTCCTCCGCCCCCAGGGGGGGGTGGTCCTCCTGGAGGGCAGGCCCCTTCGGGCCCACGGGAGCTACCGGCGGGGGCAGCTTTTGGCCTACCTGCCCCAGGGGGGTCCCTACCCCGAGGGGCTTTTGGTGGAGGAGGTGGTGCGCCTGGGGAGGATTCCCCACCTGGGCCTCTTCGGGCGGGAGGGGCGGGAGGACCGGGAGGCGGTGGCCTGGGCCCTGGAGGTGGTGGGGGCCGGGGGCTTCCAGGGTCGCCTTCTCGGCACCCTCTCCGGGGGGGAGCGGCAGCGGGTCCTCCTGGCCCGGGCCCTGGCGGCCAGGCCCCGCTACCTCCTCCTGGACGAGCCCACCACCTTCCTGGACCTGGAGCACCAGGGGGGGGTGGTGGCCCTTCTCCGCCGCCTGGCCGCCCTAGGGGTGGGGGTGCTCGCCGTCCTCCACGACCCCAACCAGGCGGCCCTGGCCCACCGGGTGGCGGTCATGAAGGGGGGCAGGCTCTTGGCGGAGGGCAGGCCGGAGGCGGTGCTGCAGGAGGCCTTTTTGCAAAGCCTCTACGGGCCAGGGGTGCGGGTGGCCCACCTGATGGGGAGGCCCCATGTCTACCTGGACGGATAGGGCCAGGCTCTTCGTGCGGGGGAGGGCCTTCCTCCTGGACCTGGGGGAGGAGGTGGCCTTTTACACGGAAAGCGGTCCCAGAAGGGCCCGCTACCTCCTGGTGGGCAGGCTCTCCCCGCCCGAGCTCCTCCGCCTGGGCCTGCCCCGCCAGGGGGTGCTCCACTACCCCCTTCCCGTGGACCCCCTGGCCTTCGATTGGGAGGGGGAGACCGTGGTCCTTCCCGGCCTCCGGGTCTACCTGGGGGGGCCCCCGGAGTTCGTGGAGACCCCCTACTACGCCTGGCCCCTCCCCCGCTTGACAGGGCCCCGTCCCCCGGGGTAGGGTGCTTACCGACCGTTCGGTCATGAGGAGGTGGCGCGTGCGGCTCAAGGACAAGGCGGTCCTCATCACCGGGGCGGCCCACGGCATCGGCCGAGCCACCCTGGAGCTCTTCGCCCGGGAAGGGGCCAGGCTTGCCGCCTGCGACCTGGAGGAGGGGCCCCTCTTGGAGGCGGCTGAGGGCACGGGGGCCCTGGCCATCCCCATGGACGTGGCCGACCCGGCTTCGGTAGCGGAGGGCTTCCGCAAGGCTCTGGAGGCCTTTGGTCGCCTGGACGGGGTGGTCCACTACGCGGGCATCACAAGGGACAGCTTCCACTGGAAGATGCCCCTGGAGGACTGGGAGGCCGTCCTCCGGGTGAACCTCACGGGGAGTTTCCTGGTGGCGCGGGCGGCCAGCGAGGCCATGCGGGAGCGGAACCCCGGCTCCATCGTCCTCACCAGCTCCCGGGTCTACCTGGGGAACCTGGGGCAGGCCAACTACGCCGCGGCCAAGGCGGGGGTGGTGGGGCTTACCCGCACCCTGGCCCTGGAGCTCGGGCGGTACGGGATCCGGGTGAACGCCCTGGCCCCCGGGTTCATCGAGACCCGCATGACGGCCCGGGTGCCGGAGAAGGTGCGGGAGAAGGCCATCGCCGCCACCCCCTTGGGGCGGTCGGGGAAGCCCCTGGAGGTGGCCTACGCCGCCCTCTTCCTGGTTTCGGACGAGAGCAGCTTCGTCACCGGCCAGGTGCTCTTCGTGGACGGGGGGAGGACGGTGGGGGCGGCCCCCGCCTAGGGAGGAGGGGTGGGCTTCGCCCGGCTTAGCGGCTACCTGCGGGGCCTGGTGGGGGAGGGCCTCCTCCCCGGCTTTGTGGCGGTGGTGGCCTGGGAGGGGGAGGTGGTCTACGGGGAGGCCTTCGGCCTATCGGACCCGGAGAGGCGCCGCCCCATGGAGGAGGACGCCCTCTTCCGCCTCTACTCCATGACCAAGCCCTGGGTCTCCGCCCTGGCCCTCACCTTCGTGGAGGACGGGGCGCTTTCCCTGCTGGATCCCGTGGAGCGGTATCTGCCCGCCTTTTCCCGGCTCCACGTGGGGCGGGAGGTGGGGGAGGAGGTGGTGCCCGAGCCCCTGAGGGCACCGGTTACCGTTTATGACCTTCTGCGCCACACGGCGGGCTTCACCTACGGGGTCTTCTTCCGCTCCCCGGTGAAGCGGCGCTACCTGGAGGCGGGGGTGGACCGCTTTGACCTGACGCGGGAGGAGTTCCTGGAGCGCCTTTCTGCCCTCCCCCTCCGCTTCCAGCCGGGTGAGGCCTTTGAGTACGGACTGGCCACCGACGTGCTCGGGCACCTCCTCGAGGCCCTCTCCGGCAAGGCCCTGGCGGAGCTCTTGGCGGAGCGGGTGTTTGCTCCCTTGGGGATGCGGGACTCGGGCTTCCGGGCCGAGGACCCCGCCCGCCTGGCCCAGCCCTTCCCCAAGGACCCGGAGACCGGCAGGTCCATCCGCCTCCTCCCCGTGGAGGGGCCCCCGCCCCGGTACGCCGGGGGGATGGGGGGGGTGGGGACGGCCCAGGACTACCTTCGCTTTCTCGAGGCCCTGCGCACCGGGAGAGGGCTCCTGCATCCCCGCTTGGCCCGCCTCATGACCCAGGACCACCTGGGCCCCCTGGCCTGGGAGGGGATGCGGCGCGGTCCGGAGTACGGCCCGGGCCCCGGCTACGGCTTCGGTCTGGGGGTGGCGGTGCGCCTGGGGGAAATGGGTCTCGCCCCGGGAAGCCCCGGGGACTTTTACTGGTGGGGGTTTGCCGGCACCTTCTTCTTCGTGGACCCCGCCTTGGGCCTCACCGCCCTCCTCCTGGCCCAGGCCCCGAGCCTCCTTTCGGTGGTGGCGCCGGAAAGGGCCCTCGAGTCCCAGCTTGGGGCCCGGCTCGGCCTCGCCTTCCGCACCCTGGTCTACGGGGCCCTGGACTGAGGGCCGCCTTCCCTCAGGCTTTGCGGTAGGCCTCCCAGAGGGCCTCCATGGTGGAGAGGCGGCTTTGGGGGAGGGGGTCGTAGGGGGTGAGGTTGTGGACCCGGAGGAGAGGCCTCTCCCCCAGGTCCAGGACGCTGAGCCCGCAGGGGTGGACCTCCAGGGGCAGAAACCCCCGCCGCCCGGTGAGGGCATAGGAGAGGAGGGCCCGGATCACCCCCCCGTGGGCCACCAGGAGGAGGGTGTCCCAGCGCCTCCCCAGGAGGCGCTCGTAGGCGGGGACCACCCGGTCCAAGAAGGCCGCGTAGCTTTCCCCACCCAGGAAGCGCTCCGAGAGGTCCTTGGGGTGGAAGGCTTCCCGAAAGGCCCTTTCCGGATCGGGGAGGTCCTTAAGGCGTCCCGGGCGGATTTCCTGGAGTTCGGGCCAGGCTTCCACGGGGACCTTCCGGTCCTGCAGCACGATCTCCAGGGTTCTTTGGGTCCTGGGCAGGCCGGTGTGGAGGGCGAGGTCCAGAGGGCTGCTCCTCAGGAGGACGCCTACAGCCTTGGCCTGGGCTTCTCCCCTCGGCGTGAGTCCCGCCCCTTCCGGAGGGATGGGCCGGCCTCCCGGGAAGTAGTCCACCTCCCCGTGGCGCAGGAGGAGGAGCCGCCGCCTTTCCCTCATGGGTAGCGCTCCAGGTACCTGGGGCTTGCCACCCGGAGCTTTCTGGCCACATGGGCCTTCAGGAAGGCGAAGGTGCCCTCGGGAGCCTGGCCTTGGCGGATCCTATGGGCCAGCTCTCCTAGGAGTTCTGCCCCTTCCCCCTCCCGGCCCAGGAGGGTGGCCAAGGCCCTTTGGTCCTCCGCCATCAGCCCCTGCCACAGGGCGAGCTCCCTGCGGGCGATGCCCAGGGCGTTCAGGGCCACCAGGGTCTGGAAGCGGAGCCTGGGGTCGGCGAGGGTCGGGAGAATCTCCCTCTCCAGAAACTCCGCCGTGGCTTCCAGGAGTTCGTCCAAGGTGGGCCTATCCATACCTCTCCAGCAGGTGAAGCACCTCGTACTCCATCTCGGCGGCGAGCCTTCCCAGGACCGCGAGCTCCACGCTCCGCTCCTCCCCCTTGAGGTGCCGCCGCGCCTGGTTCAGGGCTCCGAGGCCCCAGCGCACGTTCCCCAAGATCTCCCACCAAAGGAGCTCCTCCGCGGCGATCTCCCGTCCGGTGAGGGCGTTGTAGCGGGCCAGGAAGGGCTCCACCTCCCCCACGCCCCCGAGGCGCTTCCCATCCTCCCCGAAGCGCCAGGCCCGCACCAGGGGCCAGGCCAGGTCCTCCCGGGGATCCCCTAGATGGGCAAACTCCCAGTCCAAAACGGCCACTAGGCCCTCCCCGTCCACCATGAGGTTGCCGATGCGGAAGTCCCCGTGGACCAGGACGGGGGAGAGAGGCCTGGGGGGGTGGTCCTGGAGCCAGCGAAGGCCCCACTCCAGGGCGGGGTGGGGCTCCTCCAGGGCGTCCAGGTCCATGTAGAGCTCCTCCAGGATCCACGCATGGGCGGGCTTTTCCCCCGGGCCGGGGAGGGGGGGGAGGCGGTCTTGGGGGATGCGGTGGATCTTGGCCAGCTCCTCGGCCATGGCCTGGGGGAGGCCTTGCCTGGTCCTTTGCAACTCGGGACGGCGCACCACCCGGGTGCCGATGGACTCTCCCTCCAGGCGTTCCATGAGGAAGGCCTCGCGGTCCTCGAGGTCGGGAAAGTAGCGGAGGGGCCGGGCTACCCTGACCCCGTGGGCGTGGGCCGCCTCTAGCAGGCGGAACTCCGTAGCCAGAGGAAGGGTGCGCCGCTGGATCACCCCGCCCCCCGCCCGGCGGAGGAAGAGGGGGTAGACTCTTTCCCCCACCCGGTAGTCCAGGACCCAGGCCTCTTTGGAGGCCCCTCCGGGGATCCGTTGCAGATAGAGGAGCTCACCGGGACCGAAGAGTTCCTTAAGAGCGGCTTCCAGGGCTGCCCTCATGGCCGCAAGCCCTTGTAGAGCACCCGCTTGCCGATAGAGGCCCGGTGGACCTCGCTGGGGCCGTCGTAGATGCGGAAGGGGCGCACCTCCCGGTAGAAGATGGAGAGGGGGATGTCCTCGCTAATCCCCAGGCCCCCGGTGATCTGCACCGCCCGGTCCACCGCCCGGTTCACCGCCTCGGCCACGAAGACCTTGGCCATGGAGGCCTCGTGGCGGATGCGCTCCCCCCGGTCTAGCTTCCAAGCGGCGTGCCAGACCATGAGCCTGGCAGCGTGGAGCTCCATGTGGCTGTCCGCAATCATGAACTGCACCCCCTGGTGCTCGGCGAGCCTCTTGCCGAAGGACTCCCGCTTGAGGGCATACTCCTGGGCGAGCTCCGTGGCCCGCACCCCCACCCCCAGCCAGCGCATGCAGTGGGTGAGGCGGGCGGGGTCCAGGCGGAGTTCGGCGTACTGGAAGCCCTTGCCCGCCTCGCCCAAAACCGCTTCCTCCCCCACCTCGCACCCCTCCAGGACCAGCTCCCCGTGCCCTCCCACGCTCCAGTGGTCCATGGTGGGGATACTCCTGAGGAGCCTGAGCCCGGGGTTTTCCCGGTCCACCAGGAACATGGTGGGTCCCTCTTCCGCTTTGGCCAGAACGATGAAGAAGGCCGCCCCCTCCGCGCCCGTGATGAACCACTTCCGCCCCTCCAAAACGAACCCCTTACCCTTCCTTTGGGCGGTGGCCTTGAGGAGGTTGGGATCAGCCCCCGCCCCCATGGGCTCGGTCATGGCGAAGGCGCTGCGGACCTCCCCCTCTAAAAGGGGGTAAAGGTAGCGGCGCTTCTGTTCCGGGGTGGCCACCTTTTCCAGGAGGTGCATGTTCCCTTCGTCGGGAGCAGAAGCGTTGAGGGCCTTAGGGCCCAGGAGGCTCCGCCCGGCCTCCTCGAGGACCACGGCCAGCTGCCGCCAGGAAAGGCCAAGGCCGCCGAGCTCCTTGGGCATGTGGGGTAGAAAGAGGCCGCGGCGCTTGGCCTCACCCTGAAGCTCCTGGCTGAGGGTTTCCAGGCGGTCAAGGTTTTCCGCCGCTTCCTTCTCCCTGGGTATGACCGCTTCCTCCAGGAAGGCCCTCACCCGCTCCCGCAGTGCCTCCGTTTCCTGGTCCAGACTGAACTCCATCCGCCACCTCCTTTGGGGCGAAGTGCTTGGTGAGGAAGTTGTAGAAGCGTTTTAGGGCACGTTCTTGGCGTTGAATGGTTGCTAATACTTCCCCTGTTTTAGACCACATAGACATGAGTTCCTCGTCGGTAAGGGAAATGTCTTGCCTTTGCCATCCTGTTTTGTAGGAACCATCTGGATGAAAAATAGCTTTCTTTAGCGTCATAATTTTGTGAATCTCTTCCAGCGAGAATCCCAGCTGGTTCAGGTCCCTAATATCCCTTATAAGGTCAAAGGCAAAGGAAGTATAGAGTTTTCGACCGCCGTATGTGAGAGCACCAGGTTCTAGAAGGCCCAGGTTGGCGTAGTGCTGCAAGATGCGGCGCGATATCCGTGCTTCCTTTGCGAGGTCGCCCAAGGTGTAAAGCAAGGAGGCATTAAGGCCGTGGTCCATAAACCCTTTTATCATACCACGGTTGAGCAAAGTTGTGCAGTTGGTACATTCGTGGTCATACTTGACATTAGCGATCCAAAAAGTCATACTATCCAAGTGAAGGACAAGGAGGTTCAGATGAAACGCAGGGAGTTCTTAAGGAAGCTGGGCGTGGGTTCACTCGCAGCCTTGGGCATGCCCTATTTCGCCGCCGCCCAGGCACGGCCCGTCAAGCTGGCCACCCTCCTTCCCCTTACCGGGCCCTTCGCCTTCGCGGGGAACGCGGGGCGGGAGGGCTTCGTGGACGGGGTGGAGTACGTGAACGAGGTCCTGGGAGGGATCGGGGGCCGCAGGCTGGAGCTCATCGTGGAGGATACGGGCTACGACGTGGCCCGGGGCACCGCCGCCTTCAACCGTGTGATTACAAGGGAGCGGCCTGATGAACTTTTGTTCGTTTATGGGGACTCTACTGGTCTTTCCAAGGCTTTAGCCCCTGAAATCGCCCGCTTGAATTTGCCCTATTCTGCAACGGGATACGCCAATGAGTTGGCTAACCCTCAGAATTATCCTACGATGTTTCTTTTCGGCCCCATCTATAACGACATGATGGAGGCTCTCCTGCGGCAGGTGCGTCTGCAGAGGCCCAGGGCGCGCATTGCCTTCGTCTACTCCAACACCGAGTTCGGCCGCGACCCCATCCCCTACGGCCGGGAGCGGGCCCGGGCCCTGGGGATGGAGGTGGTACACGAAGAAATCACGCCTGTTACTATCACTGATCCTACCCCGTTCGTTCTCAACCTTCGACGGGCAAACCCTGATTTCATCATAATCCATGGATATATTCTCACTGTAGAGCCTCTCATTCTGCGCAGTGCTCAGGAGCAGGGTCTTAGGGCACAATTTATGGGCACCTATTTCTCTGCGGAGCCCCTGCTTATCCAGCGGGCGGGCCCATCGGCCGATGGTTTTGTTGTAACTTACCATCATCCTTACTGGTATGAGGCCTTGGTGCCTGCAGTAGAGGAGATGCGTCGTTTCCGCGTACGCAAAGGGCGCGACATTTCGTACCGCCCTACTTACTACATGGGGACTCTGGCAATGACATTGGGTTTGGCCGAGGCCATGCGCCGGGCGGCCCAGGCGGGCCGGCTCACCCGGGCCGGGGTGGTGGAGCACCTGGAGAAGATCGGAGACTACAACGCCATGGGCCTGGTGCGGGACTTCAACTTCGTGAACCACCGCCTGCCGCAGACCCGCCTCTTCCGGGCCAGCGTCCGCGATGGGCGCTTCAATGCCATTACTGACTGGCTGAGGCTTGGCTAGGGAGGCCATCTCGTTCCAAGCTCTCCTACACTTTTAGGGACTTCTCTCGGGGCCGTAGCCTTGACGAAGAGGCAAGGCTGTGTTTCTGATTGAAGAGCGGATTTGGAGCGTAAAACTTCGGGACAACCTTTGTGGTAGGGTGATATGTCAAGGTAGGGTCCCGTATTGAGCGGCGCATTTCGGGTAAATGAAGGAGGATAACCGCAATGGAGGGAAAAAAGGTTCTGACCAAGCAGAGGGGATCAGTATTGATTGTCGCGCTCAACCGCCCAGAGGTTCGAAACGCCGTGGACGGTGAAACGGCCGATATGCTCTACGATGCAATAGAACAGTTCCGTGTTAATGATGATCTGAAGGTGCTTGTCCTTACGGGTGCGGGTGGAGAGGCTTTTTGTAGTGGATTTGACTTGAAGTTTGCTTATGCTCATGGTACCTCAGCACAGCGCAGAGGTGACCCGGAGCGGCATGGACCAATGGGGATTACTCGGGTTCTTGATGTGGATAAACCAACGATTGCGGCTATAAGGGGCTACTGCGTGGCAGGGGGGTTGGAGTTGGCGTGTTGGTGTGATTTCCGTATTTGCGACGAGTCGTCAAGGTTTGGCGTTCTGAACCGCCGATGGGGGGTTCCCTTAATCGATGGGGGGACTCAAAGGCTTCCGAGGATTGTCGGTTTGAGCAACGCCCTGTATCTGATCGAAACGGGAGTTGTCATCAACGCATATGAGGCTTTACGAATGGGCCTCGTCCAGGAAGTTGTTCCGGTTGGGCAAAGTCTTGATCGCGCTTTACAGATAGCTGAGCACATGGCCTCTTATCCTCAAGTTTCACTAAGGAATGATAGGCGAGCCACCTTGATTGGCACCTCGGTTTCTTTAAGCGAGGGACTGAAACTGGAAGCTCAGATAGGGCAACTTAGCCTCGAATCCTCGGAGCTACAAGAAGGCCTCGAAAACTATGTTCGTGGTAAGCGACCCAAGCCCCCACAAACGTATCCTCAGGACCCTTGATGGCCTTGTGATTCGCAGGGTTTCTTCCCCCCCTGGGGGGGTGCCCTAAAGTAGGGGAGATCGGCGAGGGCCTTAGCACCTGGCCCACGGAGAGGTGGTGGTGCCGTGAGGGCGTTCTCCCCGGTATCCCCCAGGCGGGGATAGCCTAATGGGGGAGGTCAGCATGTTTCAGAGCCTGGAATTCCCCAAGGAGGCCCTGATCGGCAAGGGGTGGCGCTCCCTCCCCCGCCGCTTCCCTGTGGTCTCCCCGGCCACGGGGGAGGCGGTGGTGGAGGTGGCGGACTGCGGCTCGGAGGAGGCGGCGGAGGCCCTCGAGGAGGCGGTGGCTGCGCAGCGGGCCTGGTCCCAGGCCACGGCTTACGAGCGCGCCGGGGTGCTCCGGCGCTGGCACGACCTCATCCTGGCCCACGAGGAGCCCCTGGCCCGGCTCATGGCCCTGGAGATGGGCAAGCCCCTGAAGGAGGCCCGCGGGGAGGTGCGCTACGCCGCGGGGTTCGTGGAATGGTACGCGGAGGAGGCCAAGCGGGTCTACGGGGAAACCCTCCCCTCCCAGTTCCCCCACAAGCGCATCCTGGTGCGCTACGAACCCGTGGGCCCGGTCTACGGCATCACCCCCTGGAACTTCCCCGCGGCCATGGTGACCCGCAAGGTGGCCCCCGCCCTGGCCGCGGGCAACAGCTTTGTCCTCAAGCCCGCGGAGGAAAGCCCCCTCACCGCCCTTTACCTGGCCCGGCTCTTCCTGGAGGCGGGAGGGCCCCCGGGGGTCTTCCAGGTCCTGCCCACCTCCGACCCCGAGGCCCTTTCCCGGCCCTTCCTGGAGGACGAGCGGGTGCGCAAGCTGACCTTCACCGGGAGCACCCCCGTGGGGCTCAAGCTCTACGGGGAGGCGGCCAAGACCCTGAAGCGGGTTTCCCTGGAACTGGGGGGCGGGGCCCCGGTGCTGGTCTTCGCCGACGCGGACCTGGAGCGGGCGGTGGCGGAGACCGTGCGGGCCAAGTTCCGCAACGTCGGGCAGTCCTGCGTGGCGGCCAACCTGATCCTGGTGGAGGAGCCCGTCGCCGAGGCCTTCGCCGAGGCCTACGCGGAAAGGGTCAAGGCCCTTAAGGTGGGGGACCCCCTTCTGGAGGAGACGGACATCGGCCCCCTGGTGAACCGGGCGGCCCTGGAGAAGGTGGAGGGGCACGTGCAGGACGCCCTGGCGCGGGGGGCCAGCCTGGTAGCAGGAGGGGAGGCCAAAGGGCTCTACTTCGCCCCCACGGTGCTTCTGGATGTCAGGCCGGGAAGCCGGATTTTCCGGGAGGAGACCTTCGGACCCGTGGCCCCCATCGCCACCTTCCAGAACGAAGAGGAAGCGGTCGCCCGGGCCAACGCCCTTCCTTCGGGGCTGGCGGCCTACCTCTTTACCCGGAATCTTTCCCGGGCCTTCCGGGTGGCGGAAGCTTTGGACTACGGGATCGTGGGGGTGAACGACGGGGTGCCCTCCACCCCCCAGGCGCCCTTCGGCGGGGTCAGGCGCTCGGGGCTGGGGCGGGAAGGGGGGCGGTGGGGCCTAGAGGAGTACCTGGAGGTGAAGTACATCTCCCTGGGGCTTTAAGGCGACGCTTGCTGGACTTGGCCCCCAGGGCAGGGAAGGGCTTGACTTGCCCCGCGGTTTAGTATAGGCTATATTCCGAAGTAAAGGAGGGCAGTATGCGCCGATGGTGGTTGGCCTTAGGGGTGGCTTTACTGGGCGCAGGGATTGCTACGGCTCAGCGAGTAGCGATCGTGCACTGGCAACATCACCATGAAGCCCGTACCCCTCTTCTACGAGAGCTTATAGATCGTTTTCAGGCTCAGAATCCAGGAGTGCGCATAGAGTTTGAGCCAATTCCCTTCGAACAGTACTTTGACAAGCTCACAGTGGGTCTGGCTACAGGTCGTGGACCGGACGTTTTCCAGATCAAAATGGACTGGGCTGAGCAGTTTATTTGGGGAGGTTTGGTGGCCCCGGTGCCGGAAGGAGTTTTGACGCTGCAGCAGGCCCGGAGCCGGTTCATGGCCTGGACTATTCGTCGCCTGGAGTACCAGGGTAGGCTGTATGGTCTTCCCACGGATGTTCAGCATCTGGTGCTCTTCATCAACGATGACTTGGCCAGAGAAGCGGGTCTTGATCCCAGCAGGCCTCCTCGGACGTGGGAGGAATTGGTGGCCCAAGCCCGAAGGGCTACGAAAAGGGATGCGGCGGGGAACATCTTGCAGGCAGGTCTGGACACCCGCTACCGATGGGCTGTTTACACAGCTCTCCTTTACCAATACATTCCGGGTTCCGTCATAGACCCGGTAAACCTCCGTGTGAATTACACTTCTCCAGAAGGCCTGCAGGCTTGGCGCATTGTTGAGCAACTGGTGCGGGGTCCTCAAGCGGTGGATAGTCCTAGGTTTCTGACTGGTCAATTTAAGTTTGAGCAAAATCGAGCGGTTTTCTACATCAACCACCCTGTGACTAGAGGGCGTCTAGAGCGGATGGCTCCTAACCTGCGTTATACGGTCGCTCCCCTGCCCGCTCCTCCGGGAAGGAGCCCGATTACCCCAGGGAGCCACTGGGCCTATGTGGTCAATACCCGTTCCCCGAATGCGGATTGGGCTTGGCGCTGGATTACCTTTATCACCTCAGAAGAGGCGCAGGTGCGGTGGTACCAGGGAACCGGCGAACTGCCTGCCGCCAGAAACCTCGCCTTCACCAACCATCCGGCCATGGTTCGTACCCCCGCGGATCGGGTAATCTTTGAGGCCCTTAGGAATGTACGGCCCACAGAGTACGTGGGCAATGCCGATCCCGTGCGCAACGATCTCTTTGACGCTATTGCGCTGACCAACACGCCTTTGGAAACCCTGGTGCAGCAGGCTGCCCAGAGGGAGCTGGAGGTTATGCGCCGTGCTCTCGGACGCTAGATGTTACTGGCCGGGGCTATGAGTCGCTACCGCCGCTATCTGATCTTTTGGGGCTACGCTTTCTTAGCCCCGGCCTTTTTCCTGTACCTGCTGGTGGACCTCTATCCTCTCCTTTGGGCGTTTAAGCTTTCCCTGGAGCGCTACAGTATTTTTGCCCCACCTCAGTTCGTAGGTTTGGCGAACTATGCCAAGATGCTTCAGGACCCCCTTTTCTGGAAGTCTCTGCAGAACACCCTTTTCTGGACGGTGGTGGTGGTTCCTGCCATCATCTTGATAAGCCTCCCCTTGGCCATTGTGCTGGATGCGGCCTGGCTCCGCTTCAAGTCGCTCTTCCGTACGATCTATTTTCTCCCTGTGGTAACCTCCATGGTGGCCGCGGCCTTTGTTTGGCGATGGCTCTTCGAGCCAACCTTTGGTGTAGTCAACTACTTCCTCGGACTTCTGGGTTTGCCCCGGCCAGGCTGGTTAGCTGACCCCGCTTGGGCCCTGCCAGCGGTTATGGTGGTGGGTGTGTGGAAGCAAATTGGTCAGGCGATGGTCCTTTTCCTGGCGGGCTTGCAAACCATACCCCGGGAGTATGTGGAAGCGGCGAAAATAGACGGGGCTTCTACCTGGCAGCTTTTCCGCCACATTACCTTACCCCTGCTTAACCCCACCTTGGTTTTCGTTAGCGTCATCCTGGTTATCAATGCCTTTCGGGTATTCACGATACCTTACGTGATGAGTTCCGGTGGATTACAGTTCCGGCCTCCCGGAGGTCCTTTGGACGCTACCCGTGTTTATGTGCTCCACATTTACGATCTTGGCTTCCGCCAATTTGATCTAGGGTATGCTTCCGCTAATGCCATGGTCCTCCTTTTCCTGATTGTTTTGGTCACCCTTCTACAGATGCGATTCCTAGAAAGGAGGGTACAGTTCTAGGGGGTTTCTCGTGGAGCTTCCTAACCATCCCCTGGTCAAACTGGTGGTCTACGGGATCCTGATCTTGGGCTCAGCCCTCATGCTGTTGCCCTTTATTTGGATGGTTTCCGCTGCCTTTAAGCCCCTCGACGAAGTGATCCGTGTGCCGCCTACCTGGCTTCCCGAGAGGCCTACCTTGGATAACTTCACCCAGGGTTTCGGGCAGTTCCCTTTCTGGAGATACTTCTTTAATAGTCTGGTTGTTTCGGGTATCGTGGTCTTGGGGGTATTGTTTACTAGTACTACTGCTGGCTATGCCTTTGCTAAGTTCTCCTTTCCTGGCAGGGATTTCCTCTTTATCCTCTTTCTGGCTAGCTTGATGGTGCCCTTCCAAGTGCGGATGATCCCTCTTTTTCTGCTTACAGACCGCCTAGGTTTGGTGGATACCCTGGCAGGGGTTGCCTATCCTTGGCTTTTCGATGCCTTCGGCGTTTTCCTGATGCGTCAATTTATTCGTACCATCCCTGACGAGCTGATCGAAGCTGCTCGTATAGACGGGGCCAGCGAGCCGAGAATCTTCTTCACCGTGATCCTGCCTCTGGTTCGTCCTGCCGTGGCTGCCTTAGCCATCTTTACCTTTGTAGCTTCCTGGGAAGAGTTCCTCTGGCCTTTGATCGTTTCCAACTCGGATCGCAGCCGCACCTTGCCCGTGGGCCTTCAGGTTTTCAATGAGCAGTACGGGGCTAACATACACTGGCAAATGGCCGTGGCTTTGGTGGCTTCCCTGCCCATGATTTTCCTCTTCCTCTTTTTCCAGCGCCAGTTCATACGTGGTATCACGCTGACCGGACTAAAGGGTTGATCATGGTAGCCCGCCCTCCCTTAATCCGCGATCTGAATCAAGCCCTTTTGCTGGCTTATCTGAGGGCCCGGCGTCTGGCGAGCCGTTCTCAGATTCAAGCGGAGATGGGCTTTTCCAAAGCCACCCTAAACGCCATTCTCAAGGAACTTCTGACCCTGGGCCTAGTCCGGGAGGAGCGGGGTCCTGGAGGGGGCACAGGGCGTCCGGCTAGGCAGCTGAGTCTTAATCCGGAGGCCGCTTACGGGGTTGCAGCTGTTCTCGAGCCCGGGGGCCTCAAGGGAGCTTGGGTGGACTTTCAAGGGGAAATCCGGGGATACCACCGGGTTGCTCTGAGGGAGAGAACCTTCTCTGAGGTTCTGGAGGGCCTGGATGGTTTGCTTCAACAGGTGAAGTCTTCAGTGGCCTATCCGGACCGCCTTGCTGCTTTGGCGGTAGCAGTGCCAGGGAGCGTAGACCAAGAAGGGCGTATCCGCTTAAGCGTCAAGATGCCCATCTTGGAGGGCCTGGCTCTAGCTGCTTTCCTTGCCGAACGATATGATCTTCCCACTTATGTGGAGAATGATGCTAAGTTGGCCGCTTTGGGGGAAAAGTGGGCGGGAGATGCTACTGGGTATAAGAACCTTGCGTTTCTCATGGTGAAGGAAGGGGTGGGAGCGGGGATTATCTTGAATGACCGCTTGCAGCGAGGAACTAGGGGCCTAGCTGGGGAAGTGGGGTACCTTTTGGTGGAGTCGGATGGTGAGGTGATTTCTTTGGAAGAGGCTCTAGTAACGAGTAGATTGGAGGTTCTAAATTTAAGCCCCGATTCCCAAGCTGAGGAGAATTCTCTGAACCGATATGCTTTCCATCTAACCCAGGTGATCATTGCCCTTACCGCTGTGGCAGATCTGGAGGCTATCTTTCTGGATATAGAGCCCCAGGAGTGGCTTCCGACCCTTCTGGAAAGAGTGGGAAAATTTTTGATGAAAACCCCGTACGCCTTGGAACTCCGCCCCTCACGGCTTTCGGGGGAAGCTCCCCTCTATGGGGCCATCGCCCTTGCCTTAGGTCAGACCTTTGAAGCTAGCTTGCTAGGACTTCGAAACCGGAGGTGAGCCGTGGCCGAAACCCCCTTGCCCGTCCCGGTTTTTGACTTCCACGCCCACCTGCCCTACGCGGGGGAGGAGCTTTGGGGCCGGTGGGGAAGGGAGTTTGCCCAGCGCTACGGGGAGGAGAAGCTCCGTCACTGGGCCCGGAAGAACCAGGAGGCCCAGCGCCCGTGGTGGCGGGCCTGGGGTTTTCCCTTTCCCGAAGACCCCCAGCCCCCTCCCGAGGAGGCGGCCCGGCGCTACGCGGAGGCCGCGGAAAGGGAGGGGCTTTTGGGGATCCTCTTCCTCACCGGCGGGGGGAACGAGGCCCTGGCCCGGGCCCTGAAGCCCTATCCCCGCCTCCACGGCTTCGCCCACCACGACCCCGAGGATCCCGAGGCCCCGGCGGAGCTGGAGCGGGCGGTGCGGGAGCTGGGGCTTCGGGGCTACAAGGTCTTCGCCCCCGCCGTGACCCGCCCCCTGGACCACCCCTCCCTGGACCCCCTCTGGGACGCCTGCGAGCGGCTGGGCCTCCCCGTCCTCATCCACTTCGGCCCCCTGGGGGGCGGGGGCGGGGTCGCCTATGCGCCCAACATCAGCCCCCTGGCCCTGCACGGGGTGGCCAAGGGCTTCCCCGGGGTGGCCTTCGTGGTGCCCCACTTCGGCTGCGGCTACGTGCGGGAGCTCATGCACCTCATGTGGGCCGCGGACAACGTCTACGTGGACACCTCGGGCAACAACGAGTGGCGGCGCTACGGGTGGCCCGAGCCCAGCCTCAAGGACCTCTTCCGGGCCTTCCACGAGGCCTTCGGTCCCGAGCGCATCCTCTTCGGCACCGACAGCTCCCACTTCCCCCGGGGCTGGGTGCGCCGCTACCTCGAGGAGCAGTTCCGGGCCGCGGTGGAGGCGGGGATTCCTGAGGAGGGTCTCAGGCAGATCTTCGCCGGGAACGCCCTGAGGCTTCTCCGCCTGGAGGGGGCGTGAGGGAGGCCCTCCTCACCCCCGCCCCGGTCCTCGAGGCCCCGCCCCGCCACCGGCCCACGGGGAGCCTCCTCCTCCACCTGGAGGCGGACCCCGACCGGCCCCTTCTGCGGCGGGCGGGGGTGGTCCGCCTGGCCTGGGACGGGCTTTTGGACCTGGTGGGGGACCCCCTCCTGGGGGTGGAGGGGGAGGGCTGGGAGGGGGGGATCCTGGCGGACTGGATCCCCTTCTGGCGGGGGGAGGGCCGGGAGGCGGTCCTCCTCGCCCCCCCGGGGGTTACGGGCTTCGCCCTCCGGGTGCGGGGGCCCGGCCCTCTGCGGGTCTTTGGCGGCCCCTTCGGCCTCCTCCTGCGGCGCTTCCGGGAGGAGGGGGTGGAGGCCAGGCCCCGCTTCGCCCACGACCCCTGGACGGGGAGCCACCTCCTGGAGCTCCGCGCCCACCGCACCCTCCTGGCCCTGGCCTGGCAGGGGGAGCCCGCGCCCCTGGTGCGGGGGTGGGGCCCGGGCCTGGAGCTGGAGTGGCCCGGGGGGGAGGCCACCCTGTACCTGGCCCTGGCCCGGGAGGGGGACGGGGCCCGGACGGCCGCCCTGCACCTGCGGCGGGTGGGGTGGGAGGGGCTTCTCGGGGCCACCCTCCGCCACCTGGAGGGGCTGGTGGCCGGGTACGGGGGGCCTCTGCCCGGGGTCTACCGCCGCCACCTCCTCTTCGCCTACCACTTCGCCCAGGGGGAGGCCCTGGAGGGGGAGCCCGTGGCCCTCACCTCCAGGAGCCCCCACTACTACGTGAGCGGGGCCTACTGGGCCCGGGACGGCCTCCTCTGGTTCTTCCCCGCCCTGCTCCTCGCCGACCGGCGGAGGGCCAGGACCCTCCTCAAGGCCCTCTTCCTCCGCCACGCCCCCTGGCCCGGGGAGCACGCCCAGTACCTCTCCGGCCCCCCCCTCTACCCCGGGTTTGAGCTGGACGAGGCCGCCGCTTACCCCCTGGCCCTCGCCCGCTACCTGGAGGCCACGGGGGACCTGGACCTCCTCCCGGAGGTCTGGGAGCCCCTGGAGGGGGTTCTGGCCCGGATCCGGGAGGAGCGCCACCCGGCCCTTCCCCTCTACCGCACCTTCCTCTCCCCGGCGGACGACCCCGTGCCCTACCCCTACCTCTTCTACGGCAACGCCCTCCTGGCCCAGGCCCTGGCCCGCCTGGCCCCCCACTTGGCCCGGCTGGGGGGGAGGTGGGCGGGGTGGGCGGCGGAGCTGGCGGGGGAGGCCCAGGCCATCCGGGAGGCCCTCCGCCGGGAGGGGGTCAGGCCCCGGGGGAGGGGCGGGGTCTTCCCCTTCGCCTTCGAGCCCGGGGGCGGGGCCCTCCTGGGGGACGAGCCCGCGGGGAGCCTCCTCCTCCTGCCCCACCTGGGCTTCTGCCCCCCGGAGGACCCCTGGTTCCGCCGCACGGTGCGGCGCATCCTCTCCCCTGAGAACCCCTACCACTACCGGGGCCGCTACCCTGGGGAGGGCTCCCCCCACTTCCCCTTCCCCTCCGGCTTCGCCCTGGCCAACCGCCTCCTCCTGGGGGGGAGGCCGGCCCGGGAGGCCCTCCGCGTCCTCCGGGAGGCCCCCCTGGACATGGGCTATGCCCCCGAGTCCTTCGACCCGGACACGGGCCTGGCCCGCACCGGGGTGGGGTTCGCCTCCTTGGCGGGCTTTGTGGCCTACGCCCTTTCCACCGCCACCCCCACCGCCTGGGCCAGGGCCTCGGGCAGGAGGTAAACCTCCCCCCCCACCTCCACCCGCACCCCTCCCGCCCGCTCCAGGACCCGGAGGCGCCTCCCCGGGACCAGGCCCAGGCGGAGGAGGAGGTTCAGGGTCCCCTGGTCCTGGGCCAGGGCCCGCACCACCCGGGCCTCCCCTGGGGGGGCCTCGGAGAGGGGGAGGGCTTGGACCTCGGGCAGGTCCAGGTCCTTGGTGGGGATGGGGTCCCCGTGGGGGTCGAAGGGGGGGTGGCCCAGGAGTTCGGCGATCCTCTCCTCGAAGGCCTCGCTGATCACGTGCTCCAGGCGCTCCGCCTCCTGGTGGACCTCCTCCCAGCCGTAGCCCAGGCTCCGGTGCAGGTAGGCCTCGAGGAGCCGGTGGTGCCGCAGGATCTCCAGGGCCACCCGCCGCCCCGCCTCCGTGAGCCGGGCCCCCCGGTAGGGGAGGTGCTCGATGAGGCCCAAGGCGGCGAGCTTCTTGAGCATGCCCGTGACCGAGGGGGGCCGGACCCCGAGCCGCTCCGCCAGGGCCTGGTTGGAGACCGGACCCTTGAGGTCCTCCTCCAGGAGGTAGAGGTGCTTGAGGTAGTCCTCCTGGGCCTCGGAAAGGGGGGCGCGGTCCATCCCCTTCAGGCTAGCACGCCCCCCCTCTCCGGGCCCCGCCTGGGGTATGCTTGGGGAGAGGAGGTGTTCCGTGCCCTACAAGACGGTGCACCGGGGCCACCACCACTTCGGCTGGGACAACGGCCTGCCCCCGGTGGCCCAGGTCTCCCCCGGGGAGGTGGTGGAGTTTGAGGTGGTGGACGCCTCGGGGGGGCAGCTCTCCCCCGCCTCCACCGCCGAGGACGTGGCCCGCCTGGACTTCGCCCGGGTGAACCCCGTGACCGGCCCCGTGTTCGTGGAGGGGGCGGAGCCCGGGGACGCCCTGGTGGTGGAGGTGGTGGGCCTCGAGGGGTCGGGGTGGGGGTGGACCGCCATCATCCCCGGATTCGGCCTCCTGGCCGAGGACTTCCCGAAGCCCCACCTGCACCTTTCCCGCTACACCCAGGAGGGCGTGGAGTTCCTCCCCGGGGTTCGGCTGCCCTATAGCCCCTTCCCCGGCACCCTCGGGGTGGCCCCGGGGGCGCCTGGGGTGCACTCCGTGGTCCCACCCCGGGAGGTGGGGGGCAACCTGGACATCCGCGACCTGGGGGAAGGGGCCCGGCTTTACCTCCCGGTGCAGGTGCCGGGGGCCTTGTTTTCCGTGGGCGACACCCACGCGGTCCAGGGGGACGGCGAGGTATGCGGCACCGCCGTGGAGTCGCCCATGCGCCTTACCTTGCGGTTTGACCTAAAGAAGGCAGCCCACCTGCCGCGCCCGGCCTTTGAGACCCCTGCCAGGGCAGCGGGAGGCCCAGGGGACAGGGGCTTCTTCGCCACCACCGGGATTGCCCCGGACCTCATGGTCGCGGCCAAGGACGCGGTGCGGTATATGATCGACCACCTGGGGCGGGAGTACGGCCTCTCCCCCGAGGCGGCCTACATGCTCTGCAGCGTGGCCGTGGACCTGAGGATCAGCGAGGTGGTGGACGCGCCCAACTGGGTGGTGTCCGCTTACTTGCCCAAGGGGGTTTTCCTCTGATGGACCTCACCCGCTACCCCTACCCTTCCCGGCGGCAGGTGGTGCTGGGGCGAAGGGGGGCGGTGGCCACCAGCCAGCCCCTGGCGGCGTTGGCGGGGATGGAGGTGCTCCTCAAGGGGGGCAGCGCGGTGGACGCGGCCATCGCCATGGCCGCCTGCCTCACGGTGGTGGAGCCAACCTCTAACGGGATCGGGGGCGACCTCTTCGCCCAGGTGTGGGATGGGGGGCTCCACGGGCTGAACGCCTCGGGGAGGAGCCCTTTGGCCCTCACCCCGGAAAGGACCCCCGAGGGGGGGATGCCGGAGCGGGGCTGGCTCCCGGTGACGGTACCCGGAGCGGTCTCGGGGTGGCGGGCCCTGCACGAGCGGTGGGGGAGGCTCTCCTTCCCCGAGGTCCTGGCCCCCGCGGTCCGCTACGCGGAGGAGGGCTTCCCCGTGGGCCCGGAGACGGCCCGGGCCTGGCGCAGGGCGGAGGCCATCTACCTGCCCCTAAAGGGCCCCGAGTTCCGGCCCTTCCAGGAGGTCTTCTTCCCCGGGGGCCGGGCGCCGGGGGCGGGGGAGGTGTGGCGGAGCCCGGCACACGCCAAGACCTTAAGGGAGATCGCCGAAACCTACGGGGAGAGCTTCTACCGGGGAAACCTGGCCGAAGCCATGGCGGGGTTCAGCGAGGCCACGGGGGGCCTCCTTACCCTGGAAGACCTCAGGGCCCACGAGGCGGAATGGGTGCAACCCCTCTCCCTGGAGTACCGGGGCCTCACGGTCCACGAACTGCCCCCCAACGGCCAGGGGGTGGCCGCCCTCCTGGCCCTGGCCCTCCTGGAGGGGTTCGAACTCAAACCGGAGGACCCCTTCAGCTACCACCTGCAGGTGGAGGCCATGCGCCTGGCCCTGGCCGACGCCTTCCGGTTTGTAGCCGACCCCCGGTTCCTGGAGGTTCCTCCCCCGGCCCTCCTGGACCCCGGGTACGTGGCCGAACGGCGCAGGCTCATCGGGGAGCGGGCCCTGCCCCAGGCCTTGCCCGGGCTCAGGCCCGAGGGGACGGTGTACCTGGCGGCGGCAGACGGGGAGGTGATGGTCTCCCTCATCCAGTCCAACTACCAGGGCTTCGGCGCGGGGATCCTGGTGCCGGGGACGGGGATCGCCCTGCAGAACCGGGGGCTGGGCTTTTCCCTGGAGGCGGGGCACCCCAACCGGGTGGGGCCGGGGAAGCGGCCCTACCACACCATCATCCCCGGCTTCCTCACCCGGGAGGGGAGGCCCCTGGGGCCCTTCGGGGTGATGGGGGGGTTTATGCAGCCCCAGGGGCACGTGCAGGTGGTGCTGGCCCTGGCCCAGGGGCTGAACCCCCAGGCGGCCCTGGACCGGCCGCGGTGGCAGGTGGTGCCGGGCAGGGGTGGGGACGAGGTGCTCTTGGAGCCCGGCATCCCCCCGGCCACGGCCCTCTTCCTCAAGGACCTGGGGCACCGGGTGCGGTACGAGGTGGAGTACGGCCTCTTCGGGCGGGGGCAGGTGGTCCTGCGCCACGGGGAGGCCCTCCTGGGGGCCTCCGACCCCCGGGCCGAGGGGCTGGCCCTGGCCTATTGATGCCCTTTCCCCTGCGCCCTTCGTCCCAGGGCTGGTGCCGGAGCCGCCCCCCTCTCCCTACCCGGGCCCCCACCCTGACGGGGTCAGGGTGGGGTGGTGGGGCACCCCCCTCCGCCCGCTTCCCGGGCCCGAGGCCACGCCCCAGCCGTCCGGGGGGTTGCCCGCCAGGGGGGAAGGGGGTGTCCGTGCCCCTTTGGGGGCTCCCGTCGCGGCCCCACGGCCCGGTACCCGTCAGGGAAGGGCGGCCGCCCAGGAGGGGGGCCCTAGGCCCAGGAGGCGCTTGAGGCCCAAGGCGGCCTCCACCCCCTGGGTGCCGTAGTTGTTGTTGAAGGTGACGTAGACCGCTTCCGCCCGCTCCGCCAGGGTGCGGGCCGCCTGGGCCAGGTCCTGGAGCTCCTCCTCGGTGTAGCGCCAGTTGAAGCGCTCGTAGGCCTTGCCGTGGGGGCCCTTCCAGGTCTCGGCGTTCCGGCCGTGGCACCGCAGGACGGCCACAGGGTGGGTGGACTCCAGGACCCGCGGGGGGGCCTCGGGGTGGGGCGGGGCGTCCACGCTCACGTGGGCCAGGCCCAGGCGCCTCAGCTCCCGCCTGACGAAGCCCCAGGCGGCGTACCACCGGGGGTTGCGGAACTCCACCGCCACCAGGTAGCCCCGGGTCCGCTCCGCCAGCCCCTCCAGGTAGGCGAAGCTCCGGGGCTTGGGCTCGGTCCAGGGAGGGAGGCCGAAGTGCAGGTAGCCCAACTTGCCCAGGGTCTCCAGGGGCTTCAGGGCGGCGAAGAACCGCCGCCAGGCCTCCTCCACCACCTCCCGTGGCACCTCCCGCTGGGGGAGGTGGCCTTCCCGCCGGGGGAGGAGGGCCCGGAGGTCCTGGGGGAGGGCCTGGGCCTCGAGGCCGTGCCCGGTGAAGGCGGAGAAGGCCTTGACGTGGAAGAGGAAGCCCGCCGGGGTGCGCTCCGCCCACTTGGCCGCCACCTCGAGGCGGGGCAGGGCGTAGAAGGTGCTGTCCACCTCCACGGCGTCGAAGTGCTGGGCGTAGTAGCGGAGGCGCCTTTCCGGGTGGTGCCTCACCTCAGGCGGGTACCAGCCGGAGGCGAGGAGGGTCTCGTCCGTCCAGCTGGCGGTGCCCACGCGGATCTCCCCCACGCCCTCATGGTGGGGGAAAGAGGCCTTTAGGGCAAGGCTTTCCCTAAGCGTCCGCCCGCAGGCGCTGCTCCGCGGGGTGAGAGGGAAGGGGCCCTCCCGCGGCGTTCTCGGGGACCCCGTTGCGGCGAAAGCCGCGGCCTTGGGGCCCCGTTGCCGCGCCGGGCGCTCAGCCGCCGAAGCCCTCGGTGATCTGGACCAAAACCGCCTCCCCCCGCACCGTCAGGGCTTCGCCTGCGTAGACCTCGGCCTCCACCACCACCTTCCGCCCCTTCACCTCCCTGGCCCGCCCCACCAGGACCAGCTCCGGCCCTAAGGGGGTGGGCTTCAGGTAGTCCACCTTGAGGCTCGCGGTCACGAAGCGGAGGGGGGTCTTTTCCAGGTCCAGTCCCTCGGCGTCCGCCTTGGCGGCGGCGGCGGTGGCGGTGGCGTGGCAGTCCACCAGGGAGGCCAAAAGCCCCCCGTAGACGAAGCCGGGGATGGCGGTGTGGTGGGGGCTCGGGGTGAAGGCGGTGCGGCTTTCCTTGCGTTCCCGGTTCCAGTAGGTCTGGAGGTGGAGGCCCATGGGGTTCAGGTAGCCGCACCCGTAGCAGTGGGCCCACTCCGGGGGGTAGTGGAGCTGGATGGCCTTCATGCCAGGCCCTGGGCCCGCCAGCGCTCGGGCACCGCTTGGCGGAGGAAGTCCACGATCTCCTGGGTGCTGGTGCCGGGGCCGAAGACCGCGGCCACCCCCAGCTCCTTCAGCCTGGGCACGTCCTCGTCGGGGATGATGCCCCCGCCGAAGAGGAGGATGTCCGAGGCCCCCTGCTCCTCCAGAAGGCGCTTCACCTCGCGGAAATAGTGCATGTGGGCCCCCGAGAGGATGGAAAGCCCGATGGCGTCCACGTCCTCCTGGACCGCGGCGCTGACGATCATCTCCGGGGTCTGCCGGAGGCCCGTGTAGATGACCTCCATCCCCGCATCCCTTAGGGCCCGGGCCACCACCTTGGCCCCGCGGTCGTGGCCGTCCAGGCCCGGCTTGGCGATGAGCACCCGTATGCGCCTGTCCATAGCCCCATCCTACTTAGACGTAGGCCGGTTCCTGGTAGGTGCCGTAGATCTCCCGCAGGACGTCCATCATCTCCCCCAGGGTGCAGTAGGCCAGGGCGCACTCCACGAAGTGAGGCATGGTGTTCTGCCCCTCCACCGCCGCCCGCCTTAGGCCCTGAAGGGCCTCCGCCACCCGCTTGGGGTCCCGCTCCCGGCGCACCCGGGCCAGGCGCTCCGCCAGGACCCGTTCCACCTCGGGGTCCACCAGCTGGATGGGCACCTTCAGGGGGACCTCGTCGGTGAAGGCGTTCACCCCCACGATGATGCGCTCCTTGCGCTCCACCTCCTGCTGGTAGCGGTAGCTGGCCTCGGCCAGCTCCCGCAGGAAGTAGCCCTCCTCGATGGCCCGCACCACCCCTCCCATGCGGCGGATCTCCTCGATGATGGCCATGGCCTGGCGCTCCATCTCGTCGGTGAGCCACTCCACGTAGTAGCTCCCCGCCAGGGGGTCGATGGTGTGGGTGACGCCGGTCTCGTAGGCGATGATCTGCTGGGTGCGGAGGGCGATGGTGGCCGACTCCTCCGTGGGCAGGGCCAGGGCCTCGTCGTAGGCGTCGGTGTGCAGGCTGTTGGTGCCCCCAAGGACGGCGGCCAGGGCCTGGATGGCCACCCTGGCGATGTTGTTCAGGGGCTGCTGGGCGGTGAGGGAGACCCCGGCGGTCTGGGCGTGGGTGCGGAGGGCCCAGCTTTGCGGGTTCTTGGCCCCGTAGCGCCCCCGCATCTCCTTGGCCCAGATGCGCCTCGCCGCGCGGAACTTGGCGATCTCCTCGAAGAAGTCGTTGTGGACGTCGAAGAAGAAGCTGATGCGGGGGGCGAACTCGTCCACGTCCAGGCCCCGCTTGAGGGCGGCCTCCACGTACTCGAAGCCGTCCGCCAGGGTCCAGGCCAGCTCCTGCACCGCGGTGCTTCCCGCCTCGCGGATGTGGTAGCCGGAGACGGAGATGAAGTTCCACTTGGGGACGTTTTTAGGCCCCCACTCGAAGGTGTCGATGACCAGCTTCACGCTGGGCTCAGGGGGGAAGATGAACTCCTTCTGGGCGATAAACTCCTTGAGGATGTCGTTCTGGATGGTGCCCCCCAGCTTCTTCCAGTCGTAGCCCCGCTTCTTGGCCACCGCCAGGTACATGGCCCAGATGGCGTTGGCGGGGCTGTTGATGGTCATGGAGGTGGTGACCTCCTCGAGGTTGATGCCCTCGAAGAGGATTTCCATGTCCGCCAGGCTACTGACCGCCACCCCGCACTTCCCCACCTCTCCCTTGGAGAGGGGGTGGTCGGCGTCGTAGCCCATGAGGGTGGGGAGGTCGAAGGCCACACTGAGCCCGGTCTGGCCCGCCTGGAGGAGCTTCTTAAAGCGCCCATTGGTCTGCTCGGCGGTGCCGAAGCCCGCGAACATGCGCATGGTCCAGAGCTTGGACCGGTACATGGAGCCGTAGACCCCGCGGGTGTAGGGGTACTCCCCGGGGTAGCCCCGCTTCTCCTCGTACTCCGGGTCCAGGACCCCGATGTCCTCCGGGGTGTAGAGGGGTTCGGGGGCGATGTCGGAGAGGGTGCGGTGGGCGATGGGCCTCTCCGGCATCTTCTCCAGGCTCTTCCGGTAGGTTTCCCTGAGCCAGTCGTGCTTCTTGCGCATGGGCCCTCCCTTTGCCCTCCAGTCTACGCTTTTTTGCGCCGGAGGAAAAGAGCGTTACACCTTCCCGCCCGGGGAGGGGCCCGCCCCCCGCCGCTCGCTTTCCGGCTCCACGTGGATGGTGACGGAAAGCCCCGGGAACTCCCTTTCCAGGGCCCTTTCCAGCTCGTCGCAGAGCCGATGGGCTTCCTCCACGGTCATGCCCCCCGGTACCACCAGGTGGAACTCCAGGAAGGCCCGGGGGCCCGCCTTGCGGGTTTTGAGGTCGTGGACCTCGAGGGCCCTTCCCCGGAGCACCTGAACGATGGCCCCGCGGATCCGACCCACCTCCTCCGGGGGAAGCCCCTCGTCCATGAGCCCCCCCACGGAGTGGCGCACCAGGCGGAGGCCCAGGAAGAGGATGTGCCCCGCCACCAGGAGGGCGAGGAGGGGATCCAGGATCCAAAGCCCCGTGAGCCCCGCCAGGCCCACCCCTAGGAGGACCCCTGCGGAGGTGAGGACGTCGGAGAGCACGTGATAGCCGTCGGCGGTGAGGGCCGGGGAGCGTAGGACCCGGCCCAGGCGGATCAGGTGGCGGGCCAGGAGGGCGTTGACCCCCGAGGCCAGGAGGGCCAGGAGGAGACCGGGGCCCAGACCCTCCAGGGGGACGGGGCGGAGGAGGCGGGGAAGGGCTTCCCGGGCGATGAGGAGGGCGGCCAGCACCACCAGCACCCCCTCCAGCACCGCGGAGAAGTACTCCGCCTTGGTGTGGCCGAAGGGGTGGTTGCGGTCCGGGGGCCTTTGGGCCAGGCGGATGGCGAGGAGGGCCATAAGGGCTGCGGCCACGTTTACCGTGGACTCCAGGGCGTCGGAAAGGAGGGCCACCGAGCCGGTGAGGAGGTAGGCCAGGGCCTTGAGGCCCAAGACCAGGAGGGCCACCAGGAGGCTCAGGCGGGCGGCCTGTTCCGTCACCTAGATCCCTTCTTGCACGGCCTCTCGCCGGGGCTTGAGGAGGGGGAAGAGAAGGACGTCCCGCAAGGAGGGCTGGTCGGTGAGGATCATGGCCAGGCGGTCCAGGCCGAGGCCCAGGCCCGCCGCCGGGGGCATCCCGTATTCCAGGGCCAGGAGGAAGTCCTCGTCGGGCTCGGGGGCTTCCTCGTCCCCTTCCCTGCGGCGCCGGGCCTGCTCCAGGAAGCGCTCCCTTTGGTCCAGGGGATCGTTGAGCTCGGAGTAGCAGGGGGCGAGCTCCATGCCGGCGGCGTAGAGGTCCCAGCGCTCCGCCAGGCCCGGCTTCTCCCGGTGCCTTTTGGCCAGAGGGCTCAGGACCAGGGGGAAATCGAAGACGAAGGTGGGGTCTTGGAGCTCGGGCTCCACGTAGATGCCGAAGAGCTTGTCCAGAAGCTTGTGGTTGGGCACCCCCCGGAGTTCAGGGTGGTGGGCCTCGGCCCAGAGGCGCAAGCGCTCCAGGTCCAGAGGGTCGAAGGGGAGGCCCGCCTTCTCTTTCAAGGCCTCCACAAAGGAGATGCGCCGGAAGGGGGGCGCGAAGTTCAGCACCCGGCCCTGGTAAGGCACCCCGTAGCCGCCGAAGAGGTGGCGGGCCAGGCCGGAGAGGAGCTCCTCCACCAAAAGGGCCATGTCCCCGTAGTCCGCGTAGGCCCAGTAGGCCTCCAGCATGGTGAACTCGGGGTTGTGGTTGTGGTCGATGCCCTCGTTGCGGAAGTTGCGCCCGATCTCGAAGACCTTCTCGAAGCCCCCCACCAGGAGTCGTTTTAGGTAAAGCTCTAGGGAGATGCGCAGGTAGAACTCGTGGTCCAGGGCGTGGTGGTGGGTCCGGAAGGGCCGGGCCTCCGCCCCCCCGGTGGTGGGCTGGAGGACGGGGGTCTCCACCTCCAAAAACCCCTGCGCCTCGAAGAAGCGCCGGATGTAGCCCACCATCTCCGACCGGCGGCGGAAGACCTCCCGCACCTCGGGGCTCACGATGAGGTCCAGGTAGCGCTGGCGGTAGCGGACCTCCTTGTCCTTAAGGCCGTGCCACTTGTCGGGAAGGGGATGAAGGCTCTTAACCAAAGGGGTCCAGGAGAGGACCTTGACCGTCACCTCCCCCGTCCGGGTGGTGAAGACCGTCCCCTTCACCCCCAGGAGGTCCCCCACATCCAGCCGCTTCAGGAGCTCGTAGCGGGGGGTGAGTTCCTTTTGAAAGTAGAGCTGGATCCTGCCGCTTTCGTCCAGGAGGTGGGCGAAGGTCACCTTGCCCATGCGCCTTAGGGCCAGAAGCCGCCCCGCCAGGGCCACCTCTCCCTCCCACTCCGCCTCCGGGGGGGCGCCCGCGTGGGCCTCCAGGACCTCGGCCGCCCGGTGGGTCTTGGGGTAGCGGTAGGGGTAGGGGGAAAAGCCCGCCTCCGCCAGGGCCTCCAGGTTCAGCAGGCGTTGCCGCGTCTGCTCGTTCATGGGACCTCAGGGGCGGCCTAGGCGTGGACCGCCACCACCCGGAACTCCTTCTTCCCCTTGGGGGTTTCCAGGCTGAGGACATCCCCCACCCGGTGGCCCAGGAGGGCCTTGCCCATGGGGGAGGCGTCGGAGATCTTCATGGGTACCTCCAGGACGCTGGCCTCGGCGGGGGAGACCACCTGCACCTGGAGGCGTTCCCCGGTCACAGGGTCCTCCAGCTCCACGATGGAGCCCAGGCTGATGACCTCGGTGGTGGCCTCCTCCAAGATCACCGCCCGGGAGAGGACGTCCTCCAGGCTGTCGATGCGCGCCTCGATGCGGGCCTTCTCCTGCTTGGCCGCCTCCAGGCCCGAGTCGTCGTAGTCGTCGGAGGACTCCATCAGCTCCTGCAGGATCTGGGTGGCCTGCTGCAGGCGTTCCCGCTCCTGTTCCAGCTGCCGCATGAGCCGCTCGTAGCCGGCCTTGGTTAGCTTCACCTCGCGCGCCATAGCTCACCTCGTGGGTCAGGGTGCCTTCCCGCAGGTAACACGGAGAGGCCGGCTCAAGCCGACCTCCCCGGCCCAAGGGCCGCCTTCTCAGGAGAGTATACCCCGAAGGAGGATTTCCCTCAAACGCCCGGGCTCGGCCCGGCCAGCGCAACCCTCCGTATCCAGGCAGAGGACCAGGTAGCGGAGGTGGGTGGGGCTGCCGCCCACCAGGTGGCGGAAGAAGCCCAGGGCGCTCCCCGAGAGGTGGCGGCGGCAGGCCTCGCAGACCTGGGGGTGGCCCAGGCCTCCGGAAAGGGGTTCCAGGGTCAGGCTGAGCTCGGGAGGGCCTTTCTCCCGGATGACCACCCGGCCCTCCTCGTCCCGGTAATAAAGAATCTCCCCGAGGGGGAGAAGCTCTGGGGGAGTGCCCGGGAAGAACTCCAGGATCAGCTCCCGCTCCTCGTGGTCCATGCCCCTAGCTTAGACCAAGCCGGGCCAGCAGGGGGGGGAGGAAGAGGTAGAGTCCCACCAGGAGGGCCGAAAGGCTCGCCACCAGCACGGCGGCGGCCGCGGTGTCCTTGGCCCGCTTGGCCAGGGGGTGATAGACGGGGCTCACCAGGTCGGTGAGGGCCTCCAGGGCGGTGTTCAGAAGCTCCAGGGAGAGGACCAGGGCGATGAGGAGGAGGACGGGAAGGGGGCTCACCCCAAGCCACAGGGCCAGCCCCAGGGCCAGGAGGCCCAGGTAGACCTGCAGGCGGAAGTTCCGCTGCACCCGCCAGGCGTAGCCCACCCCCTCCCAGGCGTAGGCGAAGGAGCGCAGGACCCCCTTTAGAGGGCGAGGATCCTCTCTTGGACGCGGTGGAAGCCCTGCCAATCCCCTTCCCCCTCGTGGTCGTGGCCCAGGAGGTGCCAAAGCCCGTGGGCCGCCAGCGCCAGGACCTCCTCCTCCAGGGTAACCCCCCTTGTCCGCGCCTGCTCCGCGGCGGCGTCCAAGCTGATCCAGATGTCCCCCAGGTGGGGGGGCACGAAGGGGTCCCCGGGCTCGTACTGGGGAAAGGCGAGCACGTCCGTGGCCTGGTCCTCCCCCCACCACACCCGCTTGAGGGCCCTTAGCCTCCGGTCTCCCGTGAGGATCACCGTGACCGCCTTGTCCGCCACCCCAAGCTCCTCCATGAGGGCGGAAAGGGCTCGGCGGAGCCTGGGCACCAGCCCGCGAGGCGGCCGCTTATGGACCGCGATGGCTACCACCCTCCGCCTCCTCGTAGGCCTTGATGATGCGGGCCACCAGGGGGTGGCGCACCACATCGGACTCCCTGAAGTAGATGAAGGCGATGCCCTCGATCCCCTTGAGGATGCGGGTGGCCTCGATGAGGCCCGACCTTTGGTGCTTGGGCAGATCGATCTGGGTGATGTCCCCGGTGATGACCATCTTGGAGGAGAAGCCCATGCGGGTGAGGAACATCTTCATCTGCTCCGGGGTGGTGTTCTGGGCTTCATCCAGGATGATGAAGGCGTCGTTCAAGGTGCGGCCCCGCATGAAGGCCAGGGGAGCCACCTCGATGATACCGGACTGTAGGTAGTGTTCGAAGCGCTCGGCGTCGATCATGTCGAAGAGGGCGTCGTAAAGGGGCCTAAGGTAGGGGTCCACCTTGGCCTGGATGTCCCCGGGCAGAAAACCCAGCTTCTCCCCGGCCTCCACCGCGGGGCGGGTGAGGACGATGCGCTTCACCTTCCGGGCCCGGAGGTGGCTCACGGCCATGGCCACCGCCAGGTAGGTCTTGCCAGTGCCCGCGGGGCCCACGCCAAAGGTAATGTCGTGCTGGGCGATGGCCTCCACGTAGCGCCGCTGCCCCGGGGTCTTGGGCCGGAGGCGGCCGGGGAGGGCGAGCTCCGTCTCCGGGGTGGTGGCCCGGTAGAGGCCCTCCCCCCCCTGGGCCAGGGCCACCGCCTGCTCCAGGGTGGGGTCGTCCAGCTCCGCTCCCTGGCGGAGGAGGGCCAGGAGGTCGCGCACCACCCGTTCCCCCACCTCCACCGCCTCCTTGTCCCCGGAGAGCTCCACCTGGTCCCCCCGCACCACGAGCCTCAGGCGGTCCCCGTAGGCCTCCCGGAAGAGGGCCCTAAGCCTCTTCAGGTGGCGGTCGGCGTGGCCCAGGAAGGCCAGGGTTTCCTCGGGTCGGAGGGGGATCAAAAGCCTTTGGGCCTCTTCAGAACCTCGTGCCATACCACCCCTCTGAGGATGCTCTCCCAGTCCTTGCCCAGAAAGGCCCTTCGGGGCTTCCTCTCAGGGGAGGGCTCCTGGGGCTCTTCCCGGAGCTCCTCCCGGAAGCGCACCTCGAGGCGCGTCCGCTCCGGGACGCCCGGCCCCTCCAGGCTCTCCCCCTCCCGGCTGGCCCAGGTGGGGGCGGGTGGGGGTGGGGGCGGTGGGGGAGCCGCGGGCCTAGGCCGGGGCCGGGCCTGGGGGCGGGGGCGGGGGGGAGGCTCCGGCTCCGGCAGGTCCGGGGGCAGGTCGGGAGGGGGAAGGGGCTGGCCCCGGCGGGTGAGGCTTTGCAGGGTGGGTATGACGATGAAGAAGAGGAGGAAGAGGAGGGCCAGGAGGTTTTCTAGACTCATTCCTCACTCCCGGACTTAGCCGCCCGGCTGATGGAGTCCCGCATCTCCGTGTCGGCCTCGATGTTCTTGAGGCGGTAGTAGTCCATGACCCCCAGGTTGCCGCTCTTCAGGGCCTCGGCCAGGGCCAGGGGCACCTGGGCCTGGGCCTCCACCAGCTTGGCCCGCATGGCCTCCACCAGGGCCCGGTTCTCCTGCTCCGCGGCCACGGCCATGGCCCGGCGCTCCTCGGCCTTGGCCTGGGCGATCTTCTTGTCGGCCTCCGCCTGGTCGATCTGCAGCTGGGCCCCGATGTTCTTGCCCACATCCACGTCGGCGATGTCCACGGAGAGGATCTCGAAGGCGGTGCCCGCGTCCAGGCCCTTCTCCAGCACGGTTTTGGAGATGCTGTCGGGGTTCTCCAGGACCTCCTTGTGGGAGCGGGCGGAGCCGATGGTGGTCACGATGCCCTCTCCCACCCGGGCGATGATGGTCTCCTCCCCGGCCCCGCCCACCAGGCGGTCGATGTTGGCCCGGACCGTCACCCGGGCGGTGGCCAGGAGCTGGATCCCGTCCTTGGCCACCGCGGCCACCATGGGGGTCTGGATGACCTTGGGGTTTACGGAAACCCGCACCGCCTCCAGCACGTCCCGGCCCGCCAGGTCGATGGCCGCCGCCCGGTCAAAGGTGAGCCTGATCCCCGCCTTGTCCGCGGCGATGAGGGCGTCCACCACCCGGTCCACGTTGCCCCCGGCCAGGTAGTGGGCCTCGAGGCGGTCCAGCCGGACGTCCAGCCCGGCCTTGGTGGCCTTGATGAGGGGGTAGATGATCTTGGCCGGGGGCACCCGCCTCAGGCGCATGGCCACCAGGGTGATGAGGGGCACCCGAACCCCCGCCGCCCAGGCGGAGATCCAGAGGCCCACCGGGATGAAGCTGAAAAAGAGGAAGACGAGGATCAGGATGACGAAGGCCAAAAAGAGCACACCGAGTCCTTCCATAGGCTACTCCTCCAAGGCTTCCACTATAACCGTGGGCCCCCGCACGTCCACCACCCGGATGGCGGTGCCCTTGGGGATGAACCCGCGGTTGGCCACCACGTCCACCCGCTTGTTGCCAAAGCGGGCCACCCCGCCGGGGCGCAGGTCGGTGAGGGCCGTGCCCAGGGCCCCGATCTCCACCACATCCCCGGCGGCGTGTTCGGCGATGGCGCTTTCCAGGACCAGGGCCCGGGCGGGCCGGGTCTTGGGCAGGAAACGGAAGATGAGCAAAAGCCCAAGCCCTAAGGCGATCACCGCGATGGCGATCACCATGAGGGCGTTGTCCCCGAAGGTGAAGTAGACGGAGGCCAGGATGGCCCCCACCCCCAGGGCCCCGGCGATGCCGAAGCCGGGGAAGAGGAAGGCTTCCGCCAAGAGGAAGGCCACCCCCAGGAAGAAAAGGATGAGCTCGAAGGCCCCGGAAAGCCCCGCGAGCCACCCCCCGGCGAAGTAGAGGGCTAAGAAGGCAAGGCCCAGGGCCCCCGCCACCCCAAACCCCGGGGTGAAGAGCTCCAGGAGGAGGAGGAGGAGCCCCAAGGCCAGGAGGAGCCCGGCCACGGTGGAGCTCGTCAGGAAGCGGGCCAGCTGCACCCGGGGTCCGGGCTCGAGGCGCTCCGTCTCCAGGCTGAACCCCGCCTGCCGGAGGGCTTCCGCTAGGCTTCCCGCCCGGAAGTCCGCCACTTTGAGCTCCACCGCCCGGTCGGCGGAGAGGGTGAGGGGCTCCCCCCGGGCGGAAAGGCCCGGCACCTCGATGGCCGGGTCCACCATGGCCTCGGCCAGCTCTGCGGGCCTGCCCCGGGCCTCGGCCACCGCCCGGAACTTGCCCTTAAGGGCGGAGATCACCTTGGGGTCGGCGGGCTGGGGCTGCTGCAGGGGCAGGGCCACCACGGGCAGGGCGGCCCCGATCTCCGACCCTGGCAGCATGGCGATCTGGCGGCAGGAAAGGGCGATCAGGGCCCCGGCGGAGAAGGCGTTCTGCACCACGGCCAGGGTGGGGAGGGGGGTTTGCAGGATGCGGTCGGAGATGCGGATGGCCGCGTCCACCCGGCCTCCTGGGGTGTCGATGAGGAAGACCACCCCGCTCGCCCCTTCCCGCTCCGCCCGGGAGACGGCCTGGTCCACGAAGACCGCCAGGGCCGGGTCGATCTCCCCCTGGATGGGCACGAGGTAGGTCTTGCCCCAGGCCAGGGGGAGGAGAAGGCAGAAAAGAGCCAGGACCCTTTTCACCGCCCTCATTCTATACGCTCAGGGGAAGGAGTGTGGGGTGTGGGCTGCCCTTCCCGCCGTATTCTGAGGGGGTGCTGCGGCTTGCCGTCTTGGGCTACCCGGTAACCCATTCCCTCTCCCCCGCCATGCACCGCTTCGCCCTGGAGCGCCTGGGCCTCCGGGGCAGCTACGAGGCCCTGGAAACCCCCCTGGGGGCCCTGGCGGAGCGCCTATCGGTGGTGCGCTGGGGGTACCGGGGGGTGAACCTTACCCTGCCCCTGAAGGAAGCCGCCCTCTCCCTCCTGGACTGGGTCTCCCCGGAAGCCCAAGGCATAGGGGCGGTGAACACCGTGCTCGCCGTGGAGGGAAGGCTCTTCGGGTTCAACACCGACGCCCCGGGGTTCCTCGAGGCCCTCAAGGCGGGGGGCATCCCCCTCGAGGGCCCCGCCCTGGTCCTGGGGGCGGGGGGGGCGGGGCGGGCGGTGGCCTGGGCCCTGAAGGGGGCGGGGGTGGAGGTCTGGGTGTGGAACCGCACCCCCGGGCGAGCGGAAGCCCTGGCGGAGGAGCTGGGCCTAAAGGCCGTGCCCCTGGAGCGGGCAAAGGTGGCCCGGCTCCTGGTGAACGCCACCAGCGTGGGGTTGAAGGACCCAAGCGCCACCCCCTTGCCCCCAGACCTCCTCCCGGAGGAGGGGGCGGCCATCGACCTGGTCTACCGCCCCCTCTGGACCCGGTTTCTGCGGGAGGCCCAGGCCCGGGGGCTCGTGGTGCAGACCGGGCTTCCCATGCTGGCCTGGCAGGGGGCCCTGGCCTTCCGCATCTGGACGGGCCTCCTGCCCGACCCTAGGGGCATGGAGGAGGCGGCTCGCCAGGCCCTGGAGGAGGGGTGAATGGCCTACACCCTGGCGGCCCCGGTGGTCCATGGGGAGATCATTCAGAAAAGCCGCTTCCTCGCCAAGGCGGCCCCGGTGGCCTCGGAGGAGGAAGCCTTGGCCTTTTTGGCGGCCCAGCGGGAGCCGGAGGCCACCCACAACTGCTACGCCTACAAGATAGGCCCCCTTTACCGGTTTTCCGATGACGGCGAACCCACGGGCACCGCGGGCAAGCCCATCCTGCACGCCATCGAGGCGGGGGGACTGGACCGGGTGGTGGTCCTGGTGGTGCGCTACTTCGGGGGGGTGAAGCTGGGGGCCGGGGGCCTGGTGCGGGCCTACGGGGGGGTGGCGGCGGGGGCGTTGCGTCGGGCTCCCAAGGTGCCCTTGGTGGACCTGGTGGAGGTGCGCTTCCGGGTGCCCTTTGCCCAGGTGGGCCGGGTGCGCGGGCTTCTCAGAGCCCGCGGCCTCCTGGCGGAGGAAACCTACCTGCCGGAGGGGGTGGCTTTCGCCTTGCGCCTTCCAGAAGGGGAGAAAGCGGCTTTTCTGCGGGGCCTTTGGGACCAGACCCGGGGGCAGGCCCAGGTGGAGGGGTGAGCCCTTACCATGGAGGCGATGCTGCCCCTCTTCGAACCCAAAGGCCGCCTCCTCCTGGTGGACGGCCACCACCTGGCCTACCGCACCTTTTTTGCCCTGAAGAGCCTCACCACCAGCCGCGGGGAGCCCGTGCAGGCGGTCTACGGCTTCGCTAAGAGCCTCCTCAAGGCCCTGAAGGAGGACGGGGACGGGGTGATCGTGGTCTTCGATGCCAAGGCCCCTTCCTTCCGCCACCAGGCCTACGAGGGCTACAAGGCGGGCCGGGCCCCCACGCCGGAGGATTTCCCCCGGCAGCTGGCCCTCATCAAGGAGCTCGTGGACCTTCTGGGCCTCACCCGTTTGGAGGTTCCCGGCTTCGAGGCAGACGACGTCCTGGCTACCCTGGCCAAGAAGGCGGAAAAGGAAGGCTACGAGGTACGCATCCTCACCGCGGACCGGGACCTGTACCAGCTCCTTTCGGACCGGATCTCCATCCTGCACCCCGAGGGGTACCTGATCACCCCGGGGTGGCTTTGGGAGAAGCACGGCCTGCGTCCCGAGCAGTGGGTGGACTACCGGGCCCTGGCTGGGGACAACTCCGACAACATCCCCGGGGTGAAGGGCATCGGGGAGAAGACGGCGGCCAGGCTCATCCGGGAGTGGGGGAGCCTGGAAAACCTTCTCAAGCACCTGGACCAGGTGAAACCCGCTTCCGTGCGGGAGAAGATCCTCAGCCATATGGAGGACCTCGAGCTGTCCCTGGAGCTTTCCCGGGTGCGCACGGACCTGCCCCTTCAGGTGGACTTCACTCGGCGCCGAGAGCCGGACCGGGAGGGGCTCAAGGCCTTTTTGGAAAGGCTGGAGTTTGGGAGCCTCCTCCACGAGTTCGGCCTCCTGGAAAGCCCGGCGGCGGCGGGGGAGGCCCCCTGGCCGCCCCCCGAAGGGGCGTTCGTGGGCTATGTCCTCTCCCGCCCCGAGCCCATGTGGGCTGACCTTCTGGCCCTGGCCGGGGCTCTGGGAGGGCGCGTGTTTCGGGCGGAAAAGCCCCTTTGGGCCCTGAAGGACCTGAAGGAGGTCCGGGGGCTGGTCGCCAAGGACCTTTCCGTCTTGGCCGGGCGGGAGGGGCTGGACCTGGCCCCCGGGGACGACCCCATGCTCCTCGCCTACCTTCTGGACCCCTCCAACACCACCCCTGAGGGGGTGGCCCGCCGCTACGGGGGGGAGTGGACCGAGGAAGCGGGGGAAAGGGCGTTGCTTTCCGAAAGGCTTTACGCCGCCCTCCTGGAGCGGCTTAAGGGGGAGGAGCGGCTTCTTTGGCTTTATGAGGAGGTGGAAAAACCCCTCTCGCGGGTTCTGGCCCAGATGGAGGCCACCGGGGTCCGGCTGGACGTGGCCTACCTGAAGGCCCTCTCCCTGGAGGTAGAGGCGGAGCTTAAGCGCCTCGAGGAGGAGGTCTTCCGCTTGGCGGGCCACCCTTTCAACCTGAACTCCCGGGACCAGCTGGAGCGGGTGCTCTTTGACGAGCTTGGGCTTCCCGCCATCGGCAAGACGGAGAAGACGGGCAAGCGCTCCACCAGCGCCGCCGTTTTGGAGGCCCTCAGGGAGGCCCACCCCATCGTGGACCGCATCCTGCAGTACCGGGAGCTATCCAAGCTCAAGGGCACCTACATCGACCCTCTCCCCGCCCTGGTCCACCCCAGGACGGGCCGCCTCCACACCCGCTTCAACCAGACGGCCACGGCCACGGGGAGGCTTTCCAGCTCCGACCCCAACCTGCAAAACATCCCCGTGCGTACCCCCTTGGGCCAGCGGATCCGCCGGGCCTTCGTGGCGGAGGAGGGCTGGCTCCTGGTGGCCCTGGACTATAGCCAAATCGAGCTCCGGGTTCTGGCCCACCTCTCCGGGGACGAGAACCTCATCCGGGTCTTCCGGGAGGGGCACGACATCCACACCCAGACCGCGAGCTGGATGTTTTCCGTGCCCCCTGAGGCCGTGGACCCCCTGATGCGCCGGGCGGCCAAGACCATCAACTTCGGGGTGCTTTACGGCATGTCCGCCCACCGGCTTTCCTCGGAGCTCGCCATCCCCTACGAGGAGGCGGTGGCCTTCATCGAGCGCTACTTCCAGAGCTACCCCAAGGTGCGGGCCTGGATCGAGAAGACCCTAAAGGAGGGGCGGGAGCGGGGCTATGTGGAAACCCTCTTTGGCCGCAGGCGGTACGTGCCCGACCTCAACGCCCGGGTGAAGAGCATCCGGGAGGCGGCGGAGCGCATGGCCTTCAACATGCCGGTGCAGGGCACCGCCGCGGATTTGATGAAACTGGCCATGGTGCGGCTCTTCCCCAGGCTTCAGGGGCTGGGGGCCCGGATGCTTCTGCAGGTGCACGACGAGCTGGTCCTCGAGGCCCCCAAGGACCGGGCGGAGGCGGTGGCCGCCCTGGCCAAGGAGGTGATGGAAGGGGTCTGGCCCCTGGCCGTGCCCCTGGAGGTGGAGGTGGGCCTGGGGGAGGACTGGCTTTCCGCCAAGGGCTGAGCCCTTGCTCCTCGGTTTAGAGGTCCAGGTACAGGGCCTCCGGGTCCAGGGGGTGGTACACCACGGTGAGGTCCGGGTAGTACACCCGGTTTCCCACCTTGAGGCGCATGTCCGAGGGGACGACCCGGCAAGGCTTGCCCTCGGCTCCCCTGCGCAGGAGGCAGAGGAGATTGCTCACCAGGAGGTTGTGCCGGGCGTTGGCCCCGGCTAAGGCGTAACCGACCCCCCTCCACGAACTCGTGCTTGCGCTGGGAGCGCGCTTCCCGCTCCAGGTAGGCCTCGAGGCTCAGGAGCTTGGTGCTGTCCCCATGTTTCCAGAATACCCGGCAGGCGCGTATAGTCTTCCCCATGAGGCGCTACTTCGGCACCGACGGGGTGCGGGGGGAGGCGGGCAAGCCCCCCCTCACCCCGGAGTTCGTCCTGAGGCTTGGCCAGGCGGCGGGGGCCTACTTCCGGGCCCATAGCCCGAAGCCCGTGGTCCTCCTGGCCAAGGACACCCGCGAGTCCTCCGACCTTCTGGAGGCGGCTTTGGCCGCGGGGCTCATGAGCCAGGGGGTGAGGGTGGAGCACCTGGGGGTCCTCCCCACCCCGGGGGTGGCCTACCTGACGCGGCACCTTAAGGCCACCGCCGGGACCATGATCTCCGCCAGCCACAACCCCTACCAGGACAACGGGATCAAGTTCTTCGGCCCCGAAGGGGAAAAGCTTCCCGACGAGGCGGAGGAGGAAATCGAAGCCCTCCTGGAGGAGGCCCACCCCACCCGGGGCATCGGCACCGTGGGGGACTTCCGGGAGGCGGAAAGGATGTACCTGGACTTCCTCCTGGCCCAGGCCCCCGACCTTGCGGGCCTAAGGATCGGCCTGGACCTGGCCCACGGGGCCACCTACCGCTTGGGGCCTAAGCTTTTCCAGCGGGCGGGGGCCGAGGTCATGGCCTTCTTCAACACCCCAGACGGCCGGAACATCAACAAGGGGTGCGGCTCCACCCACCCCGAGGCCCTGGGCCGCTTCGTGGTGGAGCTGGGGCTGGACCTGGGCATCGCCTTCGATGGGGATGGGGACCGGGTGCAGTTTATAGACCGCCAGGGGCGGCTTTTCCACGGGGACCACATCCTCTACCTCACCGCCTTGGCCTTCGGGGAGGAAGGGGTGGTGGGCACGGTGATGAGCAACGTGGGCCTCGAGGTAGCCCTGAAGGAGCGGGGCCTCGCCTTCCACCGGGCGGCAGTGGGGGACCGGTACGTTTTGGAAATGCTTAAGGAAAAGGGGCTTTTCCTGGGCGGGGAGCCCTCGGGGCACGTGATCTTCCTTAGGCACCACACCACGGGGGATGGCCTCCTCACCGCCCTCCTCACCCTAAAGGCCCTGAAGGTCTTGGGGGGAGACCTCGCCGACTGGTACGAGGCCCTGCCCATGTACCCCCAGGTGCTCCTGAACGTGCGGGTGGAGGACAAGGCCAAGGTGATGGGGCACCCGCGGCTTAGGGAAGCGGTACGGGAGGCCGAGGCAAAGCTCAAGGGTCTTGGCCGGGTGAACGTGCGCCCCTCCGGGACCGAGCCCGTGGTGCGGGTCATGGTGGAGGCCAAGGAGGGGGCGGAGGCGGTGGCGAGGGAGCTTGCCGACTTGGTTTCCGCCCTGGACCGGGAGTAAGCTTGAGGCGTGAGCTACGGGAAGGCCCACCTGGAGGAGAGGCTCCTGCGCGCCCTGGCGGAGGCCATTGGGGAGCTGGAAGACCCCAGGCTTTTCCTCCTCACCGTGGAGGGGGTGCGCCTTTCCCCGGACGGCCGGGTGCTCACGGTGTACGTGGAGGCTTTTCAGGACGAGGAAAAGGCCCTCTTGGCCCTGCGCCATGCCGAGGGCCGGCTCCTTGGGGCCCTTGCCCGGCGGGTGCGGATGCGCCACCTACCCAGGCTGGAGTTCCTGCCATGGAGAGCCTGACCCGCATCAAGGTCCGCTACGCGGAGACCGACCAGATGGGGGTGGTCCACCACTCCGTCTATGCGGTGTACCTCGAGGCGGCCCGGGTGGACTTCCTGGAGCGGGCAGGCCTGCCCTACCACCGGGTGGAGGCCCGGGGGGTGTTCTTTCCCGTGGTGGAACTGGGCCTCACCTTCCGCGCCCCGGCCCGCTTCGGGGAAGAGGTCTTGGTGCGAACCCGCCTGGCGGGGCTTTCCCGGCGGGATCTTCTCTTTCGCTACCGGGTGGAGCGGGAGGGGACGCTCTTGGCGGAGGGTTTTACCCGGCATCTATGCCAGGTGGGGGAGAAGGCTGGCCGCATTCCGGAAGACCTCTACCAAGCCTTGAGTGTGCTACACTTAGGGTAGCATTGTGGGCATGAGCCACAACCCCTTTACGCTTTTTGAAAGGCACATCAATCCCGGCTTGGCAGGGCTGCTTCGCTTCACCGGTTTGGACCGGATCGAGTCCCACGCTGAGGGTCCCTACGTGTGGGACACCACCGGGAAGCGCTACCTGGACTTCTTGGGCCTCTACGGCACCCTGAACCTGGGCCACCGCCACCCCAAGGTGGTGGAGGCCGTCAAGGCCCAGCTTGAGCGCATGCCCATGTCCGTGCGGGTGCTGGTTTCCGAGCCCACGGCGAGGCTTGCCGCCAAGCTTGCCGAGATCACCCCCGAGGGGCTGGAGATGGTCTTCTTCGGCAACTCCGGGGCGGAGGCGGTGGAGGCGGCCATCAAGCTGGCCCGGGCCTACACGGGGAAGCCGGGGATCGTCACCACCCAAGGCGGCTTCCACGGCAAGACCCTGGGGGCCCTTTCCCTCACCCCCAAGCCCGAGTACCAGAACCCCGCCAAGCCCCTCCTCCCCGGCGTAAGGGTGGTGCCCTACGGGGACCTGGGGGCCCTGGAAGCGGCCATCGACGAGGAAACCGCCGCGGTGATCGTGGAGCCCATCCAGGGGGAAGGCGGCATCCGCGTGCCCCCGGAGGGCTACCTGAAGGGGGTGCGGGAGCTTACCCGGGAAAGGGGCGTCCTCATGATCGCCGACGAGGTGCAGACCGGCCTCGGGCGCACGGGAAAGCTCTTTGGGGTGGACTGGGAGGGGGTGGCCCCCGACCTCATGACCCTGGCCAAGGCCCTGGGGGGCGGGGTGATGCCCATCGGGGCCTGTGTGGGGCGAAAGGAGGTCTTTGATATCTTCAAGCAGAACCCCCTCTTCCACTCCTCCACCTTCGGGGGGAACCCCCTGGCGGCGGCGGCGGCCCTGGCGGCCCTCGAGGTCACCCTGGAGGAGAACCTGCCGCAAAGGGCCCTGGAGGTGGGGGGCTACCTCATGGAGGGGCTAAAGGCCCTTCAGGCCCGCTACCCCCACCTGATCGAGGAGGTGCGGGGCCGGGGGCTGATGCTGGGGGTGGAGTTTACGGATGCCGACATTGGGGCCCTGGTGGTGGCGGAGCTGGCGGAGAGGGGAGTGATCACCGCCTTCGGCCTCAACAACCCCAAGGTGGTGCGCCTCGAGCCCCCCCTCATCATCGGCAAGGAGCACGCGGACGAGGCCCTAGAGGCTTTCTCCGAGAGCCTAAAGGCCACGGAGAAGGCCCTGGAGGGCCTCTTAGGATAGAATGCGGGAAACTTTACTGGAGTTTTTCAAGAAGACAGGCAAGCCCCACCGCCTGGAGGAGATCCTCAGGCGGTTTGGCCTGGAGAAGCGGGAGGCCAAGGCCTACCTGCGGGGCCTGGTGCGGGAGGGCCTCCTGGAGAAGAAGGGAAGCCAGTACTTCCTCCCGCTTCGGGTGCAGGGGCCCATCAACCTCCACCGGGACGGGTACGGCTTTGTGCGCCTTCCCGAAAAGGACCTCTTCATCCCACCGGGCTACACCCTGGACGCCTGGCCCGAGGACCTGGTGGAGGCCCGGATCATGCCGCCTGGCCGGGACGGCAAGCCCTGGGGGGTGGTGGAGCGGGTGCTTAGGCGGGCCCGCGAGCGGGTGGTGGGCACCCTGGACTTCCGCAAGGGGTACGCCGTCCTCCTCCCGGACGAGCCGGGTTTGCCGGAACTGAGGCTCCTTCCCGAGGGGCTCCACGGCCTCAAACGTGGAAGCCGCATCGTGGTGAGGGTGCACTACGGCAAGCGCCCTTTTGGGGAGTTTCTGGAGTACCTGGGGGAAGGGGACGCCCCGGAAACCGAGACCGAGGCGGTGATCGCCAAGTACGGCCTGCGGGCGGAGTTCCCGGAGGAGGTGTTGCGGGAGGCGGAGGCCATCCCCCTGGAGATCCCCGAGGCCGAGCTCAGAAGGCGGGAAGACTTCCGGCACCTTCGGGTCTTCACGGTGGACGGGGTGGACGCCAAGGACTTTGACGACGCCATCCACGTGGAGCGCCTGCCCCAGGGGTACCGCCTGGGGGTCCACATCGCCGACGTCGCCCACTACGTGAAGGAGGGAAGCCCTCTGGACCAGGAGGCCTTCCTAAGGGGCACCAGCGTCTACCTGCCGGGGCGGGTCCTGCCCATGCTCCCTGAGAGGCTTTCCAATGGGGTGTGTTCCCTGAAGCCCCTCGAGGACCGGCTGGTGCTTTCCGTCCTCTTTGACCTGAGCGAGGATTTGGAGGTAAAGCGGGTGCGCTTCGCCGAAGGGGTAATAAGGAGCGTGGCCCGCACCACCTACACCGAGGTGGAGGCCTTCGCCGAGGGGTATGGTTTGCCGGAAGAACACGCTTTCTTGGCGGAGGACCTTAGCCTCCTCCTGGACCTCACGCAAAGGCTCAGGCAAAAGCGCCTTCAGGCGGGGGCTTTGGACTTCAGCTTCCCCGAGGTGAAGGTGGAGGTGGCGGAGGGTACCCTGCACCTTCTTCCCCAGGAGGAGCCCAGGGCCCGAAGCCTCATCGAGGAGCTCATGCTCCTCGCCAACCGGAGGGTGGCGGAGCACCTGGTCAAGAAGGGGCTTCCCGGCCTCTTCCGGGTGCACGAGGAGCCCCTGGAGGTGGCCTACGCCAAGCTCCGGCAGGCCCTCTTCCGGCTTGGGTACGCCCTGCCGGAAGAGCTCTCCTCCCAGGCCTTGCAACGGGTGCTCCTCGAGGCCAAGGGCCGCCCGGAGGAACCCGTGGTGGCGGGCCTGGTCCTGCGCTCCTTGCGCCTGGCCCGCTACGCCGCGGAGAACCTAGGCCACTTCGGCTTGGCCATGGAGCACTACCTGCACTTCACAAGCCCCATCCGCCGCTATCCGGACCTGGCGGTGCACCGGGTGCTGAAGGCCCTCCTGAGGCGCACCCTCACCCCGGCCAAGAGGGCCAGGTGGCAGGAAACCTTTCCTGCCGTGGCCGAGCACGCCTCGGAGATGGAAAGAAAGGCGGAGGCGGCGGAGCGGGAACTCACCAAGTACTACATGGCCAAGTGGGCGGAACTCCACCTGGGGGAGCGCTTCACGGGGAAGGTGACGGGGGTGGCCAGCTTTGGGGCCTTCGTCATGCTGCGAAACGGGGTGGAGGGCCTAGTGCGCCTCGAGGCCCTGGGGCCCTACACCTACAGCGAGGAGGCCCTGGCCCTTTTGGGCCCCAAGGGCAAACGCATCCGCCTGGGGGACGAGATGGAGGTGGTGATCGCCGCCGCCAACCCCAGGCTTCGCCAGATCGATTTCCTGCCCCATCGGGAGGAGGCAAAGAAGGAAGCTTCCAGGGAAAAAACCCTGGTAAAGAAGGGAAAGGCAAAGGAGGAGGACATGCGCAAAGTGGTAGGACCCCCCAAGGAGAGGAACCGCGACGACCGGCCCGAGCGGGCCACGGTGCACACGGTGTACTTCGGCGAGTGGACGCCCAAGGAGGAAAAGGCGGGGATGCACCGCCCGGTCCAGACCCGAGCGAGGCGGAAGCGGCGGCGCTGAAGGCCCCGCCGCGGCTTGGGCCGCGGGGGGGGTTAAAGCACGAGGGTCCCCGCCCCCACGGCGGAGAGGGTGGGGGCCTCGAGGTCCAGGCGGTAGGCCAACACCTGGCCCTTCCGCCCCGCGAGGAGGGGGCTTAAAGAAGCCACCACCTCCACCGCGTCCACCCGGGTGGGGTTGGCCCCCAGGTGGGCCAAGGCCCCTTCGGGTTTCCCTTGGGCGAGCCATTCCAGGAAGCCCAGGTCCCGCCTCCTGGCCTCCTCCGCCAGGGGGCGGGAAAAGGGCTGGTCTCCGAAGCGGGGCCCCACGTGGGAGAGGTCCACCGCCAGGACCAAAAGCCCAGGGTAGTCCCGCAGGACCACCCTCAGGGCCTCCCCCAGCTCCGGGCTTCGCCTTCCCACCAGGAGGGGAAGCACCTTGGCCCGAGGGAAGGCCCCCTTCAGGAAGAAGAGGGGAAGCTCCAGGCTGTGCTCCTCCCGGAAGGCCAGGGGGGTGTTGAAGAGCTCGAAGGGGAGGAGGGCGTCCAGGGCCTGGAGAGCTTCCAGGTCGGGCTCCGCCGGGCCAAAGGGGGTGTGGAAGGGGACGGGCAGGGCGGCGGCCCGTTCCTTCAGGGGGCGGTGGGCCACCCCCACCAGGTAGAGGCGCTCGGGGGGCGGGGTTTTCTCCAGGGCGGCCAGAGCCGCCCCGTAGGCCTCGGGGACGCGGGCGGGTTCCAGGTGGGGGAGGAGAAGGGCCTGGGCTGCTGGAGCTTCCTCGTGAAAGCTGGCCCGGAAGGCTTCCAGGAAGGCCCGGGCCTCCTTTTCCCCCGTGGGGTAGGAGAGCCCCGCCAGGCGCATGGGCCGCTCCCTCTTTAGCCTCTCCTCCTCCTCGCGCAGCCTTCTTTCCACCTCCTCCGTGAGGAGGAGGCCCGCCTCTTCCAGGGCCTTCAGGAGGTCTTCCAGCTCCTTTTTGGGCACCAGGACCCCGTGGGCCTTGAAGACCTCCTCCTGTACTTCCTCCAGGGTCCTCCCCTCCAAGAGGGAGACGAGGAAGAGCCCCCCTTCCGTGAGGGCCAGGGGCTTTTCGAAGACCCCGTAGGGGTCGCTGAGGAGAAACCCCCCTTCCACCGGGGTGATCTGGGGTTCACGGAGCCGGATCCTGCCCACCACCCCTCCAGTTTAGGAGAAGGGCCCTGGCCTCCTCCGGGGTGCGCGCCCGCCCTTCGGCCTGGGCCTCGAGGAGGAGGGCCAGCGCCCGCCCCACCTCCGGCCCCGGCCGTAAGCCCAGGAGGGCCATCACCTCCTCTCCCGAAAGGAGGGGGCGTTCGGGGAGGGGCTCGGAGAGGGTTTCCCGGTAGGCCTCCAGTACCTCCCAGGCCTCCTTCTCCACCCCTTTCGTGCCCAGGCGGTCTGCCGCCATGAGGTAGGGAAGGGCGGGAAGGAGGTCTTGGCGCCGGAAGTAGAAGCGGCGGAGGGCCTTTGCCCCTTCCGGGGGGCGGTCCATGTGCCGGCGCACCAGGGCCCGCACCTCCTCCACCGCCCCTTTGGGGAAGCGGAGCCAAAGGAGGCTTGCCCCCGCCACCTCCGCCCCCACCTCCGCGTGGCCCAGGAAGCGGTAGCGCCCCACCTCGGGGTCAAAGCGGCGGGTGAGGGGCTTGCCCACGTCGTGGTAGAGGGCGGCCAACCGGGCCTCGAGGGGGGCCTCCGGCCAGAGCCAGGTGAGGTGGAAGAGGACGGAGAGGGTGTGCCGCCAGGCGTCCAGGTGGTGCACCCCCCCCTGTTCCAGGCCCACCAGGGGGCGGAGCTCGGGGAGGTAGACGTCCAAAAGCCCTGTGCGCTCCAGGAGGTGGAGCCCCCAGGCGGCGCGCGGGGAGAGGAGGAGCCGGCTCAGCTCCTCCCGCACCCGCTCCCGCGCCGGGAGGGCCCCAGAATGGGCCAGGAGGAAGCGGGCGTGGCGGGCGAGGGCCTCCCTGGTGGCCTCGAGGAGGCCCAGGCCCAGGCTGGCCGCCAGGCGCACCGCCCGCAGGCTCCGGAGGTGGTCCGCGTAGAGGTTTTCCTCCCGCACCATCACCAGGAGGCGCCGCCTGAGGTCCTCCTCCACCCCCGGGAGGCCGAAGACCCGGCCCCCTTTCCAGAGGAGGGCGTTCAGGCGGAAGTCCCGCCGCCCGAGGTCTTCCTCGGGGGTGCCCTCCAGGGGGGCGAAGTCCAGGGTCATCGGCCCCACCGCCAGGCGGTACTGGCCCCGCGCCGCGTCCAGGGGGAAGAGGCTGCCCCCCAGGCGGGCCTGGGCCTCCTCCGCCGCCCTCAGGGGGTCTTCCGCGGCGAAGTCCAGGTCCTGGGGCCTCCTTCCCAGGAGGAGGTCCCTGAGGGCACCCCCCACGGGGATGGCCCCCTTGGGGGTATAAAAGGGGAAGTCCCTATGGGCGAGGAGGCGAAGCACCCCATCATTATCGGCATCACCGGGAACATCGGGAGCGGCAAGAGCACGGTGGCCGCCCTCCTGAGGTCCTGGGGTTACCCGGTGATCGACCTGGACGCGCTTGCCGCCCAGGCCCGGGAGAACCGGAAGGAGGAGCTCAGGAGGCTCTTTCCCGAAGCCTTCCCCGGGGAGGAGCTGGACCGGAGGGCCCTGGCCCAGCTGGTCTTCGGCGATCCCGAAAGGCTCCGGGCCCTCGAGGCCCTCGTCCACCCGGAGGTGCGGAGGCTTCTTGAGGAGGAGCTCGCCCGCCTCCAAGCCCCCTTGGTCTTCCTGGAGATCCCCCTCCTCTTTGAAAAGGGCAGGGAGGCCCGCCTGGACGCCACGCTTCTGGTGGCGGCACCCCTGGAGGAGCGCATCGGGCGGGTGATGGCCCGCTCCGGGCTTTCCCGGGAGGAGGTCCTGGCCCGGGAAAGGGCGCAGATGCCCGAGGAGGAGAAGAGGAAGCGGGCTACCTGGGTTTTGGAGAACCGAGGGGGGCTTAAGGAGCTGGAGGAGGGGCTGAGGGAGATCCTGGCCCGGATCCAGGAGCGTTTTGGGCTAAGCTAGAGGGCATGCGGGTGGCCTTGGTATCGGGGGCGAGCCGGGGGATTGGGGAGGCCATCGCCCGGCTTCTGCACGCTAAAGGGTACAGAGTAGGGCTTTTTGCCCGGGATGGGAGAAGGCTCGAGGCCTTGGCCTCGGAGCTGGGGGAGGGGGCCTTGGCCTTGCCCGGGGACGTGCGCTCCCTTGCGGACTGGCAGAAGGCGTTGGCAGGCCTCCTGGAGGCTTACGGCCGGCTGGACCTCCTGGTCAACAACGCCGGGATTGGCGTGATGAAGCCTGTGGCCGAGCTCAGCGAGGAGGAGTTCCGCCAGGTTTTGGAGGTGAACCTGGTGGGGCCCTTTTTGGGCCTCAAGGCGGCTTTGCCAGCCCTTGTGGCCTCGAGGGGGGTGGTGGTGAACATCGGAAGCCTGGCGGGCAAAAACGCCTTCAAGGGCGGGGCGGCCTACAACGCCAGCAAGTTCGGCCTCCTGGGCCTCATGGGGGCGGCCATGCTGGAGCTAAGGGAAGCGGGGGTGCGGGTGGTGAACATCCTGCCGGGCTCGGTGGACACGGGCTTCGCCGGGAACACCCCTGGGGCCACCTGGAAGCTCGCTCCCGAGGACGTAGCCCAGGCGGTGCTCTTTGCCGCGGGGATGCCGGAGGGGGCCTTGGTGAGCGAGATGGAGCTCCGCCCCACCTACGCCGCCCCCAAGGGCGGCTAAGCTTAGGCCATGAGCCTGCCTGCCCGCCTTCAGGAGGCCTTGGGCCTCCTCAAGGCTATGCCCAAGGAGCTCAAAGCCCAGGCGCTTCTGGACTACGCCAAGCGGGTGCCCGCGCCGCCCCCGGGGGTGGAGCTGGAGCGGGTGCCCGAGTGCCAGACCCCCTTCTTCCTGCGGGCGGAGGTGGAGGGGGGAAGGGTTAGGCTCTACTTCTTCGTCCCCGACGAGGCCCCCACGGTGAAGGCCTTCGCGGGCCTCCTCAAGGAGGGGCTGGAAGGGGAGCCCCCCGAGGCGGTGCTCGCTGTGCCCCCCGCCTTCTACCGGGGGGCGGGGCTGGAGGAACTCCTCACCCCCTTGCGCCTGCGGGGCCTCGAGGCCGCCCTCCTCCGCCTGCAGGAGCAGGTGCGCCAGGTCCTTTAGCCCATGCTGGCCGCCTTTCTCCTCGGCTACTTTCTGGGGAGCTTCCCCGTGGCCTACTGGTTCGGGGCCCTCCGGGGGAAAAACCTCCTAGAGGAGGGCTCGGGCAATCCCGGGGCCCTGAACGCCTACCGCCTCCTGGGGCCGGTGCCTGGCCTTTTGGTCCTCCTCCTGGACGTTTTCAAGGGGGCCCTGGCCGTGGCCGCGGGGGAGGCGGCCTTAGGGGGAGATCCCTTGGGGGGCCTGGCGGGGGGCGCGGGGGCGGCCTGGGGGCACGCCTTCTCCCCCTGGCTCCTCTTCCGGGGGGGCAAGGCCCTGGCTCCGGCCTCTGGAGCCCTCCTGGCGGTGGATCCCCGCCTCCTCCTCGCCGCCCTGGTCCTCTTCGCCTTTCTTGCCCTCCTCTTCCGCAGGCCCTACCGGGCAGCCCTGGCCGTGGCCCTGGCCCTGCCCCTCCTGGCGGCGGCGGTGGACCGTACCCCCTTCCACCTCCTCTTCGGCCTGGGGGTGGGTCTGCCCGTGGCCCTCCGCCACCTAAAGGACTGGGACCGCTAGGTGCCCACTTGGGGCCCCCGTGGCGGCGCAAGCCACCACGGGGTACTCAGTAGGGCAGGGGCCAGGTACGGAAGTAGCTGCGCACCCGGCCCCAAAGCCCCACCAGGCCCAGGGGCTCCAGGATCAGGAAGACCAGGATCAGGAGGCCGAAGATCACGTTGCGCCAGGCGGCCAGGGCGGCGGCGTACTGGGGCCCCAGGGCCCCCACAAAGCTGTTCAGCACCTCGGGGATAAGGAGGACGAAGAAGGCCCCCAGCACCGCCCCCAGCACCGTCCCCGCTCCCCCCACGATCACCATGGCCAGGTACTGGATGCTCACCGTGAGGGGGAAGTACTCCGGGGTCACCGCCCGGTAGAGCTGGGCCAAAAGCCCGCCGGCCACCCCCGCGTAAAAGGCGGAGAGAGCGAAGGCCAGGAGCTTCACCCGCACCAGGTCCACCCCCGCCACCCGGGCGGAGAGGTCGTTGTCCCGGACCGCCATGAAGGCCCGCCCCGCCCGGGTCATGAGGAGGCGCTTGCCGTAGAAGAAGAGGGGCAGGGCGAAGAGGAGGGCCAGGTACCAGAGCCTTTCCGGGGTGTCCAGGGGAAGCCCCAAGACCTCCGGAGGCGGCAGGGTGCGCCCCCGGATCCCCCCCGTGACCGCCTCCCAGTTCTTGAAGACGTAGTCCGCCAGGAACTGGAAGGCCAGGGTAGCGATGGCCAGGTACACCCCCTTGATGCGCAGGGAGGGGAGGGCCAGGACCAGGCCCAGGAGGGCGGCGATGATCCCTCCCAGGAGGATCCCTAGGGGGGCCAGGGGCCCGAAGAGGTGGCTGGCCGCGTAGGCCCCCACCCCCATGAAGGCGGCGTGGCCCAGGGAGATCTGCCCCGCTCCCCCCACCAGGAGGTGGAGGCCCAGAGCGCTTAGGGCCCCGATGGCCACCAGGGTGGCCACGTACATGGGGTAGGGGCCCAGGAGGAGGGGCAGGAGGAGGAGGAGGGCCAGGAAAGCCCAAAGGGCCACCCGGCCCAAGGGGGTGCTGGCGTAGGCCTCGTCCTCCCGGTAGGTCTCCCGCACCGCCCGGGCCAGGCGGCGGCTGTAGGCGTCGGTGAGGCGTTTGGAAAGGGCGTACACCTTAGACCTCCTGCACCTCGAGGGTGGCCTGGAGCCGCCCCTCCCCCTCCAGGTAGCGGATGGGGAGCACCACCTCTACCCGGCCCCCTTCCCCGTAAAGGGCCCCGATCACCGGACCGTAGCGGGCTTCCACCACCTGGCGGCGCACCTTGCGGGTGCGGGTGATCTCCTCGTCGTCGGGGTGGAGCTCCTTGGGCAGGATGGCGAAACGCTGTACCCTAAGCTTTTCCGGCAAGGTCCGGTTCACCATGCGGATCTCCTCGGCGATAAGGGCCCTCACCTCGGGCCTTTCCGTCAGGGAGAGGTAGGTGGTGAAGGGGAGGCCCCGCCTCCGGGCCCAGTTCTGGACGTTTTCCGGGTCCAGCTCGATGAGGGCGCTCACGAAGGGCTTGCCGTGGCCTAAGACCACGGCCTCGCGGATGTAGGGGGAGTACTTGAGGCGGTTCTCCAGGAACTGGGGGGCGAAGCGGGTACCGTCCAGGAGGGCCCCCACCTCCTTCACCCGGCCCAGGATCACCAGGTGCCCCCGCTCGTCGAAGAAGCCCGCGTCCCCGGTGCGGAAAAAGCCGTCCTCGGTGAAGCTTTCCTCCGTGGCCCCTTCCTGGCGGAAGTAGCCCTGGAAGACCTGAGGCCCCCGTACCAGGATCTCCCCCTCCTGGCTCAGGCGCACCTCGGTGCCGGGGAGGGGGGGGCCCACGGTCTCCGGGGGAGCGTCCCCTGTGGCGTGGGCGGTGGTGGCGGCGGCGGTTTCCGACTGGCCGTAGACCTGGCGGATGTCCAGGCCTAGGGCGCGGAAGAAGGTGAAGACCTCGTTCCCCAAAGGCGCCCCCCCGGTGACGGCGATCCTGCAGGCGGCAAGCCCCAGCCGGGCGCGGAGGGGCCGGGCGATGAGGGGGTAGAAGAGGGCCCGCTTGAGGTTGAGCCAAAGGCCCACCCGCTCCCCCCGGAACTCGCGGCTCGCCCCTTCCAGGAGGGCCCCCATCCCCACCCGGTAGAAGAAGGCCTTGAGGGGGTCGGCGTCGGCCATGCGGCTTTGGATGAGGCTGGCCATATCCTCCCAGAGCCTAGGCGGCGCCAGGAAGAAGTCGGGCTGGACTTCCTTGAGATCCTCCCTCAAGGTGGTGGGGTCTTCGGGGAAGTGCACCGTGGAGCCCTCCACCAGGCCCTGCACCACGGTGAGCATCTGCTCGCCGATCCAGGGGAGGGGCAGGTAGCTGAAGACCCAGGCCCCCTTTTGGAAGCCTAAGGCTGCCCCCACCGCCTGGTGCCCGGCCAGGAGGTTCCGGTGGGAGAGCATGGCCAGCTTGCTCCTGCCCGTGGTGCCCGAGGTGGGGGCGAGGAGGGCGATCTCCTCCGGGCGCCGCCTCCTTAGGGCCTCTTCCCCCACCCTGGGGTCGCCGAAGGCCTGGCTGAAGCGCCCTACCTTCCCCCGGAAATGGCGGGTCAGCCCCGCCTCCTCCCAGACCAGGACGAAGTCCAGAAGGTGCAGATAGGGGTAGACCTTGTCCAACTGCTCCTCGTCGGCGACCACGATGCCCTTGGCTCTGGTGAACTCCAGGAAATACCCCACCTCCTCAGGCATGGCGTCGGCGTAGATCCCCAGGGGGAGGGCACCCAAAACCTGGGCGGAAAGCTCCGCCTCCACCCACTCCGGGGCGTTGTGGCCCAGGATGGCCAGCACGTCCCCTTCCCGCAGCCCGAGGGCATGCAACCCCCCGGCCAGGCTCAGGGCACGCTGGAGCAGCTCCCTCCAGGAGGTCTTCTGCCACACCCCGAGGCGCTTCACCCGCAGGGCCGGGGCCTCGGGGTGCGCCTGGGCGTGCCGGTAAAGGTGAGCTAAAAGCGTTCCTTCCATGCTGCCTCACACCTGGCCCAGGTAGGCCTCCGCCACCTTGGGGTCCTTGCGCACCCCCTCCGGGGGCCCGTAGTAAAGGGCCTCCCCGTAGGAGAGGACCAGGACCCGGTCGGAAAGCTCCAGCACCGCCCGGAGGTCATGCTCCACCCAAAGGAGGGTGATGCCCCACTCCTCCCTGGCGTCCAGAAGAAACCGGGCTAGGTCCTGCTTCTCCTCCAAGGAAAGCCCGGCCATGGGCTCGTCTAGGAGGAGAAGCCTGGGCTTGCCCGCCAGGGCCCGGGCCACCTCTACCCGCTTTTGCAGGCCGTAGGGAAGCATGCCCGCGGGGGCGTGGCGGAAGGGGGAGAGGTGGAGGTAGTCCAGAACCTCCTCGGCCCAGGCCCTAAGGCGCCACTCCCGCTCCGCCTTGGGCAGGGCCAGGGAATAGGAGGGGAAGGCCAGCTCCGCCCCCAGCTTCACGTTGTCCAGGACGCTCATCCCCCGGAAGATCTCCAGGCCCTGGAAAGTGCGGCCCAAGCCCAGGCGGGCCCGTTCCTGAGGGGTTTTGCCCTTGAGGTCCTGCCCCAGGAAGACCACCTCCCCCTTCTCCGCCTCGTAGACCCCGGAAAGCACGTTGAGGAGCGTGGTCTTCCCCGCCCCGTTGGGACCGATGACGGCGAAGAACTCCCCCTCGCCCACGGCGAAGGTTACCCCCACCAGGGCCTTTACCCCTTTGAAGGAAAGGTGCAGGTCGTTGGCCTCTAGAATCCAGCCCATGGCTTCCCTCCCGAGGGTTGGGGCCTCCTCACACCCACCGCTTTCTCCGGCGGTAACGCCGGGCCTGGCGGAAGCCCACCTCCTCCTTGCCCAGGTAGAACTCCATCACGTCCTGGTCCTCCTGGGCCGCGCGGGCGTCCCCTTCAAAGACCACCCGGCCCCGTTCCAGAACGTACACCCGGTCCACGATGGAGAGGGCGGCCCGGGCGTTCTGCTCCACGAGGAGGAGGCTCAATCCCTTTTCCCGCCTGAGGGTGTCCAGGGTGCGCATCACCTCTTCCACCAGCCTGGGGGCCAGGCCCAAGGAGGGTTCGTCCACCACCAGGACCTTGGGCTGGGTGAGGAGGGCCATGCCCAGGAGGAGCATCTGCTGCTCACCCCCCGAGAGGTAGCCCGCCTGCTCGTGGCGGCGCTCGTAGAGGCGGGGAAAGCGGGCGAAGACCTCCTCCATGCCCGCCTTAAGCTCCCGAGGGGGGAGCCGGTGCCCCGCGGCCACCAGGTTCTCCACCGGCGTAAGGTAGCGGAAGAGGGGGCGGCCCTCCAGGACCGCCGTGAGCCCTAAGGCGGAGACCCGCACCGGGTCCAGCTGGGTGCTCTCCGTCCCATGGAGGCGCACGTGCCCGTCCAACACCCGCCCCTCGAATTTGGGCAGAAGCCCCGCTACCGCCCGCACCAAGGAGCTCTTCCCGGCCCCGTTGGGACCCAGGAGGGCCACCGCCTCCTTTGCCCTCACCTCCAAGGAGACGCCGTCTAAGGCCAGGATCACCCCCCGGTAGACCACCTTGAGGTTCTCTACGACCAGCATCACACCCTCTCGATCTGGCGCTCACCTAGGAGGCCGTAGGGCCTGATGAGGAGCACCAGGAGCACCACCAGAAAGGGCAGGGCCTCGGTGAAGCCGGGGAGGAAAGGCTCCAGGTGGCGTTGGGAAAGGGCCTCCAGCACCCCCAGGAGGAGCCCGGCCAGAAGGGCCCCTCCTACCGACTCCAAGCCTCCCAGGATGGCCACGGGGAAGACCTTGAGGCCCAGGAAGACCAGGTGGTGCCCCACCCCGCTGGCCACGGCCAGAAGCGCCCCGGCCAGGGTGGCCAGGAGGGCGGAGATTCCCCAGACGGCGGCCAGGAGGCGGGCGGTGGGGATGCCCAGGGCCAAGGCGGCCACCTCCCGTTCGGAGATGGCCCGCACCAGGATGCCGTAGCGGCTCCTCCGGAGGAGCCAGAGGAGGCCCAGCCCCAGGGGCAGGGCCAGGAGCAGGTTCCACACCGCCCGGGAGGAAACGAAGACCTCCCCGGCCTGGAAGCCCAGGTGGGGCAGGTTCCCCGGGAGGTACTTCAGGTCCGGGCCCCAGACCAGCTGCACCCCCCCGTCCAGGGCCGCCGCCAGGCCGATGGTGGCCATGATCACCGCCACCACGCTTCGCCCCAGAAGAGGCCGCACGAAGCCCCGCTCCACCAGCACCCCGAAGAGGAAAGCGGGGAGAAGCGCGGCCAGTATGGCCAGGTAAAGGGGCATCAGGAGGGCGAAGGTGTAGGTGAGGTAGGCTCCCACCAGGAGAAATTCCCCGATGGCGAAGTTGACCACGCTGGTGGCCCGGTACACCAGGACAAATCCCAGGGCCAGCAGGCCGTAGAGGGCGCCGTTGGCCAAGCCGCCGATGAGGTAGGGCAGAAGGTCAGACATGGATCTCCAAGGAACCCCGGGCCAGCCCAGGCCGGCCCGGGAGATGGGTTTGAGCTAGCCCAGGCGCAGCCAATCGGTGATGGCGTTGAAACGCCCCTCGCGGACGCTGGCCCGGAAGAGGCGGGTCTGCGGCAGGCGGTGGTTCACGAAGTTGAAGTCCCGCACCAGGCCCATGGCGTTGTAGTCTCCGATCTTCTCCAGGTGCTCCACCACCCCGGCCCGGGTGAGCCGGCCCGCCTGGGCCGCTCGGCGCATGGCCTCGGCGATCCCAAAGGCCACGGCCAGGCTGCCCATGTAGTAGGTGGGGCGATAGGAGGCGTCCCGCCCCTTGCGCTGGCGGAAGCGGCGCATCTCCTCCACCGCAGGGATCAGGGCCTCGTACCAATAGGCGTTGTGGTAGGTGACGGTAAAGCCTTCGGCGGCGGGGCCGGCCCGTTGGATGAGGGCCAGCTCCGCCGAGTAGTAAGTGCCCATGAACTGGGCCTGGAGCCCCTGTTCCCTGGCTGCCCGTAGGATCAGGGGTTCCACCGAGAGGGCGTAGCCCTGGAGGATGACGAAGTCGGGGTTGGCCCGGCGCAGGTTTAGCACCACCGGGGTGGCGTCGGTAAAAGCGGGAGGAGTCACCTCCTCATGTACCACCTCCATCCCCAGGGCCCGGGCCCGCTCCCGGCCGTAGGGGATGGGGTCGCGGCCGAACTCGGTGTTGGAGTAGACGAAGGCAATGCGCGCCCTGGGCCTCTGCAGACGCACCTGCCGCAGGAGGGCCTCCATCATGTCGTTGTAGGTGGGGCCGAAAACGAAGATGGTGGGGTAGGTCCGGGGATCCGCCAGCTCGTTGGAGAAGCTGGTGGCGGAGTAGGGCAGGTTTGTGCGGGCGATCTCCGGGGCCAGGGCCTTGGAAAGCCCGGTGGAGTCCCCGTAGACGAAGAGGAGCTCGTCGGGGCGCTCCCGGGCCACCACCCGGTTGAAGGCGGCGGTGCCCCGGGCCACGTCGTAGCCCGTATCCTCCACGATGAGCTCTAGCCTGCGGCCCCCGATCCCTCCCAGGACCTCGTTCACGTACTCCACCCCGTCCACGAAGCCCTCCCGCCCCGCGTTCCCCGCGAAGGCGAAGGGCCCGGTAAGGGGAAGGAGGGTGGCCAGCTTGACGGGCCGTGCCTGGGCGGCGGCGAAATAGGGCATGCCCAAGGCTGCGAGTGAACCCACGCCCAGCTTCCTTAAGAACTCCCTGCGTTTCATCACCTTTACCTCCTTTCGGGTTGTGCTTGAGCCAAAGATAACATACCGGCCACTACCCGGCAAGAGGCCCCGCCTTGGAAGGGAGAGGTTCCTGGCTGGGCGTTGGGGAGGGGTAGCCCTAAAGGCCCAAGTAGGCCCTTTGGAACTGGGGGTCTTGCAGGAGGGCCCGGGCGGGCCCCTGGCGCACCAGGCGCCCGTTGGAGAGGACGTAGGCCCGGTCGGCCAAGGCCAGGGCCCGGGCTGCCTCCTGCTCTACCAGGAGGACGGTGATTCCCTCCTGGCGCACCCGGGCGATCTGCTCAAAGACCAGGGCCCGCACCTTGGGGGCGAGGCCGGTGGAGGGTTCGTCTATGGCCAGGAGCTTGGGACGGGCCATGAGGACCCGGCCGATGGCCAGCATCTGCTGCTCCCCCCCGGAGAGGTTGCCTGCCCGCTGGCCCCGGCGCTCCTGGAGCCTGGGAAAGAGCTCGTAAACAAAGGCGAGCTGCTTCCGCACTTCCCCCTTGGGCAGGAGGAGCCCCCCGGCCAGGAGGTTCTCCTCCACGGAGAGCTCCTTGAAGGGCCGCCGCCTTTCGGGGCAGAGGACCAGGCCCAGCTGGGCGATCTGGTGGGGGAGGAGGTGGTCGATGCGCTTCCCCAAGAACCGCGCCTCCCCCTCCAGGCGGATCTCCCCCGCCTTGCTGCCCCGGTGGAGCCTGGCCTCGAGGCGGACCAGGCCGGTGATGGCCCGGAGGAAGCTGGTCTTGCCGGCGCCGTTGGGCCCCACCAAGCAGACGAGCTCCCCCTCCCGCACCTCCAGGTCCACCCCGAAGAGGATCTGGGCCTTGCCGTAGCTGAGGGAAAGCCCCTGGACCTCAAGCATGGGCCTCCTCCCCCAGGTAGGCCTCGATCACCTTGGGGTTGCGGGCCACCTCCTCGGGGGTACCCTCCGCCAGCACCTCCCCGAAGTGCAGCACCACCACCCGGTCGGCGATCTTGAAGAGCTCGGAAAGCTTGTGCTCGATGATCACCATGGCGCACCCCTCGCTGTGGAGCCTGCCAAACCTTCCCCCCTTGCGCAGGCGGGCCAGGGACTTGGCGAGGAGCTCTGTCTCCACCGGGGTGAGGCCGGCAAAGGGCTCATCCAGGATAAGGAGCTCGGGCTCCGTGGCCAGGGCGCGGGCGATCTCCAGGCGTTTGAGCTCTCCCCCCGAGAGGACCGAGGCCGGCTCCTTGGCCTTGTCGGCGATGCCCACGAACTCCAGGGCGTCCAGGGCCCGCGCCTCGGCCCGCTTCACCCAGTCCCCCTTCCTCCCTCCTCGGGGCCCGTAGGCCGCTACCAGGACGTTGGCGATCACGGGCAGGCGCTTCAGGGGCCTGGGGCTTTGGAAAGTGGCGGCTAGGCCCAGGCGCACCCGCTCCCAGGTGGGGAGGGAGGTGATCGCTTTCCCCTTGAAGAACACCCGCCCCTCGTCGGGGCGGTGGATGCCCAGGAGGATCCTCAGGAGGGTGGTCTTGCCCGCCCCGTTAGGGCCGATAAGGCCCACGATCTCCCCCTCCTTCACCCGTAGGTCCACCCTGTAAAGGGCCTGCAACCCCCCAAAGCGCTTGGAGAGGTTTTCAGCCTGCAGCAGGTCCACCCTGGACCTCCTCCCGCAGCTCCCGGCGCGATACCTTGCCCACGTCCGTCTTGGGTAGCTCCCCCCGAAACTCGATCTCCCTGGGGAGCTTGTAGGGGGCGAGGCGTTCCTTTAGGAAGGCCAGGAGGTCCTCCTCGGTCACCTTGCCCCGGGCCTCCGCCTCCAGGACCACGTAGGCCTTGGGGTAGGCCCCCACCTTGGGGTCCGGCACCCCCACCACGCCGGCGGCCTTCACCAGAGGGTGGGCGCGGAGGGCCTCCTCGATCTCCCGGGGGAAGACGGGGCGGCCCTTGTACTTGATCATGTCCTTGGCCCGGTCGTAGAAGTGGAAATACCCCTCCTCGTCCATGCGCACCAGGTCCCCGGTGCGGAAGAAGCGGAGGCCCCCTTGGCTGAAGAAGCTTCGGGCGTTCTCGTCCTCCCGCCGCCAGTAGCCCCGGGTCACGTTGGGTCCGGCCAGGGCCAGCTCCCCCACCTCCCCCACGGGCACGGGCTCCAGGGTTTCTGGGTCTACCACCAGGGCCCGGATGCCTGGCAGGGGGATGCCGAAAGAGCCCCGCTTTATCCGGTCGCGGGGGTTGATGTGGCTCACCGAGGTGGTTTCGGTCATCCCGTACCCTTCGGCGATCTCCCTCCCCGTGCGCCGCTTGAAGGCCTCCACCGTAGCCTCGTGCAGGGTGTCGGCCCCGCTTACCACCACCTCTAGCCGTCGCCAGTCCACCCAGTGGGCCTTGGGGTGGTCCCGGAGGACCTCGTAGAGGGAAGGGACCCCAAAGAAGTGGGTGGCCCGGTAGCGCACCATGGCCTCGAGGATCCAGTCGGGGTCAGGGGTGGAGAAGACCACCAGCCTGGCCCCGGAGAGAAGCCCCCCAAGGAGGAGGACCACCTGGCCGTAGATGTGGTAGAAGGGCAGGAAGGCCAGGATGGTGTTTTCCCGGCCCAGGGGGTTCAGGCTTTGGATCACGCGGTGGGCCGCCAGGATGTTCCCGTGGGTGATCTCCACCCCCTTGGGCAGGCCGGTGGTTCCCCCCGTATAGGGGAGGGCGGCCAGGTCCTCCTCTCCCCGGGGCTCGGGAACAGGGAGGGGGGCGCTCCGGAGCAGGTCGGCGAAGGGATGGATTCCGGGTCCTTTGGGCGGGGGAAGCCCTCTCACCAGCAACCTTTGCCACGTGGGAAGGGCTTCCTTAAGGGAGGCCACAACGGTAGCCTCCAAAGCCACGCCGGTTCGGGCGGCGTTTTCCAGCAGGGCGTCCTGGACCACCAGGAAGCGGGCCCCCGAGTCCAGGAGCTGGTGGCGAAGCTCGTGGGAGGTGTAGAGGGGGCTCACGGGCACCACCACCCCCCCGGCCCAGAGGATGCCCAGGTAGGCGATGACGAACTGGGGGCTGTTGGCCAGGTAGAGCCCCACCCGGTCCCCGGGGGCCAACCCCAGGGCCTTGAGGCCGCCGGCGAAGCGCTGGATGGCCTCCAGGAGCTCCTCGTAGCGGTAGGCCCTTCCGTAGTAGAGGAGGGCCACTTCACGGCTCCTCCCCTCGAAAGCCTCCCTCACTTTCTCGCCCACGCTGCCCGTAGGGGTTTCCGCCTCAGCGGGAGTTCCCGGGGGGTAGAAGCGCAGCCAAGGGCGCTCCCAGTAGAGGGTCTGGGTCACGGTTTCACCTCCTTTGCCGCAGGAAGGTGCAGCTCCACCCCGCAGGCCCGGCAGTGCCTGCGGGTGAAGGCGTTCCTCACCTTGCACCGGGGGCACACCTCTTCCAAACGGTCCAGGACGCCCCGGACCACCCCTTGGGGCAGGAAGCGCATGACGAGAAGGATAAGGAGGGCGAAGGCCAGCATCCGGAGCTCTTCTGTGACCCGCAGGATCTCCAGGATGGGGAAGAGGAGAAAAGTGCCGGCCACGGGACCGTAGATGGTGGCGATGCCCCCGAAGACCGACCAGATGACGGGCTGGATGGAGTTGAAGAGGGAAAGGCTGTCCGGCCCCGCCACCCGCAGATAGTGGGCGTAGAGCCCACCGGCAATCCCGGCGAAAAGGGCGCTTACTGCGAAGGCCAGGAGCTTAAGGCGCACGGTGTTCACCCCCACCATGCGCACCGCGGCCTCGTCCTCGCGGACGGCGTGGAAGAGGAGGCCTATTCGCGAGCCCGCAAGCTTCCACAGGATGAGAAGGGAAATGAGGAAGATCACCACCACCAGGTAATACTCCTCCAGACGGCTCTGCCCGAGCCGGGGCAGGCCGGAAAGCCCGAGCTCCCCCCCGGTGAACCGGGGGAAGAGGAAGATGAGGCCGGTGGCGATGATGGGAAAGGCCAAGGTGACCAGGGAGAGGTAGGGCCCCCGCACCCTTAAGGAGGGGAGGCCTACCAGCACCCCCGCCAGGGTGGCCAGGAGGGCCCCCAAGGGGATGGTGAGGGCAGGGGAGAGCCCCGTTTCCCGGCCCAGGATGGCGGAGGTATAGCCGGAAAGGCCGAAGAAGAAGGCGTGTCCTAGGCTCACCTGGCCCGTGTAGCCGGAGAGGAGGTCCCAGCTGGCCGCGTAGAGGGCAAAGATGGCGGTGAGGGTGAGGACCCTGAGCCAGTAAGGGTCCTGGCTGAAGAGGGGAAAGAGAAGGAGGAAGAGGACGAAGAGCAGGGCCAAGGTGCGGCCCGGAAGGGCCAGAACCTCGTGCCGCAGGTATAGGAGAGCCCAGGGAAGGGACCAGACCCGCAGGGGACCCGTCATCGCTCCTCCGCGAAGGACGCGCCGAAAAGGCCTTCAGGGCGTAGGACCAGGACCAAAACCAGGATGAGGAGGGCCACGGCGGTGCGCAGGAAGGCGCCCCCGGGCACCAGGTTCACCACCGTTACCTCGGCGAAGGCCAGGACCAAGGCTCCCAGGAGGGCTCCCGGGAGGCTACCGAGCCCTCCGAGGACCACCGCCGCCAGAACCACCAGGAGGGGCGGCATCCACATGTGGGGCTCCAGGGTGGCCATGGGGGCTACGGCCAGGCCCGCCAGGGCGGCCAGCAGGGCCCCGAGCCCCACGGCCCAGTACCCGGCCCGGGAAAGGCTGATCCCCAGAAGCTCCGCTGCCTCCTGGTCCTGGGCGGCGGCCCGGATGCTGAGGCCGAGCCGGGTTCCCTTCAGGAAGGCCCAGGCCAAAAGCAGAACCCCTCCGGCGAAGAGGAGGGCCAGGAGGGCTTGCTGGGCCACCCGCACCCCCAGGATCTCCACGAACCCTGGAAGCAGGGCAGGGACAGAGCGGAAGTGCCCGCCGAAGAGGAGGAGGGCCACTTCCTGGAGGAGGAGGGCCAGGGCGATGGTGACGATGAGGACCGTGGCCTCGTACTCCTTGAGGGGTTCCAGAAAGAACCAGTAGGCCAGGAGGGCCAGCCCCAGGACCAAAAGGGCAGAGAGAAGAGCCGCCGGGGCGAAACCCATGAGTCCCAGGAAGAAGAAAAGGGCGTAGGCGGCGGCCATGTAGAAAGCGGTGTGGGCCAGGTTCAGGATGCGGGCCACCCCGTAGGTGAGGGCGAAGCCGAGGGCCAGCATCCCGTAGATGCCGCTCAGGACCAGGCCGTTAACCAGGATGGCGGCGAGCATCTACCTTCTCCAGGCCTCCACCACCCAAGGGGGGAGCTCATAGGGGCGCACCCCGGCGTAGCTCACCACCCGGCCTTCCACCTGCCAGTTGCGGGGCCAGAAGGCCTGCATCCGGCCGCCCACCCACTGCACCCCTAGGCCCGTGGTGTACCCGGGGCCCCAGGTGACGTCGTGGGTCCGATCGAAGACGATGCGCCCTGTGGCCCCGGTGTAGTCAGTGGCCTCGAGGGCCCGCACCACCGCGTCCACGTTGGTGGTGCCCGCGCGGGTCAGGGCCTCGGCCAGGATGTAAAGCGCCCCGTAGGCTCCACTGGCCGTGTAGATGGGAAACTGGCGGAAGCGGGCCTGGAAGTTGCTGATGAAGGGGATGGTCCTCGGGGTAATGGCTACGCCCGGGGCCAGGGAGTTCAGGGTGGCCACGTAGGTCCCGAGGTTGTCCGTGGCCCTGAGCCAAGTTTCCTGCTGGGCCTCCACATTGATGCCCACGGGGGCGGCGGGGATCCTCAGGCGGCCCCAGTCCCGCCCGAAGGGCACCCCCACGGGGCCGGAGAGCACGGTGAAGATCACCTGGGCCCCGGCCCGCTGGATGGCCGTGAGTTCTGGGGTCACGTCGGTGGCTGTGGCCGAAGGCCGCCAGGTGCCCACCACCTCGGCCCCGTATCCTTGGGGCGGGGGGGCGGCGAAGAGGCGGCCCGCGGTTTCCACCAGGGGGTCGGCCCAAGCGGCCCGTTCTGCCAGGATAGCCACCCGGGGCCGAGGGATGCCGAGCTGCTGCCTTACGGCCTGAACCACCTCGGCTGCCAGGAGAAGGGAGGTCCGGGCCAGGTCGCTGGACTTATTGGGGCTCACGCGGAAGAGGTACTTGAAGCGCTCGTAGTTCCGGTCCACCCGCCCTGCCAGAAGCCCGTCCAACCCGGCCCCCGTGATGATGAAGATCTTGCGGTAGTCTGCGGCCACCTCGGTCATGGCCAGGACCGCCTCGCTGCGGAAGCCGCCCATCAGGAAATCCACCCTTTGGGCGGTGATGGCCCGTTCCACTGCGGTGGCGGCGTCGGTGACGCTGGTCATCTCGTTGGTATCCACCCGGATGAGCTCGATGCGGTAGCGCTGGTTACCGATCTGGACGCCTCCCGCCCGGTTGATCTCCTCCGCCGCCAAGGTGGCCCCGTACCAGGTGTGCTCCCCTTGCACGAAGGCCATGGGTCCCACCACCCCGATGCGCAGGGTCTGGGCCGAGACCCCGCTCCCCAAGAGGAGCGCCACCGCCCAAAGGACCGCCGTCCCTATCCTTCCCATCGCCAACCTCCTTTCCTCTTACCCCCAGGCTAGCCCCTCCCCCGGCGTTCGACAAGGGCGTTTGCCGCTTACCGAAGGGCCCCATGGGGGCCTGCCGCTACCGACCAGTCGGTTGGGACCAACTTATCCCCGAACCCCATTCCTTGTCAAGTAGCATGGGTCCATGCCCCGCTGGCACGCCGTCTACCGCCGCTGGGTCCTGGCGCGGCACTACCGCTTTGCCCGGGAAGAGCTAGTCCCTCATTTTTTCGATGCCCTCACCGCCTATGCCCTGGAGCTCGCCCGCCTGGGCGTTCCCCGGGCCCAGGAGGCGGTGGCGGCCTTAAGACAGCTCCGGGCCCACCCCCTTCCAAGCTTCACGGGGGAGGCGGAGGACGTGTTCTTCTCCATCCAGGCCCAGCTCGCCGAGCACTGGGGGGAGGAGGTGGCGGGGGCGGTCAGGCGGGGGCTTTCCCGGAACGACCTGGACCTCACCGTGTTCCGCGCCTACCTCCGGGACAGGGTTTTGGCTCTCCTGGGGGATCTTTGGCGTTTCCGTCGGGTTCTCCTGCGGGAGGCCCAGGCCCACGCGGGGGTTCCCCTGGTCCTCAGCACCCACCACCGCCCCGCCCAGCCCACCACCCTGGACCACTACCTCCTGGGGGTGGAGGCCCTCTTCGCCCGCGACCACGGCCGCCTGCTCCGCGCCTTGGCCACCTTGAACCGCTCTCCCCTGGGGGCCAGCGCCCTGGCGGGAAGCCCTTACCCCGTGGACCGCAGGCGGCTTGCCGCCCTTCTGGGCTTCGAGGGGCCGGTGGAGAACACCCTGGATGCGGTGGCCGCAGGGGACTACGCCCTGGAGCTGGCCGCGGCCCTGGCCGGCTTGGGGGCGAGCCTTTCCCGCTTCCAGACTGACCTCCTCTCCTGGGCGGAGCGGGGAGCCTTCGTGGTGGGGGAAAGCCTGGCCCAAGGCTCCAGCTTCATGCCGCAAAAGCGTAACCCCGTGGTGCTGGAGCACGCCCGGGTCTACGCCGGGCGGCTCCTGGGGGATACGGCCTCCCTCCTCTTCCTCAACCACAACACCCCCTACACCGACCTGAACGACCACTCCACCGGGGCCTTGGAATCCCTGGCCGGCCTTCTGGAAGCGGCGGAGGCCGCCCTCGAGCTCACCCGGGTGGCCCTGGAGGAAAGCCGCTTCGAGCCCGCCCTCCTGCTGGAAGAGCTCTCCCCGGAGGTCCTGGCCTCGGAGGCGGTGGACCTCCTGGTGCGCCAGGGAGTGCCCCTCGCCGAGGCCTACCGCCGGGTGCAGGGGGCCCTGCCCGGGGTCAGGCCGGAACTCCTCGGGGTGGAGCGGGAGGAGCTCATCGCCTGGATGGGCCTCGAGGGCTTCTTCGCCCGCCGGGAGGTCCTGGGGGGTGTGGGGCCCAAGGCCCGGGGGGAGGCCTTGGCCCGGGCCAGGAAGCGGCTCAAGGAAGACCGCAAGGCCTTAGCGGCCCTGCGGGCTCGGGTGCGCCTGGCCAGGCGCCTGCTGGCCAAGGGGCCTGAGGGTTTCCAGGCGGAGGAAGGCGGGAAGGCTACGGATCAGGAGGGGTAGGTAGAAGGCCAGGAGCCCCTGGGCCAGGAGGTCCAGGAGCAGGCTGTGCAAGCCCTCCGCCAAGGTTTTGGCGGCCAGGGTGAAGGCGGCCAAGGGTAGGGCCAAGCCCCAAAGCCCGGGTTGGAAGGCCAAACGCACCCGGTGCGGGAGGAGGTTTTCCAGGAAGAGGGCCATGGCCAGAGCAAACCACCATCCCCCTAAGCCCCAGAGGGCAGCGCCGAGGGGATGAAGGTTCTCCAGGTCCGCGGGGAGAAGGCCCGCCGCCTTGGCCCCTTGGAGGAGGGAGGGGGGTGCCGGGATCCCCACCCCCACCGGGGCCAAGCCGACGAAGAAGCCGGGTGCCAGCTCCGGGGCTGGGGGTTCGTAGGCGTAGAGGCGGGCCAGGAGGTTGGCCCCTACCCAGAGGAAGAGGACGAGGCCCAGCCCCAAGAACGCGAGCATCCGGTAGAAGCCTTGGCGGCGGATACCGGCGGGATAAACCGGGTGCCGTTAGCGGTCTCGAAGGGCAGGCGCGTGCGGGTGAAGATCAGGTGGCTGCGGACGCTCATACCCCCCAGCATCAGAAGATAGGGATAGGGGGTATGTCAATGGGTACGGAAGTATTCCACGGTGAGCCGGATGCCCTCCCGGAAGCCCACCTGGGGCCGCCAGCCGTGGGCCAGGAGCTTGGCGGGGGAGAGGACGCTCCGCTCCAGATCCCCAGGGCGCGGGGGGGCGGGTTGCACGGTGGGGCTTTTCCCCGCGGCCTCGGCCACCGCCTCGAGGACTTCCTGGGTGGTGTGCCCCTCCCCCGTCGCCACGTTGTAGGTCCCTTCCAGGCCCTTGAGGGCCAGGTTGTGGGCCCGCACCACGTCGGCCACGTAGATGTAGTCCCGCACGCACCCCTCGTCCCCGGGGGTTCTCCTGGCGTAGAGGGTTACCGGTTCCCCTTGGAGTACCCTGTCCGCGAAGATGGCCACTACCCCGGCCTCCCCGTGGGGGTCCTGGCGGGGGCCGTAGACGTTGGCGTAGCGCAGGGAGACCCATTTGAGGCCGTAGTTTTGTCCATAGGCGGAGAGGTAGTGCTCAAAGGCGGCCTTGCCCGCGGCGTAAGGGCTTTTGGGCCTGGGGGGCCAGGCCTCCTCCGCCACTTCGCCCTCGGCCACCTCCCCGTAGATGGCCCCCCCGGTGGAGGCGAAGACCAGCTTCTCCGCCCCCCACCTGCGCATGGCCTCCAGGAGGTTCAAGCCGCCTAAAAGGTTCACCTCAAAGTCCAGGACGGGGTTTTCCACGCTCACCTTCACCGAGGCCTGGGCCGCCTGGTGGGAAACGTGGGTGGGGCGGAACTCGCGGAAGACCCGTTCCACCCCGTCCCGGTCCCTGAGGTCCACTTTGTAGAAGTAGATGCCTTGGGGTACGTTTTCCCGCTTGCCCGTGGCGAGGTTGTCCAGCACGGCCACTTCCACGCCTTCTTCCACCAGGCTGTGGACGATGTGGCTACCGATGAAACCCGCTCCACCCGTCACCAGTACGCGCATGGGGCACCTCCAAAAAACCCGGGCCAGTTTACCCGAAACCAGCCCGGTGGGTGAAGACTTGGGGTTAGCCGATCCTCACCTCGGGCTCGTTGCCGGGTCGCCACTTGATGGTGCAGCCGATGGCGGGGGCCTCCTTCAAGGGAGGCTCTTCTCCCTTGAGGAGGGCCTCGAGGGCCGCCTCCAGATCGTGGCTCTTCACCCCGGCGGGGTCCTTGGGGCTGTCGTTCACCCGGCCGTGGTAGCGGAGGAGCCTCCTTTGGTCAAAGAGGAAGACCTCCGGGGTGCGCAGGGCCCGGTAGGCCTTGGCCACCTCCTGGCTCTCGTCCAGGAGGTAGGGGAAGGGGATGCCGTGTTCCTCGGCGAAGGCCACCATCCCCTCCGGGGCGTCCTCGGGGTAGCGCTTGTAGTCGTTGGGGTTGATGCCCACGAAGGCCACCTGGCCCCGGTACTTTTCCGCCAGGGCCACGATCTCCCGGATGGAGCCCTTCACGTAGGGGCAGTGGTTGCACATGAAGACCACGGCCAGGAGGGGCTCCTGGAACTGGGAAAGCCGGTACCGCCCGCCCCGGGGGTCGGGGAGCTCGGCGTCGATCAGGGGGCTTTCCAGGGGAAGCTCGGGGTACTGCAGCATGGGGCCATCATACCCCGGGCTGGTCCCTGGGACAATGGCCCCCGGCCCCTCCTGGTATCCTGGGCCCATGCGCGGACTCTCTTCAGAGGAGGCCAAGCGCAGGCTAAAGGAGCACGGGCCCAACGCCCTTCCGGAAAAACCCCCGGAGCCCCTCTGGCGAAAGTTTCTGCGCCAGTTCCAAAGCCCTCTCATCTACATCCTCCTCTTTGCCCTGGTGGTGGATCAGGCCCTTTGGATCTACAAGGGGGCCCAGGGCATCCCCTTCGAGTCCCTGGCCATCCTGGCCATCCTCCTCCTCAACTCCGTGCTGGGCACCCTCCAGGAGAGCCGCTCTGAGCGGGCCCTGAAGCGCCTGCGCACCCTGGCGGAGCCCCAGGTGCGGGTGCTGAGGGACGGCCGCTTCCGCACCCTGAAGAGCCGGGAGATCGTTCCCGGAGACGTGGTCCGCTTGGAGGCCGGGGACCGCGTGCCCGCGGACGGCCTCCTCCTGGAGGCAAGCGGGGTCCTCCTGGACGAGAGCGTCCTCACCGGGGAGAGCGTCCCCGTAGAGCGGGGGGAAGGGGAGGAGGTGCACGCGGGCACCCTCCTGGTGCGGGGCCGGGCCCTTGTGGAGATCACCCGTACCGGTCCCAAGAGCGCCATGGGCCGGATCGCCGGCCTGCTGGCGGAGATCGGAGGGGAGAAGACCCCCCTGGAAAGGCGTCTCAACGCCTTCGGCCACCAGGTGGCCCGGTACATCCTGGGGCTGGCCGTCTTCATCATCCTGGGAGGTCTCCTCTTCCAAGGGCTAGAGCGGGCGGACGAGGTGGTCATCTTCGCCGTGGCCCTGGCGGTGGCCGCGGTACCCGAGGGGCTTCCCGCCGTCCTGACCCTGGCCCTGGCCCTGGGGGTGGAGCGCATGGTGCGCCGCAAGGCCCTGGTGCGCCGGTTGGCGGCGGTGGAGGCCTTGGGAAGCGTCACGGTCATCGCCACCGACAAGACGGGCACCCTCACGGAAAACCGCATGGAGGTGCAGGAGGTGGTGGGTCCGGACCCCGAGGGGATGCTCCTCGCCATGATCCTCTGCAACGACGCCGACCTGGAGGCGGGGGTGGGGGATCCCCTGGAGCTCGGCCTCCTCCGCTTCGCCGCTAAGCGCCTGGAGGTGAGGCGGGTGCGGGCGGAGTACCCCAGGCTCTCCGAACGGCCCTTCGACAGCGCTTGGAAGTACATGCGGGTCACCACCCCCGGGGGGAGCTTCCTCAAGGGGGCCCCGGAGGCCCTCATTCCCCGCCTGGGCCTTCCCCAGGAGGAGAAGGCCAGGCTCCTGGAAGAGGCCGAGGCCCATGCCCGCGAGGGCTACCGGGTCCTGGCCTTCGCCCAAGGGGAGGGGCAGCGGGAGGAGGGTCTGCGCTTCCTGGGCTTCGCCCTCCTTCTGGACCCGCCCCGGCCAGAGGTGCCGGGGGCGGTGCGGAAGGTGCTCCAGGCAGGGGTGCGGGTGGTGATGGTCACTGGGGACCACCCGGCCACCGCCTTGGCCGTCGCCCGCATGGTGGGCATCCCCGCGGAGACGGTGGCTACGGGGGAGGAGATCGCGGAGCTTTCCGACGAGGAGCTTCTGGAGGTGGACGTCTTCGCCCGGGTCAAGCCCGAGGACAAGTTCCGCATCGTCCAGGCCCTGCAGAAGGCAGGGGAGGTGGTGGCCATGACCGGGGACGGGGTGAACGACGCCCCGGCCCTGAAGCAGGCGGACGTGGGCGTGGCCATGGGACAGAGGGGCTCGGACGTGAGCCGGGAGGTGGCGGACCTCGTCCTTCTGGACGACAACTTCGCCACCATCGTGGCCGCCATCGAGGAGGGCCGGAGCATCTACGAGAACATCCAGAAGTTCATCCGGTACCTCTTCTCCACCAACGTCTCCCTGGTCCTCTTGGTCCTCTTCGGCTTAGGGTTGGCCCTGGCCCTGGGCCTTCGGGACAACGGGGCCCTCTTCCTGCCCCTCACCGCGGTGCAGCTCCTCTGGATCAACGTCATCGCCAACGGTCCCCCGGCCTTGGCCCTGGGGGTGGACCGCAACCCGGGGCTCATGGGGAGGCCTCCCCGTGACCCCAGGGAGCCCCTGTTGGACCGGGCGTCTTTGGCCTTCATCCTCCTCACCGGGGCGGTGAAGTCGGTGATGGGTGTCCTGGTCCTCCTGGGGGTCTACCTCCTGGGCAAGGGGCTTTTGGTGGCACGTACTGCGGTCTTCCTCTACGAGATCCTGGCCCAGCTCTTCTTCGCCTATCCCTCGAGGCTCCTCAGGATCCATCCCCTGCCCAACCCCTGGCTCAACGCCGCCATCCTCCTGGGGGCTGCCCTGCAGGTACTCCTCATCTACTGGTGGGTGGGGCAGGCCTTCCTGGGTCTGGTGCCCCTCCAGGGCCCTGAGCTCCTGGTGGCCCTCTCCGCCGTGGCCCTCACCGGGGCCTTTGCCCTCCTGAGCCTGCCCCTGGTGCGGCGGCTGGCGGGGGGGAAGGGGTAGGGGATGCTCTACCTTCTCTTCCTGCTGGTGGCCCTGGTGGTCCTCCTGGCCGGGCGGCAGGTGGCCTACTACGGGGATGTCTTGGCGGAGAAAACGGGCCTGGGACGCAGCTTCATGGGGCTCTTCCTGGTGGGGGTCACCACCAGCCTGCCGGAGCTTTTCCACGTGACCAGCGCCGCCCTTCAGGACCTCCCCGACATCGCCGTGGGCAACCTCCTGGGGGCCAGCATGGTGAACTTCCTCCTTCTCACCCTTCTGGACGCGGTGCACCCCCGTCCCCTCTCCGCCCGGGCAGGCCAGGGGCACGCCCTCAGCCTGGGGCTGGTGGTCCTCCTCCTGGCCACCGCCGGCCTGGGCCTCCTGGCGGAGGGGAACGGGGGTCGGGTGGGGCCCTTCGCCCTGGCCCTTCTCCCCCTTTACCTCCTGGCCCTCTGGCTTTCCTTCCGCTACGCCCGGCGCTTCCCCCGGGACCAGGCCCTAGAGGCCGAGGCCTACGAACGGGTGCCCTTGCGGACGGCCCTTCTCCGCTACGCCCTGGGGGCGGCCTTTTTGGTGGGGGCGGCGGTCCTCCTGCCGGGCCTGGCGGGGGCCATCGCCGAGGAGACCGGCCTGGGCCAGGCCTGGGTGGGCACCTTTATGGTGGGCCTGGTCACCACCCTGCCCGAGGCCACGGTGGTGGTGGCGGCGGCCCGCCTGGGGGCGGTGGACCTGGCCTTGGGGAACGCTCTGGGGAGCACCCTGTTCAACACCTTTCTCCTCTTCTACGCCGACCTCCTGGCTCCTGGGTCCCTTCTGGCCCAGGTGGCCCCCGGCCATCTCGTGAGCCTCTTGGTCCTCCTGGCCATGGCGGGGGCCGTGCTCACCGGGCTCATGTACCAGAGCCTGAGGAAGCTTTGGGTGCTGGCCTACGACTCCTGGGCCATCCTGGCCCTGTACCTGCTTGCTGCCTACCTCTCTTTGGCCCGGTAGGGCACCACCAAGACGGGCTTCCTGGCCCGGCGCAGCACCTCGTGGGTCACGCTGCCCAAAAGCAGAAGGTCTAGCCCCGTGCGCCCGTGGGAAGCCAAGACCAGGAGGTCGTGCTCCTCCAAAAGCCCCCGGATGACCTCCGCCGCCCGACCCTCCCGGAGAAGGCTCCGGCAGGCCACCCCCAGGGCTTCCGCCTCCGCCTGGGCCCGAGCCAGGGCCTCCTTGGCGGCCTTTCTCTGCTCCTCTAGGAGCTGCCCGTAGTAGGGGAGGGTTTCTGGGCCCAGGAGGAGCCTGGGGCCCAGGGGTTCGAGGACGTGAAGGAAGGTGGCCTGGGCACCCAGCAGTTTGGCCAGCCGCAGGCCTTCCTGCAGCCCCTTTTCCGCTGCCTGGCTTCCGTCCGTGGGCAGGAGGAGGGTCCGGTACATACCTCAGCCTTCGATGACCACCGGCAGGATAACCGGGTCGCGGCCCGTGGCCTTCTTGAGGAACTTCTTCACCGGGTAGTAGATGTCGTCCCGGATGCGCTCCAAGGGCTTCTTCTCCCGCACGCCGTTGTGGAGGGCCTCGAGGGCCATGCGCTTCACCTCCCCAAGAAGCCTTTCCCCCGCCTTCACGAAGCCCCGGGAGACCACCTCCACCACCGGGTCCTTTCCCGCCAAGGCGGTGATGACCAGGATCCCCTCCTCGGCCATGTGGCGGCGGTCGGCCAGGATCTCCTCGGTGATGTCCCCCACCCCCAGGCCGTCCACGTAGAGGGTGCCCCAAGGCACTTCCCCGGCCTTCTCGAAGGTGGTGACCGTGAGGCGGTACAGGGCCCCGTTTTCCCCGATGAGGGTCCTCTCCGGGGGACGGCTCATGCCCTCGGCCAGCCACTTGAGGTTGGTCTGGTGGCGCACCTCCCCGTGCCAGGGGAGGAAAAAGCGGGGGGTGGTGAGGTTCAGGATGAGCTTGAGCTCCTCCTGGGATGCGTGGCCCGAGGCGTGCACCCGGTAGGTAGGGGGGTAAAGAACGTAGGCCCCCAGGGCGTAGAGGCGGTTGATCACCCGGTTCACCGCCTCCTCGTTGCCGGGGATGGGGCTGCTGGAGAGGATGACCGTGTCCCCGGGCTTGATGGCCATGCGGGCGTGCCCCTCGAAGGCCAGCCGGTGCAGGACGGACATGGGCTGTCCCTGGCTCCCCGTGGCCAGGACCAGGACCTGGTGGTCGGGGAGGTCCCGGACCTCCTCCAGGGTGTAGAGGCGGTCCCGCACCTTGAGGTAGCCGAGCTCCAGGGCGATGCGGCTGAACCGGAGCATGCTCCGCCCCTCCATGGCCACCTTCCGCCCGTACTTCTCCGCCGCCCAGATCACCGCCTGGATGCGGTGGATGTGGCTGGCGAAGGTGGTGACGAAGACCCGGCCCGGGGCGCGGCCGATCACCCGGTCCAGCTCCTTGGCGATCTCCATCTCGCTCGGGGTGTAGCCTGGGCGCTCGGCGTTGGTGGCGTCGGCGATGAGGAGCAAGACCCCTTCCGCCCCGGCCTGGGCCACCTTGGCCAGGTGGGAGACCCTGCCGTCGATGGGGGTGGGGTCCAGCTTGAAGTCTCCCGTGTGGACGATGGTGCCGATGGGCGTGCGGATCACCACCCCGGAGTTGTCGGGAATGGAGTGGGTCATGCGGAATAGATCCAGGGTGAAGTACCGTCCCACCGGGATGCGGTCGTCGGTGGAAACCTCCTTTAGGTTGAAGGCCCCGGGCCTTAGCCCAAACTCCTCCAGCTTGCCCTTCAGGAGACCCAGGGTCAGCCGGGCCCCGTAGATGGGCACATTGGATTCTTTCCCGAAAATCATGGGCAGGATGAAGGGGAGCCCCCCGATGTGGTCCTCGTGTCCGTGGGTCAGGACCCAGGCCCGGATGAGGTGGCGGTTTTGGATCAGGTAGTCCACCCGGGGGATGAGGAGGTCCACCCCCGGCATCCCCTCGTCGGGGAAGGCCAGCCCTCCGTCCAGGACGAAGATCTCGTCCTTGAAGCGGAAGGCGGTGATGTTTTTGCCGATCTCCCCCATCCCCCCCAAGGGGATGATCTCCACGAAGTCCTGGGGACCGACGGCTTCTGGGGGGGCGCCCTCCTGGGGTCGCCTGCGCCGCCGCCGCCTGGGTTTACGTTCCGGGTTTTCCATACGCCTCCTGTTCTCCCGGCGGAGCCGGGGCTGTGGCCTGCCCGTGGGGTTCCCGTCGCGGCCCGAGGGGCCGCGGGGCGCTTATCCGCGCCGCCTGGGTGGGATCTTGCCCTCCAGCTCGGGGCGGATCAGGTCGATCTTGCCCCGCTCATCGATGCGGTGCACCTTCACCTTGATCACGTCCCCCACCTTGAGGTGGTCCTCCACCCGCTGCACCCGTCCGGGGGCGATCTGGCTGATGTGCAGGAGCCCTTCCGTGCCCGGGAAGAGGCTCACGAAGGCCCCGAAGGGGGTGATCTTGGTGACCGTGCCCTCGTAGACCTCGCCCACCTTGGCCTCCATGATGAGCTCCTCGATGCGCTTCTTGGCCTTGTGGGCCGCCGCCATGTCGGCGGAGTAGATGCGCACGCTGCCGTCCTCCTCGATGTCCACCTCCACCCCGAGCTCCTCCAAGGCCCGCACGTTCTTTCCCCCCGGCCCGATGACCAGACCGATCTTTTCCACCGGCACCTTGAGGGCCAGGATCCTGGGGGCGAAGGGCTTGAGGTCGGGGCGAGGGCCGGGGAGGACGCCGGCCATGAGGTCCAGGATCTTCAAGCGGGCCTCCCGGGCCTGCATCAGGGCTTCCTTCAGCACCTCCCGGGGCAGGCCCCCCACCTTGTTGTCCATCTGCAAGGCGGTGACCCCCTGCCGGGTTCCCGCCACCTTGAAGTCCATGTCCCCCAGGGCGTCCTCCAGCCCCAGGATGTCGGTGAGGATCACCGCCCGCTCCCCCTCCCACACCAGGCCCATGGCCACCCCGGCCACGGGGGCCCGGATGGGCACCCCGGCGTCCATGAGGGCCAGGGAGCCGGCGCAGACCGTGGCCATGGAGCTACTGCCGTTGGACTCCAGCACGTCCCCCACCACCCGGACCGTGTAGGGGAAGGCCTCCCCCTTGGGCATCACCGCCTTCAGGGCCCGCTTGGCCAGGTTGCCGTGCCCCACCTCCCGACGGGAAACCCCCCGGAGGCGCCTCACCTCCCCGGTGGAGAAGGGGGGGAAGTTGTAGTGCACCAGGAAGGGATCGGTCTCATCGATGCCCAGGTCGTCGATGATCTGCTCGTCCCGGCCCGTGCCCAGGGTGACCGTGCCCAGGACCTGGGTCTCTCCCCGGGTGAAGACCGCGGAGCCGTGGGCCCGGGGCAGGACGTCCACCTCGATCCAGATGGGGCGGAGATCCTTGGGGCCGCGCCCGTCGGCCCGCCTGCCCTCCTCCAGCACCAGCCGCCTCAGCTCCCTGCGCACCACCTCGGCGAAGGCGCTCTCGTAGAGGGGCTTCTTGCCCTCCTCGGAGGCGCCGTCTTCCCGCTTGGGCAGGGCCTCGAGGATCAGCGCTTCCGCGAAGGCCTCGAGGGCCCGGCTCCTTTCCCCTTTGCTGGCGGTCTGCAGGACGGCGGAAAGCCCCCGCTCCAGGGCCAGGCGGTAGAGGGCCTCCTTCTCCTCCTCGGATAGGGTCTCGGGGGGGGTCCAGGCCATCTTGGGCTTGCCCCAGGCCTTGGCCATGGCCTCCTGCAGGTCCAGGATGGCCTGCATCTCCCGATGGGCGAACTCCAGGGCCTGCACTAGGGTTTCCTCGTCCACCTCTCCCGCCCCGGCCTCCACCATCAGGATGGCCTCCCGGCTTCCCGCCACCACCAGGTCCAGCTGGCTTTCCTCTAGCTCCTGCAGGGTGGGGTTGAGGACGAACTGCCCCCCCAAAAGCCCCACCCGCACCGCGGCCACGGGGCCCGCCCAGGGGATATCGGAAAGCATGAGGGCGGCGCTGGCCGCCGTGGGCCCCAGGATGTCCGGGGGGTTTTTCTGGTCGGCGGAGAGCACGGTGACGATCACCTGGACCTCGTGGCGGAAGCCCTTGGGGAAGAGGGGCCTTATGGGGCGGTCCGTCATGCGGGCGGAAAGGATGGCCTTCTCCCCCGGCCGCCCTTCCCGGCGCATGAAGCTTCCCGGGATCTTGCCCACGGCGTAGTGCCGCTCCTCGAACTCCACCGTGAGGGGCAGGAAGTCGGCCTCTACGGGTTCCTCCGAGGCCTGGGCCGTGGCCAGGACCACGGTGTCCCCGTAACGGACCAGGACCGATCCCGAGGCCTGCTTGGCGTACTTGCCCGTCTCCAGGACCAGGGGGCGGCCCGCCACCTGGGTCTCGTACCTTTGGGCTTTGGGGGTGTTGGCGGTGGCTTCTGGCATGGCTTTCCTCAAGCGGAAGGCGGAGCCCTAAGGCCCCGCCCCCGACCTGATGCCCAGTTTACTTCCTCAAGCCCAGCTTCTCAACCAGGGCCCGGTAGCGCTCCGGGTCCTCCCGCTCCAAATAGCGCAGAAGCCTCCGCCTTTGCCCCACCAGCATCAAGAGGCCCCGGTGGGAGTGGTGGTCGTGCTTGTGGGCCTTGAGGTGCTCGGAGAGGCGGTTGATGCGCAGGGTGAGGAGGGCCACCTGCACCTCGGTGCTCCCCGTGTCCCCGGGGAAGCGGGCGAACTCCTGGATGAGCTTCTGTTTCTCTTCCTTAGCGATGGGCATTTTCTCCTCCGTCAGGGGGGAAAGCGCTTTAGGCCCCTTCCTCCTCGAAGGCCCGGTCAGCCCGAGCCACCCTTGAGCCTAGGGGGTGGGAGGCTCCCTGTCAAGCGGGCGCCGGAGCTTGGGAATTGCCGCTGGCCCTTCTGGGGCCCCCTCGCGGGGCAGGCCGCGACGGGGCGCTCAGGGCCTCCCCCTGAGGAGGAGCCAGAGGAGAAAGGGCTCCGGCAGCACCATCATCGCCGAGAGGGGGTCCAGGGGGGCGGGGGAGAGGAGGGCGGGACCCACAGGGGTGACGAAGGGCAGGGGAAGGGTGCGGGTGAGGAGAAAAGCCCCCAGGTAGAGGGCGGAAAGGGCCAGCCCTGCCCGCCGCGCCCAGGAGGGCAGGGCGGGGTTTTCCGCGAGGGAGCCCTGGATGAGGAGGCCCAGGGCGTAGGCGGCCTTTAGGGAGAGGAGGAGGAGGAAGAACTGGCCGTAGTAGTAGTACTCGCTCACCAGCCCGTAGAGGACCGCCTCCCGCAGGGGGATGCCGAAGACGCTGCCGCAAAGCCCCTCCCCCAGGGCATCGGAAAACCCTATCCCCACGAACTGGATGGCGAAGGGCAGGACGCTGAGGAGGGCTATGTGGCGGTGCAGGGGAGGAAAACCCATGGCGCGCTTGGGACGAGAAGGCCCCGCGCCGGGCGGGCCCGGCGCGGGGGGTGCTTACCAGACCCGCATCCCCGGCACGGGGTTCATGTTGGTGAAGAGCTGGACCAGGGTGGGCAGGTAGGCCAGGGCCACCAGGATCACCGCCAGGGCGAACCAGAACCAGACCCGGTCCATGAGGGCCACCATCCGGCCCTGCCCGTTGGAGAGCACCTCGGTAAAGGGCACCTCGCTTTCCGCCACCGCTACCTCGCGTCGGCCTTGGAGGAGGAGGGCGAAGAGGGCGTAGAAGAAGAAGGCGATGGCCGCCAGGAGGATGATCCCCGATAGGACGTTGAAGACCATGGGCACGGCCGTGTGGGCATAGGCGTCGGGGACTTCGGCGATGTAGGAGCGCCGGGGCACGAAGAGGAGGCCCTGCCAGTGCAGTCCTACCGCCATCACCATCATCCCCACGAACCAGAGCCAGACCCCGGCCAGGCCCGCCTTGCGGATGGGCTCGCTGAGGGGCTTGCCCGTGAGGTGGGGGATGAGCCAGAACACCGCCCCCATCATGGTCATGGTGACCAGGGTGCCCACCTGGAGGTGGAAGTGGCCGGGCACCCAGGCGGTGTTGTGCACCACGTAGTTCAGGCTGTAGCTGGCGTTCACGATCCCGCCCGCCCCGCCGGGGATGAAGGCGATGAGGCCCAGGACCGGGGCCACGAAGGCGGGGTTATGCCAGGGCAGGACGGGGATCCAGCCGAAAAGGCCTTTCCCCCCGCGGTTGCGCCCTGCCAGCTCCAGGCTGGCGGCGATGGTGAAGGCGGTGATCAGGCTGGGCACCGCCACGAACAGGGTGAGAACCGCGTGGACGAACTTCCAGGTGGGGTCGATCCCGGGGTCGGCGTACTGGTGGTGGAAGCCCACGGGTACGGAGAAGAGGAGGAAGAGGAGGAAGACGAGCCGCGCCAGGGGGTCGGAGATGAGCTTGCCCCCGGCGATCCTGGGCAGGACCAGGTAGAGGAGGGCGTAGGCGGGCAGGAGCCAGAAGTAGACGATGGGGTGGCCCGTCCACCAGAAGAGGGTGCGGGCCAGGAGGGGGTCCACCCCCTGGATCAGGCCGAAGGACCAGGGGATGAGGAAGAACACCGCCTCCACCACCAGGCCCAAGGAGGCCAGGAACCACATGAGCCAGAAGGTCACGGCCATGTAGGTGGCCAAGGGGGTGACCTTCCCGGGGTGGAGCTTGCGGAAGCGGAGCCACATCCCCAGGACCATGAGGCCCACCACCAGGCTGGCGGCCACGAAGACCGTGGCCCCCAGGTAGAAGGCCCAGTGGCCCTGGAGGGGCGGGTAGAAGGTGTAGAGGACGCTGGCCTCGTTGGCCAGGAGGGGCCAGGCGGCCAGGAGGAGGCCGCCAAAGGCCATCCACCAGGCGATCCAGCCCAGGGCCAGGTTGGGCTTGACCCCCAAGGGGGCGAGTTCCCGTGCCGGCAGGTAGAACATGATGGCCATGGCCATGAGCTGGGTGAACACGATGGCGTTCAAGACCCCATGGAGGGTGAGGCCCTGGTAATAGGACTGGACGAAGGGGAGGAGGCGCTTAAGGAGGGGGTAGGCGTCCACATTGCCGTAGTTCAGGGCCTGGAAGGGGCCGAAGAGGCTGCCCACCAGGAGGGCGATGAAGCCCAGGGTGAGGTAGTAGAGGGTGAGCTTCTTCTCCGGGTGGGACGCGTATACCTGGGGTAGGCCGCGCACCGCCATGCTAGTTCACCTCCGCTTTGCCCGTCAGGGCGGCGAACTCCTCGGGCTCCACCACCCTCACCGCACCGAACATGCGGTGGTGCCCGATGCCGCAGTACTGGTTGCAGATGATCCGGTATTCCCCGGCCTCGCGGAAGGTGTAGCGGACGATGGCCACGTGCCCGGGGAGCACCTCGACGTTGACGTTGGTCCCCTCGATGTGGAAGCCGTGAAGCACGTCGGGGCTAGTCACCTTGAAGACGATCTCCGCACCCTTGGGCACCACCACGGGGTTAGGCAGGTAGCCGAAGGTGAAGGCCAACACGTGGGCGGTGTACTGGTTGGGCCCGGTCTGGACCACCGCCCGCTCCGGGTCGGCCCAGGGGCCTTCGAAGCGCACCGTGGCCGGGTCCACCAGCTCCAGTTCCCCCACGGGCACCACCCCGCGCAGACCGTGGTTGGCCAGGGTGAAGGCGATGATGGCGATGAAGAGGAGGACCATGGCCAGGGCAAAGCCAATCCAGGCCTTCTCGTAGCGCTCCAGGATGTGGTGTAGCTGCTTCTCCCGATCCGTCATACCCTTACCCCCTAGCGAAGAGCAGGGCGAGAACCCCAAAGAAGAAGACCAGGATCACCCCTGTGAGCACTGCGATCACCATCAGGGCACCGACCGGTTTTTCCTCCATACCTTCCTCCCTCCACGGCTGCCGCATACGGGTTCCATGTTAGCCAAGGCTGAGGGAGAGGGAGAAGTACATTTGTCCCTTATTAAGCGAAAGTCGAGTCCTTGGCCCTGCGTTTTGCAGAGTACCCCGGGGTGGTAAAAGCGGGGGCGGGCCTTTGGCCCGCCCCCAGGGACCCCGCCTTTCAGGCCCCGCTTCCCACCCGGGCCAGAACCAGGCGGCTCACCTCCTTCAGGGTCTCGAAGACCCCTCGCCCCTCGGTGGCCACCGCCTCGAAGACGGGAAAGCGTCCCCCCGGGTCCACCACCGCCCGTACCATCTCCACCGGAAGGGCGTCGGGCAGGTCCCGCTTGTTGACCTGGAGCACCACCGGGAGGTCCTCCACCTTGAGGCCGTACTCCGCCAGGTTCTCCCGCATGTTGCGCATGCTCTCGGCGTTGGCCCGCAGGCGGTTGGGGGCGGAGTCGGCCACGAAGACGATCCCGTCCACCCCCCGTAGGATCAGCTTGCGGCTGGCGTTGTAGAAGACCTGACCCGGCACGGTGTAGAGGTGAAAGCGCGTCCGGAAGCCCTTGACCTCCCCCAGGTCCAGGGGGAGGAAGTCAAAAAAGAGGGTGCGCTCGTCCTCGGTGGCCAGGGAGACCATCTCCCCCTTGCGCCCTTCGGGGATTCTCCCGTAGACCCACTTGAGGTTGGTGGTTTTCCCGGAAAGCCCCGGCCCGTAGTAGACGATCTTGAAGTTGATCTCGCGGTTGGCGAAGTTGATGGTGCTCATGCTAGTTGCCCAAGAGCTCGTCCAGGATGGCCTTGGCCTCTTCCCGGTACTGGGTGTCCAGGTTGAGTTTGGGCGGGTGGGCCAGGGCTTCCCCGGCGATCCTGGCCAAGGCCTCCGCCGCCCGTTTGCCGTAGAGCTTCACCTTGCCCAGGGGGGCGTTTTCGTCGAAGACCAGGAGGAGGAGGGCGTGTTCCCCCGCCTCGTCCACGTAAAGGCCCATGCGCTCCCCCTGGTGGACGAGCTCCTGGAAGCGGGCTTCCCCCAGGAGCTTGGCCAGGGCCTGGGTGGCGGCGGCGTTGCCCGCCGCCAGGGTAGCCAGGGAGTCCAGAGGCGGTGGCTTGGGGGCCCAGAGGGCTTCCTTGTGGGCCAGGACGAAGCCCTTGCGGTCGATGAGGAGGGCGTAGCGGGCCCCGGTTTCCCGCAGGGTCTCCTCCAGAAGGGCGAGGGCTCGGGCGTACAGGTCCCCGTAGAGGACCAGGGAAGGCTCCACCATAGTATGCTCAGTCTATCATGGACGGGTTTTTGCAGGAGGCCAAGGGTCTTCTGGCCGAGCTCGTGGCCCTGCCCACGGTGAGCGCGGAGGGAAGGGCCCTGGAGGCGGGGGCGGCCAAGGTGGCGGAGCTCCTCGAGGGTCTGGGCCTGAGGGCAGAGCTCCACGAGGGCTACGGCCCTCCGGTGGTCTACGCCGAGGGTGGGGAGGGGGAAAAGGCCCTCCTTTTTTACAACCACTACGATGTGCAGCCCGCGGATCCCCTGGAGCTTTGGGAGACGGACCCCTTCCGGCTGGTGGAGCGGAACGGGGCCTGGTACGGCCGGGGAGCCCTGGACGATAAGGGGGAGCTGGTGGCCCGCCTGGTGGCCCTCAGGCTCTTCCGGGAGCGGCACGGCTTCCTGCCCCGGGTGAAGTTCGTGGTGGAGGGGGAGGAGGAGGTGGGGAGCCCCCACCTGGAGGCCTATGTGCGGGACCGTGCCGAGGCCCTGCGGGCCCAGGCCATCGTCTGGGAGGCGGGGGGCGTGGACGCCAAGGGGAGGCCCTTCCTCTACGCGGGCCTCAAGGGGATCGTGGCCCTGGAGCTGAGGGTGCGCACCGCGGCCTCGGATCTCCACTCCTCCTACGGGGTGGTGGTGGAGAACCCCATCTACCGCTTGGCCGCCGCCTTGGCCTCCTTGCGGGACGCCGAGGGCAGGGTCCTGATCCCCAGCTTCTACGACCGGGTCCGCCCCCTTACCCCCCTGGAGCGGGAGGCCCTGGCGGAGATCCCCGATGAGACCGAGGCCTTGAGGGCGGCCCTCGGGGTGCGGGGCTTTCTGGGGGGGGCGGAGGGCCCGGAGCTCTACGGACGGCTTTTCACCGAGCCCTGCGTGAACCTGAACGGGTTCCACGCGGGCTACGGGGGCCCGGGTTCCAAGACCGTGCTCCCGGCGGAGGCCTTCGCCAAGCTGGACTTCCGCCTGGTGCCCGACCAGGACCCCGAGGAGGTCCCGGGGCTCCTGCGCCGCCACCTCGAGGCCCACGGCTTTCACGACGTGGAGGTGGTGGTCCTGGAGAAGGGGGAGCGCCCGGCCCGCTCCGACCTCGCCCACCCCTTCGTGGGCCTGGCCCGGCGGGCCCTGGAGGAGGCCTTCGGCCAGAAGCCGGTCCTCTACCCCAACATGGCGGGCTCGGGGCCCATGCACCCTTTCCTCCACCACCTGAAGGCCCCTGCAGTGGGCCTGGGGGTGGGGTACCCCGGGAGCCGGGTGCACGGTCCGGGCGAGCACGTGCGCGTCCAGGACTTTGAGCGGGGCACCCTGGCCCTCCTGCGCCTCTTGGAGCTTTACTTCCTGGGCCGCTGAGGGGGACCTCGGCTAGACTCTTGGGGTATGCGCCTTCCCTTCGGCGAGCGCGACGTCCCTTACAGGGAGGCCCGGGTGGTGGTCCTGCCCGTGCCCTACGACCTCTCCCTCTCCTTCCTCCCCGGGGCCCGGCGGGGCCCGGAGGCCATCCTCCTGGCGAGCCGGGAGCTGGAGCCCTTTCTCCTGGAGCTTGGGGTGGCCCCGGAGGAGGTGGGGATCCACGCGGCGGAGGCCGTGCCCTTCGTGGCGGGGAGCGCCGAGGAGAGCCATGCCCTCATCCGGGAAGCGGCCCTTGCCCACCTGCGGGCGGGGAAGTTTTTGGTCTCCTTGGGGGGGGACCACTCCATCGCCCATCCCCTGGTCCTGGCCCACCGGGAGGCCCTGGGGGAGTTCTCCCTCCTCCACATCGACGCCCACGCGGACCTCTACCCCGAGTGGCAGGGCTCGGCCTACTCCCACGCCTCCCCCTTTTACCGCCTCCTGCAGGAGGGCTTTCCCCTGGTGCAGGTGGGCCTCCGGGCCATGGATCGGGACGCCTTGGCCCTGGTCCGGGAGCGGGGGGTGGCCCTCTTCCCCGCCCACCGCATCCACCGGCAGGGCCTTCCCCTGGGGGAGATCCTGGGGGCCCTGGGGGAACGGGTCTACCTCAGCTTTGACTTCGACGCCCTGGACCCCGCGGTGATGCCCAGCGTGGGCACACCCCTCCCCGGGGGGCTCTCCTACCGCCAGGCGGTGGACCTTCTGGAAGCCGTCTTCCGGGAGAAGGAGGTGGTGGGGATGGAGTTCGTGGAGCTTTCCCCCAACGGCCAGTTCCACGCGGAGATGACCGCGGCCCAGCTGGTGTACCACGCCATCGGCCTCAAGGGGCTGCAGGCGGGCTGGCTCGGGCCGGGCTAGATCCCGCCGGGCGCGGGTTTTGCGGTAGCCTGGAGCCATGCGGGCTTTTCTCGATAACCTTCCCGCTCTTTTCCTGGCCCTGGCCTTCGGCGCCGCCCTCTTCGGCCTCCTGGCCCGGCTTTTGGGGGTGCGCCGGGTCTGGCCCTTCTTCCTCCTGGCCTTGCTCTTCCTGACCCTGGCCCTCTGGGCCGGGCTAGAATAGCCCCTCGTGGCCAGGCGCGTGGTTTCCGTTTCCCTGGGGGAAAGCCGCCGTGACTCCGCGGTGGAGGTGGAGCTTTTGGGGGAGAAGGTGCTCCTGGAAAGGCGGGGGACGGACGGGGATTTCCAGAAGGCCCTCCGCCTCATCGCCGAGCTGGACGGCAAGGTGGACGCCATCGGCCTAGGGGGGATCGACCTCTACCTCTTCGCCGGGGGAAGGCGCTACACCATCCGCGATGCCCGGAGGCTCAAGGAGGCCGCCCGGCAAACCCCGGTGGTGGACGGTTCCGGCCTCAAGCACACCCTGGAGCGCCGGGCGGTGGCCGAGCTTTCCGGGCTGATCGAATGGGAAAAAACCAAGGTGCTCCTGCCCTCGGCCGTGGACCGCTTCGGCCTGGCCGAGGCCTTGAACCAGGCGGGGGCCAAGGTCCTCTATGGGGACCTCATCTTCGCCCTGGGCCTGCCCATCCCCCTCTACTCCCTCTCCTTCCTCCAGAAGCTGGCCTTCCTCCTCCTGCCCCTCCTCACCCGGCTTCCCTTCCGCCTCCTCTACCCCACGGGGGAGCGGCAGCGGGGGCGGGCGGTGGACTGGCGGAGCCGCTACTACCGCTGGGCCGATCTGGTGGCCGGGGACTGGCACTACATCCGCCGGCACATGCCCGACGACATGCGGGGCAAGTCCGTCCTCACCAACACCACCACCCCGGAGGACGTGGCCTTTCTGCGGGCGTGCGGGGTGCGCCGGCTGATCACCACCACCCCCCGCCTGGGGGGGCGGAGCTTCGGCACCAACGTCCTGGAGGCCCTTCTGGTGGCCCTGGCCGGGCGGGAGCTGGGGGAGGAAGACCTCCTCCGGTATATTGACCTCTTAGGGCTTAGGCCCCAGGTGGTGGACCTTTGGGAGGCGGCATGATCAGCGTGACGGATCTCAGGCCCGGCACCAAGGTGAAGATGGAAGGCGGCTTGTGGGAGTGCGTGGAGTACCAGCACCAGAAGCTGGGCCGCGGTGGGGCCAAGGTGGTGGCCAAGTTTAAGAACCTGGAAAGCGGGGCCACCATCGAGCGCACCTTCAACTCCGGGGAGAAGCTGGAGGACATCTACGTGGAGACCCGGGAGCTCCAGTACCTCTACGGGGAGGGGGAGGACCTGGTCTTCATGGACCTCGAGACCTACGAGCAGTTCCACCTGCCAAAGGGGCAGGTGGAGGCGGCCCGCTTCCTCAAGGAAGGCATGACCGTTCTGGGGGACATGTACGAGGGCCGCCCCCTCAAGATCACCCCCCCCACGGTGGTGGAGCTCAGGGTGGTGGACACCCCCCCAGGGGTCCGGGGGGACACGGTCTCCGGAGGGAGCAAGCCCGCCACCCTGGAGACGGGGGCGGTGGTCCAGGTGCCCCTCTTCGTGGAGCCCGGCGAGGTGATCAAGGTGGACACCCGCACCGGCCAGTACGTGGGCCGCGCCTAGGAACCCCCGTTGCCCCCCAGGGGGCGGTTTCCCCCGATGGGGTAAGCTTGATCCCACGAGGTGCGCCTATGACGCCCAAGGAGCTTAAGCAGATCCTGCAGGCCCTGGTGGAGCACGGGGTGAACGAGCTCACCCTGGAGACCCCTGACTACAAGCTCACCGTGCGCCGAGGGGGGGAGGTGCAGGTGGTGGCCGTACCCCAGGCCGTACCCTCCCTGCCCCACCCTCCGGCCCCCGTGGCCCCGCCCCCCCCCGAGGCCCCCCCGGCTCCCCCCCCTGCGCCGGCCGAGGCCCCAGGGAAGGAGGGGTCCGGGAGGGAAGGGGAGTGCGCCGGCTGCGTGGAGGTCCGGGCCCCCATCGTGGGCACCTTCTACCGGGCCCCGGCCCCCGATGCCCCCCCTTACGTCAAGGAGGGGGACCGGGTGGAGAGGGGCCAGGTCCTCTGCATCATCGAGGCCATGAAGCTGATGAACGAGATCGAGTCCGAGGTCTCGGGCATTGTGCGCAAGATTCTGGTGCAGAACGGGGAGCCCGTGGAGTACGGCCAGTCCCTCTTCCTGATCCAGCCGGTATGAAGAAGGTGCTCATCGCCAACCGGGGCGAGATCGCCCTGCGGATCATCCGGGCGGCCAAGGAGCTCGGCCTCAAGACCGTGGTGGCCCACTCCACCGCCGACGAGCGGAGCCTGCCCGTGCTCCTGGCCGACGAGGCCATCTGCATCGGGCCGCCCCCCTCGGGGCAGAGCTACCTGAACATCCCCAACCTGCTTTCCGCGGCCATCGTCACCGGGGCGGACGCCATCCACCCCGGCTACGGCTTCCTGGCGGAAAACGCCACCTTCGCGGAGATGTGCCGGGAGCACGGCATCGCCTTCATCGGCCCCACCCCGGAGAACATGCGCGCCCTTGGGGACAAGGCCACCGCCCGCAAGGTGGCCCGGGAGGCGGGGGTGCCCACGGTCCCGGGCACGGACGAGCTCACGGGCGTGGAGGAGGCCAAGGGGGCCGCCCAGGAGATCGGCTATCCCGTGATCCTCAAGGCCTCCGCCGGGGGCGGGGGCCGGGGGATGCGGGTGGTGCACACGGAGGAGGAGCTGGAGCGGGCCATCCAGCAGGCCCAGGAGGAGGCCCGGGCCGCCTTCGGCAACCCGGCGGTCTACCTGGAGAAGTACATCGAGGAGCCCAAGCACATCGAGATCCAGGTCCTGGGGGACGGGGAGGAGGTCATCCACCTCTGGGAAAGGGACTGCTCCATCCAGCGCCGGCACCAGAAGCTCCTGGAGGAGGCCCCCAGCGTCCTGCCTTACGAGACCCGCAAGGCCATCGCCGAGGCCGCCGCCCGCCTCGCCCGGCACGTGGGCTACGTGTCCGCGGGCACCCTGGAGTTCTTGGTGGACAAGGAGGGGAACTTCTACTTCATCGAGATGAACACCCGCATCCAGGTGGAGCACCCCATCACGGAGATGATCACCGGGGTGGACCTGGTCCAGGCCCAGTTCCGCATCGCCCAGGGGGAGAGGCTTTGGCTTAGGCAGGAGGACATCGAGGTCCGGGGCCACGCCATCGAGGCCCGCATCAACGCCGAGGACCCCGAGCGGGGCTTCCGCCCCGCCATCGGCAAGGTGGAAACCCTCCTCTTCCCCGGGGGGCCCGGCATCCGGGTGGACAGCCACCTCTACGCCGGCTACCAGATCCCCCCCCACTACGACAGCCTCATCGCCAAGGTCATCGCCTGGGCGCCGAGCCGGGAGGAGGCCATAAGGCGCATGGAGCGGGCTCTGGCGGAAACGGTCATCGAGGGGCCCGGCCTCAAGACCACCATCCCCTTCCACCAGAAGGTTCTGCAAAACGCCTTCTTCCGCCGGGGGGCCGTGTACACCAACTTCGTGGCCCGGCGCATGGAGCTGTAGACTGGGCCTGTGAGGGTGGATTACGAGATCAGCGACCAGGCCCTGGAGGGCCTGGTACTCCACGCCCTAGAGGGGGTGGAGGGGGCAAGGCCCCTGGAGGCCCTGCCCCGTTCCCTGGGGGAGGTTTTCCGGCGCGTAAGGCCCGTCAAGGTGGAGCGTTCCCCCGAGGGGTTTGCCGTGGACCTGGTGCTGGCCGTGGACTACGGGGTGGCCATTCCCGAGCTGGCCCGGACGGTTCAGAAGGCGGTGGCCGAGGCCCTTTTCCTGGCCACCGGGGAGAGGGTCAGGGCGGTGAACGTCACCGTGGCCCAGGTGGAGTACCCCAGGGGGGGCCATGCTCAGGCGGGCTAGGGAACTGGCCATGCGGGCCCTTTTCGCCCACACCCAGGGAGGGGTAGGCCTGGAAGAGGCCTTCCGCCACGCCCTGGAGGAGATGGGGGAGGAGGAGGATGCCTACAGCGATCCCCTGGACGAGGAAGGGGTGGCCTTTGCCCGCCGCCTCCTCCAGGGCTACCAGGCCCGCGCAGAGGAGGTGGACCGGGTGTTGGCGGGGACGGTGGAGGGCTGGGATTTCGCCCAGATGTCCAAGACCGACCTCACCGTGCTCCGCCTAGCGGTCTACGAGATGCTCTACGAGCCTACCCCCTTCGCCCCCCTCATCGAGGTGGCGGTGAAGATCGCCAACCGCTACGGGGGGGAGCACTCCGGAGCCTTCGTGAACGGGGTGCTGGGCCGCCTCTATCGGCGGATCCAGGAGGGCGAGCTTGCGGCAGCGCCTAAGGAGGGTTAGGTGACCCTTGCCCGCATCCTTTCCGGCCACCCGGTGGCGGAGGCGGTCTACGCCGAGCTCCGCGAGGCCTTGCGCACCCTCCCCTTCCTCCCCTCCCTCCGGGTGATCCGCCTGGGGGAGGACCCGGCCTCGGTGGCCTACGTGCGCCTGAAGGACAAGAAAGCCCGGGAGCTTGGCCTGCTGAGCCAGGTGGAGGTCTACCCCGAGGACACCCCCGAGGAGGTCCTCCTGGCCCGGATCGGGGAGCTCAACCAAGACCCCGGGGTGGACGGCATCCTGGTCCAGCTCCCCCTCCCCCGGCACATCCGCAGCGAGCGGGTCCTCGAGGCCATCTCCCCCCTGAAGGACGTGGACGGCTTCCACCCGGTGAACGTGGGGCGGCTGTGGAGCGGGGGGGAGGGGCTTTTCCCCTGCACCCCTCTGGGTATCCTCCGCCTTCTCCGGCACTACGGGGTGGCGCTCCGGGGCAAGGAGGTGGTGGTCCTGGGCCGCTCCAACATCGTGGGCCGGCCCCTGGCCGGCCTCCTCCTGCGGGAGGACGCCACGGTGACCGTGGCCCACTCCCGCACCCAGGGCCTGCCGGAGGTGGCCCGGCGGGCGGAGGTGCTGGTGGTGGCGGTGGGCCGCCCCCACCTGGTGCGCCGGGACTGGGTGCGGCCCGGGGCCGTGGTGGTGGACGTGGGGGTGAACCGGGTGGAGGGAAGGCTCCTCGGGGACGTGCACCCCGAGGTGGCGGAGGTGGCGGGGGCCCTCACCCCCGTCCCCGGGGGCGTGGGGCCCATGACCGTGGCCATGCTCATGGCCAACACCGTGAGGGCGGCCCTCCTGAGGCGGCATGGACCTCCTCGCTAACCAGGTCTTCTGGACCGCGGTGGTGGCCAATGCCCTGGCCCAGACCCTGAAGCTCTTCGTCTACTACTTCCTGGAGGGGCGGTTCCAGTGGGAGCGCTTCCTGGAGACCGGGGGCATGCCCAGCTCCCACGCGGCCACGGTGAGCGCCCTGGCGGTGGCCGTGGGCCTGCAGGAGGGCTTCGGCAGCGCCCTTTTCGCCGTGGCGGCGGTCTTCGCCCTCATCGTCATGTACGACGCCACCGGGATCCGCCGGGCCGCAGGCCTCCACGCCCAGCTCCTCAACCAGCTGGTGCAGGAGCTGCAGCGGGTCCTGGAAAGGGGACCTGCTCCCGAGCCCCTCAAGGAGCTTCTGGGCCACACCTACCTGGAGGTCCTGGTGGGAGCCCTCCTGGGGGTCCTGGTGGCCCTGGCCAGCTATCAGCTCTTCCCCGCGGCGTAGAAGGCCAGGGCCTGCCCCAGGAGGAAGACCAGAAGCCCCAGGACCGGGGAGAGGAAGAAGACGAAGAAGGCCAGGAAGAGGGCCCCCAGGAGGGGGAGAAGGGGTTTGCGGAACAGGTGGAAGACGTAGAGGTTGATCAGGCCAAAGACCAGGAGGACCACCAGGGCCACGGTTTCCACGAAGGGGCATTGTACCCTTTTGCCGTGGCCGGGCCATGGGGTAACCTTTTACCGAGTATAAGGAGGGTTTAGGCATGCTCACCCTGCCGGAACGGATCCTCTTCCTGCTCCTCGCGGCCCTCAGCCTCTACTTCGCCTACACCGGCTTCCGCCGCGTCTACCGGGCCATCCGCCGCGGGCGGCCCGAGGCCCGCTTCGACCGGCTGCCCCAGCGGGTGGGGCGGGCCATCTGGCTCACCCTTACCCAGCAGACGGTCTTCAAACGGCGCCCTTGGGTCTCCCTTCTCCACGCCTTCGTCTTCTACGGCTTCGTCTCCTACCTCCTGGTGAACCTGGTGGACCTCCTGGAGGGCTTCATCCCCTTCCACCCCCGCGGAGGAGCCTGGAACCCATTCAATCTCCTTGCCGATCTCCTCACCGCCGCCATCCTGGTGGGCATCCTGGGCCTCATGGTCCGCCGCTACCTCACCGCCCCCCAGGACTTCACCTGGAACCCCAAGGTGCCCCTGCACGAGCGGGTCCGCCGGGGCATCCCCACCGACTCGGCCATCGTGGGGGGGTTCATCGCCTTCCACGTGGGCAGCCGCCTCCTCCACAAGTCGGCGGCCCTGGCCCAGGGGGAGCCCGACCCCTTCCAGCCGGTGGCGAGCCTCCTGGCCTCGGGCCTGGCGGGGCTCTCCCCCCAGGGCCTCGTCCTCCTGGAGCACCTCTTCTGGTGGGGGGCCTTGGGCTCCATCCTCCTCTTCCTCCCCTACTTCCCCCGCTCCAAGCACATCCACCTCTTCCTGGCCCCCGTCAACCTGGCCTTCGGCCAGGAGCGGCCCGGGGCCCTCCAGCCCCTGGACTTTGAAAGGGAGGAGCGCTTCGGGGCGGAGAGGCTGGAAGACCTCTCCTGGAAGCGCCTTCTGGACGCCTACGCCTGCATCATGTGCAACCGCTGCCAGGAGGCCTGCCCCGCCTACGCCACGGGGAAGGCCCTAAGCCCCGCGGCCATCCTCATCTCCGAGCGCTACGAGCTGAACGGCATCCTCAGGGATTTCGCCTCCGGAAAGGAGAGCCCCAGGCCCCTCATGGACTTCGCCCTGAACGGGGAGGCCCTCTGGGCCTGCACCACCTGCCTGGCCTGCGTGGAGGTCTGCCCGGTGGGCAACGAGCCCATGCTCCACATCCTGGATGTGCGCCGGGCCAAGGTGCTCATGGAGGGGGAGTTCCCTCAGGAGCTCAACAACGCCTTCCGGGGGATGGAGCGCGCCGGCAACCCCTGGGGCATCGGCCAGGACAAGCGCCTGGACTGGGCGGAGGGGCTTGCCGTGCCCACGGTGGAGGAGAAGCCCCACCCCGAGGTGCTTTACTGGGTGGGCTGCGCCCCCAGCTACGACCCCCGAGCGCAGAGGATCGCCCGGAGCATGGTGGAGATCCTGAACGCCAGCGGGGTGGACTGGGCGGTGCTGGGCCGGCGGGAGCGGTGCACCGGGGACGCGGCCAGGCGGGCCGGGAACGAGTACCTCTTCTTCCAGCTGGCGGCGGAGAACGTGGAAACCCTGAACGGGGTGGCCCCCAAGACCATCCTCACCACCTGCCCCCACTGCTTCCACACCCTGGCCAACGAGTACCGGGACTTCGGCGGCGCCTACCGGGTGGTGCACCACTCGCAGTTCATCGCCGAGCTCCTCCGGAGCGGGAAGCTCCGGGTCTCGGAGGAGGCGCGGAGGGTGGTCTTCCACGACCCCTGCTACCTGGGCCGCCACAACGGGGTGTACGAGGCCCCCCGGGAGGCCCTCAAGGGGGCGGGCCTGGAGCTCCTGGAGCCCCCCCGGAACCGGGAGCGGGGCTTCTGCTGCGGGGCGGGTGGGGCCCAGTTCTGGAAGGAGGAGGAGCCGGGGGCCATGCGGGTTTCCCAGAACCGCTACCGGGAGCTCAAGGGCACCGGGGCGGAGGTCATCGCCACCGGCTGCCCCTTCTGCATGGCCATGATGAACGTGGAGGTGGCCCAGGACGAGGCCCCCCCGGAGGTGCTGGACCTGGCCGAGCTGGTGGCCCGGGGCCTCAAGGCCTGAGGTAGGCGGCGAAGGCCCGCCACCCCGCCATCCACCCCTCCCCGAAGGCCTTCAGGGCCAGGCCGGGGGGCGGGAGGAGGAGCTCCAGGGGTTCCCAGTAGAAGGGGCTTCCCGGCCTTCCCCGCCTGGCCGCCTCTTTCCGGGTGAAGCCCTCCACCAGGAGGAGCCCCCCGGACCGGAGGCGGGGGGGGAGGGACCGGAGGAGGGAGCGGTTCACGTAGTAGCTCAGGAGGATGACGGCGAAGGGGCCTTCGGGCAGGGCCTCCAGGGCCCCGGAGGCCTCGAGGTCCAGCTCCAGGGCCGTAAGCCCCGGGGCGCCCCGAAGCCGCCTCAAGGCCTCCCGGCTCCGCTCCACCAGGACCACGGGGCGGCCCCGCTCCAGGAAGTAGCGGGCGTTCCGCCCCAAGCCCCCCGCCAGGTCCAGCACCGGCCCCAGGGGGGCCAGGGGCCCGTAGGCCCGCACCACGAAGGCGGGCTCCCCCACCTCCCCGGCCTCCCGGTAAAAGGCGTCCCAGTCCCTAGGCATGGCCCAGAAGGTAGCGGAGCCCGGGGGCCAGGCCCTGCCGCCAGGTGGCCCAGTTGTGCCCGGAGGCCCTTTCGCGGTAGACGTGGGGGGCCTGGCGGTCGGCGAGCAGGGCGGCGAAGCGGCGGCAGGGGCCGAGGAGCCACTCCAGGAGGCCCACCTCCAGGTAGACCCGAGGGAGGGCCTCCGCCTCCGCGTAGCGCTCCAGAAGCCACTCCCGGTCCCGGTAGGCGTCCTGCCCCCCGGGGTGGGCCCTGAGGGCGGGGGAGAGGGCGAGGACCTTCCCGAAGCGCTCCGGGTGCCGCCCGGCCTGCCACAGGGAGAAGAGCCCCCCCAAGGAGGCCCCCACCAGGACCACCTCCCCCAAGGGGCCGTAAAGCCTTTCCACCTCCAAAAGCACCCGGTGGAACTCCGCCTCGTAGGCCTCGGAGAAGCGGTACTCCCGGTCCCGGTCCAGGGGTTCCACGAAGACCAGGCGCACCGGGGGGATCTCCCCCCTCTCCAGGAGGGCCCGGGCTACCCGGTGGAGCCCCCCCGTGCGGTAGAAGGCCACCCCGTCCTGGACCGCCAGGGTGGCCTTGGGGGAAGGCCCCGTCCCCGCCACGTAGAAGCGCCTTTCCCCCAGGCGGTGCCGGGCCACCCTGGGCTCCTCCCCGGGCTCCGGGGGGGCCTCCAGGCGGTGCCCGGGAAGCCGGAGGGCCCGGGCGTAGGGCCACCAGGGGTTGTCGGCCCGCTCCGGGTTGTCGGGGTCGGGGAAGGGCCGGCCTTCTTCGTCCAGGAAGGCGTACTCCACGTAGGCCCCCTCCGGCAGCTCCAGGGTGAGGGGGCCCGCCAGGGGGATGGGGTTTCGCCTCCAGTCGGTGAAGTCCCCCACCAGGGCCACCGCCCCGGGGGGCGGGAAAAAGGTGACCTCGCGGCCGTCCACGCGCACCACGGGGTATACTCTACCCGTGAAGGTAGGGATCGTGGGCTCCGGTTTTGTGGGCAGCGCCGCCGCCTACGCCATGGCCCTCCTGGGGGGGGTGCGGGAGGTGGTCCTGGTGGACCTGGACGCCAAGCTGGCCCGGGCCCACGCCGAGGACCTCCTCCACGCTACCCCCTTCGCCCACCCGGTCTGGGTGCGGGCCGGGGGGTACGGGGATCTGGAGGGGGCCCGGGTGGTGGTCCTGGCCGCGGGGGTGGCCCAGCGCCCGGGGGAGACGCGGCTCCAGCTCCTGGACCGGAACGCCCAGGTCTTCGCCCAGATCCTCCCCCGGGTGGGGGAGGCGGCCCCCGAGGCCGTCCTCCTGGTGGCCACCAACCCCGTGGACGTGATGACCCAGGTGGCCTACCGCCTTTCCGGCCTGCCCCTGGGGCGGGTGGTGGGCTCGGGCACTATCCTGGACACCGCCCGCTTCCGCGCCCTTTTGGCGGAGCACCTGGAGGTGGCCCCCCAGTCGGTGCACGCCTACGTGGTGGGGGAGCACGGGGACTCGGAGGTCCTCCTCTGGTCGGGGGCCCAGGTGGGAGGGGTGCCCCTCATCGCCTTCGCCGAGGCCCGGGGCCGGCCCCTCACCCCCGGGAACCGGGCCCGCATCGACGAGGGGGTGCGGAAGGCCGCCTACCGCATCATCGAGGGCAAGGGGGCCACCTACTACGGGATCGGGGCGGGGCTGGCCCGGCTGGTGCGGGCCATCCTCGCCGACGAGAAGGGGGTCTACACCGTGAGCGCCTTCACCGAGGAGGTGGCTGGGGTGCGGGAGGTGGCCCTCTCCCTGCCCCGGGTCCTGGGAGCCTCGGGGGTGGAGGCCACCATCCCCCCCGGCCTGGACGCGGCGGAGGGGGAGGCCCTGCGGCAGAGCGCCCTCCTCCTCAAGGAGGCGGCCTCGGCCCTGGGCTTCTAAGCGCCCCGTTGTGGCCTGCGCTGCGACGGGGGCCTCGAGGGGAAGGTGCCCGCACCCTTTCGCCCCCTGCCGGCTAGGGGGATCGCGCCTGGAGGCGCTCGGCCTGCCCGGCCCCTGGTGCTGAAGCGCCTTTCGCAGTAAACTTGATACAGGCAGGCTTAGGCCACGGCCGAGGCCAAAGGAGGTCAAAGGAGGAAGAGCATGCTGCCGCAGAACATGCCCGTCTGCCCCGTGCGGGGCTCGGTCATCTACCCCACGATGGTGATGCCCATCGACGCGGGGAGGCCTATCTCCATCCGGGCCATCGACCAGGCCCTGGCCCGGGAGCGGGTGCTTCTCATCGTCAGCCAGAAGGACAAGGAGGTGGAGGCCCCTGGGCCCTCCGACCTCTACGGGGTGGGCACCGCTTGCAACATCCTCAAGATGCGCAAGAACCCGGACGGCTCCGTCCAGGTCCTGGTCCAGGCCTTCGCCCGGGTGCGGGTCAGGGAGTGGCTGGACCTGGGGGACCACCTCGAGGCCCAGGGGGAGGTGCTGGCCGACGAGCCCGCCGAGCCCACCCTGGTCCAGGCCCTGGTGCGGGAGGTGAAGGACCGCTTCCAGGCCCTCCTCAAGGAGGGGAAGTACCTGGCCCCCGAGGTGGCCCAGTTCGTCCTCAACCTGGAGGATCCTTCCCAGCTCGCCGACTACATCGCCTTCCACATGGACTTCCGCCTGGAGGACAAGCAGAAGGTCCTGGAGACCCCGGGGGTGGCCGAGCGCCTGAAGCGGGTCCTGGTGCTGCTGGGGGCGGAGCTGGAGCTCCTCGAGACCCAAAAGCGCATCCAGCAGCAGGTCAAGGAGGAGATCGACCGCAACCAGCGGGAGTACTTCCTCCGGGAGCAGATGAAGGCCATCCAGCGGGAGCTCCACGGGGAGGAGGGGGCGGAGGAGGTGGAGGAGTTCCGCAGGAAGGTGGCTGCCCTGGACCTGCCCCCCGTGGTGCGCCAGGAGGTGGAGCGGGAGCTTTCCCGCTTCGCCCGCATGCACCCCGACTCCGCCGAGGCCAGCGTGGTGCGCACCTACCTGGACTGGATCGTCCACCTCCCCTGGAACCAGCGCACCGAGGACAACCTGGACCTCGCGCGGGCCAAGGAGATCCTGGAGCGGGACCACTACGGCCTGGAGAAGGTCAAGGACCGGGTGCTGGAGTTTTTGGCGGTGCGCAAGCTGAAGGCGGAGAGGGCCCAGCGGGGGGAGATCCCCGGGGAGGAGGTGAACAAGGGCCCCATCCTCCTCTTCGTGGGGCCTCCCGGGGTGGGGAAGACCTCCATCGCCAAGAGCATCGCCGAGGCCCTGGGCCGCAAGTACGTGCGCGTCTCCTTAGGGGGGGCCCGGGACGAGTCGGACATCCGGGGCCACCGCCGCACCTACATCGGGGCCATGCCGGGGCGCATCGTCCAGGGCCTCCGGCAGGCGGGCACCAAGAACCCCGTCTTCCTCCTGGACGAGGTGGACAAGCTGGGCATCTCCTACCAGGGGGACCCCGCGGCGGCCCTTCTGGAGGTCCTGGACCCCGCCCAGAACAAGGAGTTCGTGGACCACTACCTGGGGGTGCCCTTTGACCTCTCCGAGGTGATGTTCATCTGCACCGCCAACTTCCCCCAGAACATCCCCGCGCCCCTTTGGGACCGGATGGAGGCTATCGAGTTCACCAGCTACACCGAGGTGGAGAAGCTGGAGATCGCCAAGCGCTACCTCCTCCCCCGGCAGCTGCGGGAGGCGGGCCTCGTGGAGGGCCAGGTGGTGGTGACGGAGGCGGCCCTCATGCGCCTCATCACCCACTACACCCGGGAGGCGGGGGTGCGGCAGCTGGAGCGGGAGATCGGCTCCCTCCTGCGCAAGGCGGCGCGGCAGATCCTGGAGGAGGGCAAAAGGCGGGTGCGCATCACGGAAAGGGACCTGGAGCGCTACCTGGGCCCGCCCCGCCACCTCCCGGAGACCGAGGCCCGGGAGCCCCAGGTGGGGGTGGCCACGGGGATGTACTACACCCCCGTGGGGGGGGACATCATGTTCGTGGAGGTCTCGGCCATGCCCGGCAAGGGGAACCTCATCCTCACGGGGCAGCTGGGGGATGTGATGAAGGAGTCGGCGCGGGCGGCCCTTTCCTACGCCAAGCGGAACGCCGAGCGCTTCGGCATCCCCCTTAGGCGCTTTGAGGAATCCGACATCCACATCCACGTGCCCGCGGGGGCCATCCCCAAGGAGGGGCCTTCCGCCGGGGTGGCCATCGTGAGCGCCCTGGTTTCCGCCCTCACGGGCATCCCCGTGCGCCACGACGTGGCCATGACGGGGGAGATCACCCTCACGGGCAGGGTCCTCCCCATCGGCGGGGTGAAGGAGAAGGTCCTGGGGGCCAGGCGGGCGGGGATCCGCGAGGTGATCCTGCCCAAGCAGAACGAACCCGACCTCGCCGACATCCCCAAGCCCCTGCGCCAGAACATGACCTTCCACCTGGTGGAGGGGCTGGACCGGGTGCTGGACCTGGCCCTCCTGGGGGGTCTGAAGGCCCTCGAGGCCCGCGCCAAGGAGACCAAGGCCAAGGGCCCTGCCAAGAAGCCCAAGAAGGAGCTGGTGGCCCGCGCCTGAGGGCCCCGCGGCCCAGGCGCCGCCCCACCCCGCCCCCCGCCCTCAGCCCAGGGCCTCCTCGTACACCCCCAGGTACTGGCCCGTGATCCGCTCGGGGTGGAACTCCGCCACCGCGTAGGCCCGGGCCCGCCGCCGCAGCCCGGGGAGGTCCGGGCTTGCCAGAAGCTCCAGGATGGCCTCCGCGTAGCCCTCCAGGTCTCCGAGCTCCACCAGGCGGCCCACCTCGGGGGTCACCAGCTCCGGCACCCCCCCCACGGCGGTGGCCACCACCGGTACCCCGCTGGCCAGGGCCTCCAGGGCCGCCTGGCCGAAGGACTCCTCCTCCGAGGCCAGGAGGAAGAGGTCCGCCGCTCCCAGGACCTCCTCCGGCCGGGGGGTAGGGGGGTGGAAGGTGACGAAGGGCAAGACCCCGAGCTCCTCCGCCACCCTTCTGGCCTCCCCCTCCTCGGGCCCCTTGCCCAGGAGGAGGAGGCGGGCCTCCACCTTGCGCCGCACCTTGGCGAAGGCCCGCACGATGTCCGGCACCCGCTTGATGGGGCGGAAGTTGGAGGCGTGTAGCAAAAGCCACTCCCCCTCCTCCGCGTAAAGCCCCTTGCGCTCAGGCCGGGGGCGGAAGCGCTCCGGGTCCACGGCGTTGTGGATGACCGCGGGCCTCACCCCGAAGGCCCGCTCCGCCTCCCTGGCCAGGGCCCGGCTCACCGCGGTGGTGGCCCGGGCCGCCCGCAGGGCCCTTTTGGTGGGGCCGTGGAAGGCGGGGTCCATGCCCAGAAGGGAAACGTCGGTGCCGTGAAGGGTGTGGACCAGGGGGAACCCCTCCCCAAAGGCCAGGTAGGCGGCGGCGGCATGGGGGATGGCGTAGTGGGTGTGGACCAGCTCCAGCCCGAGCCGCGCCGCCTCCCGCTCCAGGACCCCTGCCAGGGAGAGGGTGTACAGGGGCCCGGGGAAGACGGGGTAGAAGGGCAGGTCCACGGGCACGTACCGGACCGGGCTCCCCGGGGGCAGGCGGAAAGGCCTTTCCGTGGCGAAGAGGTGGACCCGGTGGCCCATCCGGGCCAGGCGGTCCGCCAGCTCCGTGGCCACGATGCCGCTACCCCCCAGGCCGGGGTAAGCCACCAGGCCGAGCCTGAGCCCCCTCACGCCCGGACCCGCCGGTGGGGCAGGGGAAGGCTTCCCCCCGCGCCCTGCGTGCCAGATGCCTCGGCCAGCCGCCCGCGCCGGGTCATGCCTCCCAGTCTAGCCCAGCCCCGCCCCCTAGGGCCGCCAGCCCGAGGGGCTTGCGGGGTAGGGCGGCCCCTGTCCCCGGCGCACCTCCAGGCGGAAAAGCCGGGAGAGGGTGAGGCTGCCCCCCGTTCCCTGGGCCTGCAGGAGGGCCTGGTCCAGCATCTGCGATAGCTCCAGGAGGAGGCGGTCCTGGCGGTTCTTGGGCACGGGGAGGGCCCCAAAGGTGAAGCAGGCGGGGTTCACCGCCGGGCAGTGGGGCTCGAGGCGCAGCCTCCCCCCCAGGAAGTAAAGCCGCCAGGCCCCCAGGTCCACCCGGTACCCGGCCCGCAGATGGTCCCGGTACTGCTCCGAAAGCTTCTGCCAGAGCTCCTGGGCCTCCCTGCCCGCGGGGGCCAGGGTGTAGCGCCACTCCCGGGCCCCGGCCTGGGTCAGGGTCTGGCTGCGGGTGAGCCGCCAGTCCTGGGCCAGGGCCAGGCCCGCCAGCAGGGGGCCCAGAAGGAAGGGCCAAAGCCGCCTCATGGCCGGCCTCATTCTACCTTCCCGGGATCTCCTTTTACCCGCTCCTCGCCCGTATACTGCTAAGGTGGTGCTGGGAGGGGCTATGAAAAAGGTAGCGGTGGTCGGCGCTGGCTACGTGGGCCTCACCACGGGGGCGGCCCTGGCCTACCTGGGGCACCGGGTGGTGGTTCTGGACGTGGACGAGGCCCGGGTGGAGGGCCTGAGGCAGGGGGTGCTCCCCTTCTTCGAGCCCCACCTGCGGGAGGTCCTGGCCCTGGCCCAGGGGCGGATCCGCTTCACCGCCCGCTACGAGGAGGCCATCCCCCAGGCGGAGGTGGTCTTCCTGGCGGTGGGCACACCCCCAGGGCCCAAGGGCGGCCCGGACCTCTCCCAGGTGCAGGCCGCCGCGGAGGCGATCGGGCGGCACCTGGGGGAGGGCTTCACCGTGGTGGTGAACAAGTCCACGGTCCCGGTGGGGAGCGGGAACTTCGTGGAAGCCCTGGTGCGGCGGGCCTACGCCCAGGCCCATGGAGGGGAGCTGGACGGCCGCCTGGCGGTGGCCTCCAACCCCGAGTTCCTGCGGGAAGGCCAGGCGCTCTACGACAGCTTCTACCCGGACCGCATCGTGGTGGGGGCGGAGGACCCCAGGGCGGTGGCCGCTTTACGGGAGCTCTATGAACCCGTCCTGGAGCAGAGCTTCCCCCCGCCCCCTTTCCTCCCCCGGCCGGAGCGGATGGGGGCGGTGCCCTTTCTCACCACGGACCTGGCTTCGGCGGAGCTCATCAAGTACGCGGCCAACGCTTTCCTGGCCCTGAAGATCAGCTTCATCAACGAGCTGGCCGCCCTGGCGGAACGGGTGGGGGCGGACATCCGCGAGGTGGCCCGGGGGATCGGCCTGGATAGCCGCATCGGCCCCCGCTTCCTGCAGGCGGGCTTGGGCTGGGGGGGAAGCTGCTTCCCCAAGGACACCCTGGCCCTCCTGGCCATGGGGGAGGAGGCGGGGGTCCCTTTGCCCATCGTGGAGGCGGCCCGGCGGGTGAACTTCGCCCAGCGGCAGCGGGTGGTGGGCAAACTCCAGGAGGCCCTGGGCACCCTGCGGGGCAGGACCATTGCCCTTTTGGGCCTGGCCTTCAAGCCCCACACCGATGACCTGCGGGAATCCCCGGCCCTGGAGCTGGCGGCCCTCCTTCTGGAGCGGGGGGCTTTTGTGCGGGCCCACGACCCCGTGGCCCTGCCCCGGGCCCGGAGGGAGGTTGCCCTTCCCCTGGAGTACGCCGAGACCCCCGAGGCCCTCCTCCGGGGGGCGGACGCGGCGGTCCTGGCCACGGACTGGCCGGAGTACCGCACCTGGCCCTGGGGGTCCCTTAGGGCCCTTTTCCGCACCCCCCTGGTGGTGGACGCCCGCAACCACCTGGACGGGGAGGAGCTCCTCAGGCTCGGGTACCGTTACCTGGGTGTGGGCGTACCGCAAAGGGGTAGCCTGGTGAGGGAGGTGTCTTAGTGCGGGTTCTCCTTACCGGAGTCGCCGGCTTTTTGGGCAGCCACCTGGCGGAAAGGCTCTTGCGCGAAGGGCACGAGGTGGTGGGGGTGGACAACCTTTCCACCGGGCAGACCCGGAACCTGAAGCGCCTGGGGCGCCACCCCCACTTCACCTTCCTCAGAGCCGATGTCAGTAAACCCCTGGAGGTGGCAGGCCCCCTGGACTGGGTGCTCCACTTCGCCTCCCCCGCCTCCCCGCCCCGCTACCTGAGGCTCCCCATAGAAACCCTCCTGGTCAACGCCGAAGGCACCCGGCACCTCCTGGACCTGAGCCTGAGGAAGGGAGCCCGCTTCTTCCTGGCCTCCACCAGCGAGGTCTACGGGGACCCCCTGGTTCACCCCCAGCCGGAGAGCTACTGGGGGAACGTGAACCCCGTGGGCCCCCGGAGCATCTACGACGAGGGCAAGCGCTACGCCGAGGCCCTGACCCTGGCCTACCACCGGGCCCATGGTCTTTCCGTGCGCATCGTGCGCATTTTCAACACCTACGGCCCTTTCATGGACCCCGAGGATGGGCGGGTGGTCTCCAGCTTCATCGTCCAGGCCCTGAGGGGGGAGCCCCTCACGGTCTATGGGGACGGGAGCCAGACCCGTTCCTTCTGCTACGTGGACGACCTCATCGAGGGCCTCCGCCGCCTGATGGAGGTGGACTACCCCTACCCCGTGAACCTGGGGAACCCGGAGGAATACCGGGTGCTGGACCTGGCTCTGTTGGTGAAGGAGCTCACAGGGAGCCCTTCCCCTATCGTCTTCCGCCCCTTGCCGGAGGACGACCCCCGCCAGCGGCGGCCGGACATCTCCCTGGCCCGCGAGCTTTTGGGCTGGGAGCCCAAGGTAGCGGTGCGGGAGGGATTGCGGAGGACCCTAGACCACTTTAGGGAAGTGCTTGATGGGGCTTCGTAGGCAGATCCTTCTTGGCGGAACCGCCCTTGCCTTGCGGCAGGGCATAGGAATGCTCCTGAGCCTAGCCAACCTCTTTTTTGTTATCCGAATAATCGGTCCCGATGCCTACGGAATCTTCGCCATAGCTGCGGCTATATCTATTTTTGCTATACAAGTCTTGAGCCTGGGTATTGGAGTGTACCTCATACGCCATCCTCAGCTCACCCGGGATCGCCTGGACCAGGCCTTTGCCTATCTGGTTTTGGCTGGGGGTGCGAGTCTGCTCCTGGCTCCCGTCTTTTCCCACGGGGTTCTGCATCTGGCAAGCATTTCTTTGCAAGCCTTCTGGCCCATAACCGCCTTATTTGCCCTCATACCTATCCAGCTTCTGGCCTTGGTTCCCTTAAGCCAGTTAGAGCGTAGGCTGGACTATCCCGTGGTGGCGAGGGTGGAGCTCCTCGGGCAGGTTGTAGCCCTTTCCTTAGCCATCCCCTTAGCCCTTGCGGGCAAAGGCGTTTGGGCACCTGTGGTGGGGGTATGGGGACAGCAGACCCTTCTACTGGTGGGGTACTGGCTTCGCTTTCCATATCGCCCGCGTTGGACATGGCGCGGGTCTTTGCTCAAAGAAATGGTGGCCTACGGTCTAGGCTATTCCGCTTCCGCGTGGGCCTGGCAGGTGCGCTTGCCCCTGGTGCTTACCCTGGTGGGTCGCTACGTGGGTACAGACGCAGCGGGGCTGGTGGCGATGGCCGTGCGCATTGTAGAACCCCTGGCCTTTCTCAACGGGATTGGCTGGAGGATTTCGATACCTTTGTTAGGACGCCTCCAAGGGGATCGCCGTAGCCTGCTTAGGGGGGTGGAAGAGGGCGCTTTGGTCCAGACCCTAGCTGTGGGTTCAGTCTTTCTTGTTTTTACCCTGGTTTCGCCCCTTGTTTTGCCCTGGCTTTTGGGGCCTGCGGGAGATTTGGTTTTGAAAGTATTACCTTATGTCGCATTGGGTTACCTCTTCAATGCGACTTTTTCCTTGCATTCCTCTGCGCTTTATGTCCTGAGGTACAACCTCGATGTGTTCCTCTTCCATCTGGCGCACATGGGGTTGCTGGGGATTACGCTGGCTTGGGGATTGCCCTCCTTCGGCCTTTTGGGCTACGGTCTGGCCGAAGTGCTTGCCCTCCTGAGCTATGCCCTCATCCACCTTTTCCTCCTCCGCCGCGTCGGTCCTTTGTCCCTTTGGGAACCGCTGGGCTGGGCTATCTTTTTGGGCCTGGCCCTTTTTGCCCCGCACGCGGGCTTGTGGGCTCTCGGCCCTCTTGGAGTCTGGCTGGCTTTGCCCTGGTCTAGGTCTGCTTGGGGGTTGATCCGCAGGCATTGGTTGGTCTGGAAGGGAGGTTATGGTGAGAGAGGGGCCGTTGGTCAGCATCGTGATTAATAACTACAACTATGGGCAGTACTTGCGGGATGCGATAGAAAGCGCCTTAAATCAAAGTTATACTAATTTGGAGGTTGTGGTGGTGGACGACGGGTCCACCGACAACTCCCGAGATGTGATAGAGGAGTATGCTTTTTCGGGAAAAATCGTGCCAGTTTACAAGGAAAACGGGGGGCAAGCCTCCGCTTTCAATGCGGGTTTCCGAGCCTCCAAGGGTCAAGTAGTCCTTTTTTTGGATGCGGATGATGTGCTCTTGCCCCAAGCTGTAGCCCAGGTGATGGCTGCCTGGCGTCCGGGGATCACCACGGTCCAGGGGAGGGTGGAGGTGGTCGATGCCATCCTGAAACCCTTGGGTTACTCCTACCCCGAAAAAGAGGTTCCCCTCCCCTCAGGCTCGGTTAGGGAATATTTGCTGCGTTGGAGGATGTACCCTAGCCCTCCTACCAGCGGCAACGCCTTTTCCCGGGAGTTTTTGTCCGCGGTGTTGCCCATGCCCGAGGAGTGTTGGAGGATCAGCGCGGACAGTTACTTGCTGACCCTTGCGGGTCTTCGCGGGCCTATCGTTTCCGTGGAGGAGCCGTTTGCCCTTTACAGGGTGCATGGGAAGAACGCCTGGGCTACCCTCAACGTGGTTAGGGAATGGTTGGAAAAGGAGATCCGGATTGGGGAATGCCAAAAGGGCATAATCTTAAGAGAAGCGGCCAAAAGGGGATGGACTCCCCGATACCCCTTTGGACACGCTCATGGCTACAAAATAGAGGCCTTGGCCAAAGCCTTAGGCTCGGATCTGGTCCGGACTGGCTACGCTAAGTTAGGCCTTGATGGCCTCGCGGCTTCCCTTACCTGGCCGTACCTGCCCCTAAGGAAGCGCTTTCGGCAGGCTGTCTTCTTCCTTTTGGTCCTCTTCCTTCCCCCCGGTCTTCGCACGCGCTGGTTGATTTGAGGCCTGGATGTGGTGGGAAGGCCCCCTTGGCTTAAGCGCCTAGGGCGGTGGATCGGGGGTGGAACGTGAGGGTAGGGCTTTTTTTGCCCTCACTGGCAGCCGGTGGGGCTGAGCGGATAACCCTTACTCTCGCAGAAGGCCTGAGCCGCAGGGGTTACCAGGTGGACCTCGTCCTGGCTCGCGCCGACGGCCCCCTTCTAGCCCAGATACCTTCTCCGCTTAGGTTGGTGGATTTCAAAAGTGGGCGCGTGGCCCAATCCCTGCTCCCGCTGGTCCGGTACTTAAAGAGAGAGCGTCCCGTTGTTCTTCTATCCTCCTTGAATCACGCCAACGTGGTGGCCATCTGGGCCCGGCGCATGGCCCGGGTGCCCACCCGTTTGGTGGTGGCGGAGCACATCGGCGTCCTTCCCAGCGCCGCGTGGTCCCAAACGCTTCGGGGCAAGCTGATGCCCTTTTGGATCCGGAACACCTATCCTTGGGCGGACGCGGTGGTGGCGGTTTCCCGAGGGGTGGCGGAGGAACTGGTTCGTGACCTGGGAGTCCCACGGGAAAAGGTGCGCACCATTTACAACCCCGTGGTGACGGAGGAACTTTACCAGAAGGCCGAGGAACCTTTGGAACACCCCTGGTTCAGACCGGGAGAGGAGCCCGTGGTGTTAGGGGTGGGGCGGCTTGTTCCTCAAAAGGACTTCTCCCTCCTAATCCGGGCTTTTGCCAAGGTTCGCCAGCGGGTGCCGAGCCGCCTCCTCATCTTAGGTGAGGGTCCCGAGCGGCCTGCGCTAGAGGCTTTGGTAAGGGGCTTAGGACTGGAGGCCTATGTGGAGATGCCGGGATTCATGGCCAACCCTTACCCCTACATGCGGCGGGCTTCGGTGCTGGCCTTGTCCTCCGCTTCGGAGGCTCTGCCTACGGTCCTCATTGAGGCCTTGGCTCTAGGGACAAAGGTGGTGGCTACGGATTGCCCTTACGGGCCCGCAGAGGTGCTGGAGGGAGGGAGATGGGGTCGCTTGGTCCCCGTAGGGGACGAGGAGGCCTTGGCTAAAGCATTGATGGAGGCCCTTCTTCAGCCCGATTCGGAAACTGAAAAACAGGCCCGGGCAAGGCGGGCTCGAGAACGCTTTGGCTTGGAGGAGGCGTTGCGTGCGTACGAGGAAGTGCTGGGCTTGAGGGATAACCGCGCGAGATGATCTTTTTGCGGGTTGCCCCATTGGAAAACGAGAGGGGGGGTGCTCTTGGAGCGGCCGAAAAACGCGCGTTTGCTCAAGGTGGTCACGGGACTAGCCTATGGAGGGGCGGAAACACAAGTGGTGGCTTTAGCCCATCGCTTGCATGCCCGGGGTTGGGCGGTGCAGGTGGCTTCCCTGCTGGAGCCCCAGGCCTTTGTGGGGGAACTCAGGGAAGCTGGTATTCCCGTAGCGGTCCTGGGCATGCGCCGCGGCCAACCCGATCCTCGGGGAGTGGTGCGCCTCGCCGCCCTGTTCCGGCGGTACCGCCCCCACGTGGTCCACAGCCAGATGATCCACGCCAACCTCCTGGCCCGCGTGGCCCGGGTGCTGGCCCCGGTGCCGGTGCTGATTTCTACCGCTCAAAACACCCTCGAGGTGGGCCGCTCCTTCAAAACCGAGCGCAGCACCCACCTCGCCTACCGCCTGACGGACTTCCTGGCGGATGTGACCACCCAGGTGTCAAGGGAAGGGTGCGAGCGCTTCCTCCAAGGTAGGGCGGTGAGGCCGGACAAACTGGTCTACATCCCCAATGGCGTGGACACGGAGCGCTTTGCCCCCCGCCCGGAAATCCGTAAGGTTAAGCGCCAGGAACTCGGGGTGGGGGAGGAGTTCTTGTGGCTGGCCGTGGGGCGGCTTGAGGAGGCCAAGGATTACCCGACCCTCCTTCGGGCTTTCGCCCAGGTGAGGGGGAAGCACCCCCAGGCCCGGCTCTGGGTGGTGGGCCAAGGGAGCTTGCAGGACCAGGTCAAAAGTTTGGCTTTGGAGCTGAGATTGGGGGAAAGTGTGCGCTTTCTGGGGCTACGCAAGGATGTTCCCGAGCTTATGAACGCTGCGGACGCCTACGTGATGTCCTCTGCCTGGGAGGGTATGCCCATGGTTCTTCTGGAGGCCCACGCCAGCGGCCTGCCTATCGTGGCCACGGACGTGGGGGCCAACCGGGAGGTGGTGCGGGAGGGGGTAAGCGGTTTCCTCGTGTGGCCCAGATCTCCGGAGGCCTTGGCTGGCGCTATGGAGCGGATGCTGGCCTTGGACCAGGGGGACCGCGTCCTCATGGGCCTTAGGGGGCGGGAGTGGGTGGAAGAGCACTTCTCGTTGGATAAAATCGTGGAGCGATGGGAGGCTCTTTACCTGAGCCTGCTGAAGCGGAAAGGGTTGGTGTAAGCCCCTCCCTGGCCATGGTCAACCCCTATACCCCTTCCCTAATTCGTTTCCGAGGAGCCCTGCTGCGGGAGCTGGCCCAGCGGGGGGTGAAGGTGTGGGTCTTAGGTCCAGACTTCACCCCAGAGATCAGGGAGGGGGTGCTGGCCCTGGGGGCCTTGCCCGTGGACTACCCCTTGAGCCGCACGGGGTTAAGTCCGCTGGAGGACCTGAAGAGTTTCCTTTCCCTCCTCCGCTTTTTTCGTCGGGAGCGTCCGCAGGTGGTCCTTACCTGGCAGGCCAAGCCCAACGCCTACGGCATCCCGGCGGCGGCCCTGGCGGGGGTCCCCCTTAGGGCGGCGGTGGTGGAGGGGCTGGGGTACGCCTTTACGCCCGGAGAAGAGGGGTTGAAGAGGCGGCTCGTGCGTAGCATACTGACCCTACTTTTCCGCCTTAGCTTCGCCCTGGCCCACAAGGTCTTCTTCCTCAATCCGGATGACCTCGAGGAGTTCGTGGCCCGCGGTCTAGTGCGCAGGGAGAAGGCGGTGCTCCTAGGGGGAATCGGGGTTCCCCTGGAGGAGTGGCCTCCGGCCCCGCCTCATCTGGACCCGCCCACCTTTACCCTCATTGCGCGCCTTCTCAAGGAGAAGGGGGTGCGGGAGTTCGCCGAGGCCGCCCGCAGGGTGAAGGCCAGGTATCCTGAGGCCCGCTTCCTTCTCATCGGGCCCCTGGACACCAACCCCGGGGCTGTCCGGGAAGAAGAGGTGCGGGCCTGGGTAAGGGAAGGTATTCTGGAATGGGTGCCTTGGGCGGGGGACGTGCGCCCGTACTTGCGGGAAACCAGCGTGTATGTGTTACCCTCTTACCGGGAGGGTGTCCCCCGCAGCACCCAGGAGGCCATGGCCATGGCCCGTCCAGTGATCACCACGGACGCTCCCGGTTGCCGGGAAACGGTGGTGGAGGGGGTGAACGGCTTCCTGGTGCCGCCCCGGGATGCGAGCGCCCTGGCGAAGGCCATGGAAATTTTCCTGCGGGAGCCTGGCCTCATCCTGCCCATGGGCTGGGAGAGCCGCAGGTTGGCGGAGAGGCGGTTTGACGCAAGAAAGGCGAGCGAGCGGCTGGTCAGGGATCTGGGGCTTTAGAGAATGGCGGCTTGGGCGACAAGGAGAGGCCCGGGAAGGGCAAAGGGCAAATCCCTGCCCTTTTGGGCGCAGCTTCCCAGCCGGTTCTGGTTTGCCGTCTTTTTGACGGCTTCCTTGGGTAAGACCTACCTCTGGGCCCTGGTGGTTTTGGGGGGTGTGCCTTTGCTGGGCTGGATTGTAGGGCCTGAGTCCGGCAACGACGGGGACTATTACCACGCTTATGCCCAGGGAAGGGTCGGTTACGCCACCTCCCTTTGGCCTGTCCTCCTACGGGGGTTGTACGAGGCGGGAATGTACAGCAGGCAAGGCGTCGCCTTCCTGAATATGCTCCTGGGGGTTTGGCTGGTTCCCATAGCGGCCGCATATGTCGCTGTGGGGGGCTTTAAGGTTAGGGGAGCCGGGCACAGGCTGTTTTGGTTCTCGGCGGCCGTGGTTGCCCTTTATCCCGCTCCCTTTTGGTTCACTTTGGATATCTATCGGGATGTCTTCATGCTGAGCATATTCCTGATCGGGGTCTACGTTGCTCGCCGCTATTTTTCCAAGGCTACCTTAGCCAGGGTGGGTTATGCCGCCCTGTTTGCGGTCCTGGTGGGGGTGCTCTTTCACCTGCGGGGATACCTGGGCTTTTCCTTGGGGCTCGGGTTTTTGTTGGCCCACCTCTTTTCGCGCTTTCGCCTCCGCTGGGAGGCCATCTTCGCCGGGTTGGTCCTTTATGGGATGGCCCTCTACGTGGCCCACACCGTGGGCTTATTGGCCCCCGTTGCCCAGTACCGGGGGGAGGAGGGGTTTGCAGGGGGGGGCTCCTCCTTCGGGCTCGGCTTCCAGGGGCGATCGGGAATGGATTTTTTGAGGGTGTTTGGCCTGTCTTTTGTGTATCAGGTCCTTGGCCTGTACCTCAACTCCTTTAAGGCTTTCCTTCTTTTCCTGGCGGAATCCTTGCCCTTTCTCTATTTTGCTGCTGGGGTGTGGGGTGCTCGTCTTCGCCTAGATTTCTTCTCGAAATTTCTCCTGCTGTTCGCACTGGCCTACACCACGGTTTTCGTTTTGGGAAACGATAATTTGGGAACGGCGATGCGCCTGCGCATCTTCGTGTACCTTGCCGTTTTCATGGTCTGGGCTCGGGCGCAGGCGCAAAGATCGGCCGTAGGGTGGGCCTCCTTCCCCTCGACAACCGGCAGGGAGGCGCTCGGCACCTAGCAGTTGAACTTGATCGCGGTGAGGCCATGAGGGTTGCCCGCAACACCTTTCTCAAGCGATGCCTGGACGTCCTAGGAGCCAGCTTTGGCCTCCTTGCCTTCGGTCCCCTGATGCTCTATCTGGCCTGGAGGGTGCGGCGGGAGCTGGGGAGCCCCGTGCTTTTCCGGCAGGTAAGGGCTGGCTTTGGTGGAAAACCCTTCGTCATCTACAAGTTTCGGACCATGACCGAGGAACGGGATGCCCAGGGCGGGCTTCTTCCCGACGACAAACGCCTAACCCCTTTTGGCCGCTTTCTGCGGGAAACCAGCTTGGACGAGCTCCCCGAGCTTTTCAACGTTCTAAAAGGGGAGATGAGCCTGGTGGGGCCTAGGCCTCTTCTCAGGGAGTATTTGGAGCGCTACACCCCGGAACAGGCCCGCAGGCACGAGGTAAAGCCGGGCATTACCGGGTGGGCCCAGGTGAACGGGCGTAACGCCCTGACTTGGGAAGAGAAGTTCAAGCTGGACGTGTGGTATGTGGACAACTGGACCATCTGGGTTGACCTGAAGGTGCTGGCCTTGACCGTCCTAAAGGTACTCAGGCGAGAGGGGATATCCGCCCCGGGCCATGCCACCATGCCGGAGTTTAAAGGGACCGGTGAGCCATGAGGGTGTACGTGGTCGGGGGTGGAGGGCACGCCAAGGTGGTGGTCGCCACCCTCATGGAGTTGGGAATCAGGCCCACGGCTGTCCTGGATGACGATGCGGACAAATGGGGCTCCAATATCCTGGGCCTGCCGGTGGTCGGCCCCACGAGCCTTCTTGGGGAGGAAGCCGCTCCAGGGGCGGTGCTGGCGGTGGGGGACAATCGCTTGCGGAAAGCTTTGTTTGAGCGGTATCCCGGCGTTTCCTGGCTGACCGTTGTTCATCCCCGGGCTTACGTCCACCCGTCGGCTTCCTTAGGTGAGGGGACGGTTGTTTTTGCCGGAGCTGTGGTCCAGGCGCTGGCGGTGGTTGGGCGGCAGGTCATTGTGAACACGGGTGCTATTGTAGAGCACGATTGCTTCGTGGGAGAGTTTGCCCACCTGGCTCCGGGGGTGCGCTTGGCGGGTGCGGTCCGCATTGGGGAGGGTTGCTTGGTAGGGGTAGGGGCTTCCCTTGCCCCAGGGGTGAGGGTAGGCGACTGGTCGGTGGTGGGCGCGGGGAGCGTGGTGGTTCGGGATATCCCCCCGGGTGCGGTGGCCTTTGGCGTTCCGGCCAGGGTGAGGAGGGGCATATGAAGCGGATATACCTTTCTCCTCCCCACCTCTCCGGCCTCGAGGCCCGCTTCCTCCAGGAGGCCCTGGAGTCTGGCTGGGTCGCCCCCTTAGGCCCCCAGGTGGAAGCCTTTGAGCGGGAGTTCGCAGAGGTGGTGGGTGCGAAGCATGCCCTAGCCCTGAGCTCCGGTACGGCGGCCATCCACCTGGCCCTGATCCTGGCCGGTGTGGGGCCTGGGGACGAGGTAGCGGTTTCCACTCTTACCTTCGCTGCCAGCGCATTCCCCATCCTCTACCTGGGAGCCAGGCCAATTTTCATAGACAGCGAGGCTGTTTCTTGGAACATGGATTCCGACCTCTTGGGGGAATTTCTAGAGGCAAGGGCCAAGCGGGGCAGGCTTCCCAAGGCGGTGGTCCTGGTCCACCTCTACGGACAGAGCGCCAACCTGGACCCCATACTGGCCCTTTGCCAAGAGTATGGGGTAGCCCTGGTAGAGGACGCTGCCGAGGCTTTGGGGGCTACCTACCGGGGGAGGAGCCCAGGTACATTTGGTCTGACGGGGGTTTTCTCGTTTAACGGCAACAAAATCATCACCACTTCCGGGGGTGGCATGCTGGTTTCCGACGATCCCGCCCTCATTGCCCGAGCCCGCAAACTGGCGGCACAGGCCCGGGAGCCGGTTCCCTGGTATGAACACCGGGAAGTGGGGTACAACTACCGCCTCAGTAACCTTCTAGCAGCAGTAGGCCGGGCCCAGCTCCGTGTCCTGCGGGACCGGGTAGAGGCAAGGAGGCGTGTTTTCCGCCGTTACGTGGAGGGTCTAGGTGACCTGCCCGGTATCTCCTTTCAGCCGGAAGCCCCTTGGGGCAAGCACAGCCGCTGGCTTTCGGTGATCCTGGTGGACCCAGAAGCTTTCGGGCACTCTCCCGAGCAAATCCGACAGGCCTTGGAGCAAGAAGGGATAGAAAGCCGCCCTGTTTGGAAGCCCCTCCACCTCCAGCCCGTTTTTCAGGGGGCAGAGGTGGTGGGGGGGAGGGTGGCGGAGAACCTGTTTGCGCAAGGCCTTTGCCTTCCCTCAGGCTCTGCTTTGGAACCGGAGGACCAGGACCGGGTGGTCGAGGCCCTGAGGAGGTTGGCGCGGTAAAGCGCCGTTCATTCCTTTTTCACCCTTGCCCCGGGTAAGCTGAACCTGGCATATGCGGACGACTATCAAGTTCCTCCTCGACCTCCTCCTCTGGGCTTTAGCCACGCCCCTGGCCTTTACCCTTCGCCTCGAGGGCCTCCCTCCCCAGTACCGGGAGGTGGCCCTGGTGTATGCCTTGCTGGGCCTTCCGGTGAAGGCCCTGCTCGTTTACTTCTTTGGCCTGCACCTCCAGGCTTGGAGCCGCGTAGGGGTACGGGATCTCCTGCGCCTCCTGAAGGCCGTGGTTCTGGGGACCGCAGTCCTCCTGCTCTTCGCCTGGCTCTTGGCCGCGTACCTGCCCGTGCCTAAAAGCGTGCCCCCCATCGCCGGGGTCTTGGCTCTTTTGGCCATGGGGGGGGCGCGTTTGGCCACCCGGCTTTATTGGGAAAACCGGCGCGGGCAGGGGACCACAGGACGGCGTGTCCTGGTGGCCGGGGCAGGGGAGGCGGGAAGCTTGATCGCCGGTGAGATGCTCCGGCACCCTGAGGCGGGCCTGAGGCCCGTGGGCTTCCTGGACGACGACCCCAACAAGCGGGGGCAGACCATTAAGGGGGTTCCGGTGGTGGGATCCCTCCAGGACCTGCCTAAGGCCGTGCGCGAGCTGGCGGTGGAAGAGGTCCTTATCGCCATGCCCTCTGCCCCCGGAAGCGTGGTGCGCCAGGTGGTGAACCTGGCCCGGCTTTCAAGGGTGCCCTACCGCATCCTGCCCCCCCTCTACGAGATTCTCTCCGGTCGGGTGGGGCTTCCCCAGATCCGTGAGGTTCGCTTGGAGGACCTTTTGCGCCGGAGGCCTGTGCGGCTCAACCTGGAAGAGATCGCGGGCTACCTAGAGGGCCGGGTGGTTCTCATCACGGGCGCTGGGGGCTCCATCGGGAGCGAGGTTTCCCGGCAGGTGGCCCGGTTCCACCCCGACCTTCTGCTCCTCCTAGGGCGGGGGGAAAACAGCTTGTTCCAGCTTGAGAAGGAGCTGGAGGTTGAGTGGCCCGAGCTCCGGTACAAGGTGGTGGTGGCCGATGTGCGGCACCGGGAGGGGTTGGAGCAGGTGTTTCGCCTTTACCGTCCCCACGTGGTTTTTCACGCCGCTGCCCACAAACACGTGCCGTTGATGGAGGCTTGGCCTTCCGAGGCTGTGTTCAACAACGTGGGGGGGACGAGGAACCTGGTGGAGTTGGCCCTGGTCTATGGCGTGGAGCGCCTGGTGAACATCTCTACCGATAAGGCGGTGAACCCCACTTCCGTGATGGGGGCCAGCAAGCGGGTAGCGGAGATGGTGGTTTCCTGGGGAGCCAAACGAGCCAAGGAGGGGCAGGATTTCGTTTCCGTGCGCTTTGGCAACGTCCTGGGTAGCAGGGGTAGTGTGGTGCCCCTGTTTCTGGAGCAGATACGCCGGGGAGGGCCTGTGACCGTGACCCACCCGGAGATGCGCCGCTACTTCATGACCATCCCGGAGGCTACCCAGCTGGTCCTTCAGGCAGGGAGTATGGGAGGTAGGGGTTTGGTCTACGTGTTGGACATGGGGGAGCCGGTGCGCATCTTGGACCTGGCCAAGGACTTGATCCGTCTAGCAGGTCTGGAGCCTTACCGAGATATTGAGATCGTCTTCACCGGTATGCGGCCCGGGGAAAAGCTTTATGAGGAGCTTCTCACGGCGGAGGAGGGAACAGAGGCCTCTAGACACGAGAAGATTTTCGTGGCTAAGAACGGCACCCTGGGCGAAGACTTTCCCGGCCTGTTGGAAGGCCTGTTCGCCGCGGCCCGCTCCTATGATCCGGGTAAGGTGCGGGAGGCCCTAAGCCTCTTGGTGCCCTCTTACAGCCCCGGCAGCTGGGAAGCCCTGCCCGTTTCCGAAAGTAAAACCGATTCAGGATGATCTGGCTCGAGGATTTCCTGGACCCAAGGCCGGTATACTTAGCTTGATATGGCGGAAATCCCTGGGGACGAACTCTCTTTGCGAGATATTTTAGAAACGCTGAGGCGTCAATGGGGCCTGATCCTGAGTCTTCCCCTGCTGGGGCTCTTGGGGGCCTTCGTTTACGGGTTTTTCCTGGCAAAGCCCCTCTACGCTTCCACGGCTACCCTAGGTGTTCGCCCCCTTCCCGGGCAGGACCAGACTGCCCTTCCCCTCGAGGAGCTTAGGGCTTTGGCCTTCTCCCCAGAGGTTGCTCGGGAAGTCTGGGAAGCCCTGGAGAGGGAAGGGCAGCTTCCCCCTGCCTGGCAAGAGGGAGGGGAAGGCCTGGGGCCCCAACGCATGATTCGAGGGTTCAGCCTGGAGAGCCAGGCTATCCACCAGCAGGTGGGTTTCCAGGGGCATTCCTTCACGGTGGTGGCCTCGCTCAGCGTGCGCGCTCCTTCCCCGGAGGCAGCGGCCAGAGCGGCCGACCTTTGGGCAGAGGCGGTGGTGCGCCGGCTTAGGGACCTGCTTTCGGCCCGAGTGGAGGCCCAACTCGGGTTCCTGGAAGGCCCGTTGGCCGAGGCAAGGGAGGCATACCGTCAGGCCCAGGCGGCTTGGGCAGCTTTCTGGCAGTCCAGCAGCCTGGAGCGCAACCTGGCGGAGCTGGTCTTCCTCCAAGGATTGGCCCAGATTCCCGGCCAGGTCACCGCGGTTAGCGATGCCCTGCCGGGCGAATACCTGAGGATGAAAAGCGCTCTTGTGGAGCTAGAATCCAGGCTCCAGGCTGCTTCGGGGCCGGAAAGGCTTTCCCTTGAGCGGGAGAGGGAAGCCCTTAGGGCGAGGTTGGAGGGGATCGAGGCCCGCATGGCCCTCTTGCGGGAGCGGGTAGCGAGGGCCTGGGTGGAGCTGGGCGAGGTGACCCAAACCTTGGAGTTGGCTAAGGAAGCTTACTCGTCCCTTGCCCGGAAGCGCCTGGACCTCCAGCTGGAACTGGCACTGGTTCAAGGAGCCTTGGCCGAGGTCCTGGTTCGCGCCCAACCTGTATACGAGGAGGTGGCGCCTAGGCGGGTTGCCCTTCTGGTTTTTGGAGCGGCTTTGGGGCTTGTCCTAGGGGTAGCGGGGGCCTTTGTGAAAGAAGCCCTGGGCCCTCCTGCCCGGGGGAGCTCGGCCCGGCCCTAGGGCCGGTAGAGCTCGGGCGGGCAAGGGTGGCTTTGCCCGGGCCCGGTGCCGGGATGCTCCTCGGCCCATCCTGTAGGCTGGGGCTATGAGGCCGGCTCTCTTGGTAACCTTCGCCCTTGCCCTCCCGGTGCAGGCCCAGCTGGTCATTCCCCTCTGGCATACCCTGGGGGAGGGGGGGGTTCTGGAGGGGTATGTCCAGGCCTTTAACGGGGCCCAGAACCGCTTCCGCATAGAACCCCGGTTCGTGGGCGATTATCGCGAAATGGGGGTCCTGTTGGCGGCGGCGTTGCGCAACGGGACCGCTCCTCCTGCAGCCCAAGTGGAGCTGGGTTTCCTGCCCGTTCTGGTTCGGGAAGGGCTGCTGGAGGCCCTTACTCCGCTCCAGGAACCCGACCTCGACTCCCAGCTTCTGGCCCTAGGTCGGGTGGGCGGGCGGTTGTACGGGTATCCTCTGGGAATCTCAGTGGCGGTGCTCTTTTTCAATCAGCAGGCTCTGGCGGCCCGCCAGGTAAGGCCACCCCGTACTTTCGCTGAGCTGGCCCAGGCTGCGGAGCGGCTCAGCAGCCGTTCTGCTCGAGGGCTGCTTTTCTCAGCGGATGCCTACAGCTTCTCCGCTCTGGTCTTAGCCCGGGGCGGATGGTTGGTGCGGGAGGGTCGGCCGAGTTTTAACCATCCCCAGGCCGTCGCCACCCTATCCTATCTCCAGGATATGGCCCGGCGCGGTGCTCTGCAGGCACGAGGAGCCACAGAGATCTGGGCGGCCGGGGCTGACTTTCTCAGGACCAAGGCATTCTTGGCTTTGGGACCTTCCACCTTGCTTCCCGCAGCTCAGGGTCGGGCCAACTGGCCTTTTGCCATTGGGCTGGCCCCTCCGCCCTTGGAAGCGGAGGGTAGGGTGGCGGCCTCCGGATCGGTTTTGGTGGTTTTGCGGGGAGCTTCTCCGGAGGTAAAGCAGGGTCTAGAGGCTTTCTATCGGTATGTGGCCGAGCCAGAACGGCAAATTTTCTGGGCTCAGTCTACATACTATCTTCCCCTTAGCTTGCAGGCTCAGCGGGTTTGGGCTCGTGAGGATGTGGGGCGTCTCCTCCTGGGCCTAAAGGGGATGTTGGTCCCCTGGCATCAGGAGGGCCCCTTGCTCCTTTGGGCCTCGGCTTTGGAGCGATCCCTGGAGCGTGCCCTTAAGGCGGGCCTTCCGGCGCCAAGAGCGTTGGATGAAGGGCAGCAGGAGGCTTTGCGAACGATGGGTCCGCTGCGCTGATGGGCCAAGGAAGCAGGATGGCTTGGCAAGATGTTAAAGCTCCTCCAGGGCCCGCTCCACCTCCTCCATGTAGCCGTCCCAAGGGATCAGGATAAACTTCCCGCCCCTGCGGGCGGCGTAGTAGGGAAGGTCCAGGCGGAGGGGGGTCCGCACCTCCGGGTGCTCCCGGAACAGGGCGGGCGGGGGCTTGGGCAGGGGCTTCGCCTGGCGGAGCCTCTCCAGGAGCAGGCCGAGGCGCAGGGCCAGGTATCCCTTGGGGGCGCGGGCCCCCAAGGGGCTGTTCCGAACCCCTTGCCGGACGCCCCGCCCTCCCTTGCTGCTGGACCGGGTTTCCGCCTTTTCCCTCACCTCGGCCTCCTAGGGGCTAGTTCCGCCGCACCTTCTTGTTCAGGAAGTCCAGGAGGAGGTACCGGCCGATGTTCCCGGGGTGGGTCAGGTAGGCCTTGCCCCGGGTGATCTGGCTGAGCTTCTTCACGAAGGCCAGGAGCTCCGGCTCCCGGGCCAGCATGAAGGCGTGGATGGGGATCCCCTCCCGCCGGGCCAGGGTGGCCTCCTTGAGGGTCTCCGCCAGGATCAGGGGGTCCAGGCCCCAGGCGTTTTTGTAGATCTCCCCGCTGGGCAGGGTGAGGGCCGAGGGCTTGCCGTCGGTGATGAGGATGATCTGCCGCATCTCCCCCCCCATCTTCTTGAGGAGGGCGCGGGCCAGCTCCAGCCCCGCCTTGGTGTTGGTGTGGTAGGGGCCCACCTGGGCCAGGGGGAGCCTGGCCAAGGGGATCTCCTCCGCGGTGTCGTGGAAGAGGACGAAGCGCACCCGGTCCCCGGGGTACTGGGTGCGGATGAGGTGGGCCAGGGCCAGGGCCACCCGCTTGGCCGGGGTGAAGCGGTCCTCCCCGTAGAGGATCATGGAGTGGGAGCAGTCCAGGAGGACCACGGTGCTCATGCTGGCGGTGTACTCCGCGAGGTCGATGACCAGGTCCTCCGGGCCCAGGTCGGTGAGCCCCTTGGCCGCGGCCCGCTTCAGGGTTTCGGGCACGTTGAGCTCCAGGGGGTCCCCCCACTCCCACCCCTTGGTCTCCCCGGTCTTCTCCACCCCGGGGGCGTGGTGGGGAGTGGGGTGGAGGCCGGGGGCGTTGCGGCCTAAGGCGCCCAGGAGCTCCCGCAAGCTCCTCAGCCCCAGGAAGTCCGCCCCCTTCTCCGTGAGCTCGAAGCGGGCCTCCCCCGCCTCCCCCAGGTGGCCCTCCTGGGCCGGGCGGGTGGGGTCCTCCCCGGGCAGGCGGAGGTAGCCCGCCTCCTGAAGCCTCCGGATCATCCCCTGGATGGCCTGGTGGAGCCGGGTCTCCTCCTTGCGCTCGGCCAAGCGGGCCTCCCGCATCCAGTCCTCGGGCACCAGTTCGTTCCGGAGGAGGGCCTGGAGGAGGGCGTCGTAGAGGTCCTCCAGGGTGGGGCGGCGTTCGGGGTCGGGGTCGTAGCGCTGGAAGGGGTCGGAAAACCCAGAGTCCAAGAGGAAGTCCTCGAGGAGGGAGAGGATCTCCTCGGGGGAGAGGTCTTCCAGGCTTCCCTCGTAGCGGCTATAGCGGACGGCCTTCATCCATCATCCTCCCAAGAACCTTGCCCATGAGCTGGGCGTAGCCGCCGAGCCGTGCGAATATGGCCTGAGCTAAAGTCTCGTTGTAGGTGTGGACCGTGAGGTTGCGGTCGTCGGCCATGGTGAGGGCCAAGCGGGCCTCCTCTTCCTCCATCAGGCCCACCTCGTGGGCCAGGCGGATGGCCCGCTTGGGGCTTGCGGCTTCCAAACCTTCCCTCTCCCTCAGGAAGACTTGGAGGGCTTTCCAAAAAGCCTCGAAGGTGTACTCAAAACGTTGTATGGCGGCATCCCGCTCCAAGGGACTTGGGGCTTCCCGGTACGCCAGCTCCTCCAGGGTTCCAAGGGCCCGCTTGGCCACCGCCAGGCGTTCTAGAACTCGGCCCATACGATCCCCTCCCTTAGAACCCTTTCCCGGAACGCGGGGTCCACTTCCCCCAGGTCCACCAGCTCCACCCGGCGGAGCACGGGCCCCTCCTCCAAGGCCTCCCTGAGGAGGGGGAGGATTTCCCCTAAGGGGGTGGGGCTTAGCAGGGCCAGGTCCAGGTCCGAGCCCCGACCGGCTTTCCCCCGGGCGTGGGAGCCGTAGAGGATGAGCTTTACCCCCCTGCCCTGGAGGTAGGGCGCCAGGGCGGTGAGCACCGCCTGCCTATCCCGTTCTAGGCTAGTTGCCATAGCTCCGCGTCCTCTCCGCCGCCTGGTAGCTCATCTCTCCCCGGGCCAGTTTCCGCCGCCCCACCAGCCCCTCCAGCACGAACTCCCCCGCGGAAAGGAGGAGTTCGGGCTCCCCGCTTCCCGCCAGGGCCCCGGCCGCCTCCAGGAGGCCCGGCACCTCTTCCATGGCCTTTAGGGCCTCCTCCACGCCTCCTTCCGGCAGGGTGAGGAGGTTCCCCGCCTCAAAGTGGGCCACGATGGGATCGGTGTTCAGGCGGTAGCGGGGGAGGACCATGCCGAAGGCCCTTTGCACCAGGTCCCGGGCCACCCTTTCCGCCCCCTGGAGTTCTCCCTCGTATTCCAGCTCCAGCTTACCGGTGACCGCGGGAAGCCCCCCGTAGAGGTCCAAGGGGCGGGCCACCGGGCGCGCCCCTTGGAGGAGGGCCCGCCGTTCCGCCCCCGAGGCCACCACCTCCAGGAGGCTGATGGCCAGGCGCTGGGAGACCCCGGCGGTCTGGTCCACCCGCCGGTCCTCCCGGGCGGCGAAGGCCACCGCCTCCACGGAGAGCCGGACCCACTCCGGTACCAGGACCCCCTCGGGCACGTAGGCCTCTTGGGCGCTGATCCTCTGGCCCTCCTCCAGGCTCCTGGGGTAGTGGGTGCGGATCTCGCTCCCGATCCGGTCCTTGAGGGGGGTGACGATGCGGCCCCGGGCGGTGTAGTCCTGGGGGTTGGCGGTGAAGACCAGCCAGACGTCCAGGGGCAGGCGGATGGGGTAGCCCCGGATCTGCACGTCCCCCTCCTCCAGGATGTTGAACAGGGCCACCTGCACCTTGGGAGCCAGGTCGGCCAGCTCGTTCACGGCGAAGATCCCCCGGTTGGCCCGGGGCAGGAGGCCAAAGTGCATGCTCTCCAGATCCGCCATCCCCGTGCCCCGCCGGGCGGCCTTGATGGGGTCCATGTCCCCCAGGAGGTCGGCCACGGTGGTGTCGGGGGTGGCCAGCTTCTCCACGTACCGCTCCTCCCGGCCCACCCAGACGATGGGGGCCTCGTCCCCGGCCTCCTCCAGGAGGCGCTTGCCTTCAGGGGAGACGGGAAAGAGGGGGTTGTCGCGGAGCTCGGTGGCCAGGGCGGGGACCTCCTCGTCCAGGAGGCCCGTGAGGCTCCGCAGGATGCGGCTTTTGGCCTGGCCGCGGGTGCCCAGGAGGATGAAGTTCTGCTTGGCCAGGATGGCTTGCACCAGGGCAGGGAGGACGGTGTCCTCGTAGCCGTGGATGCCGGGGAAGAGCCTTTCCCTACGCCGGAGCTTTTCCCGCAGGTTCTCCCGGGCCTCCTCCTTCACCGTGCGCCTGAGCCGTTCCAACGGGTAGGTGCGCCTGAGCTCGCCTAGGGTCCTGGCCTTCACCCTTCCAGTTTAGGGCCGGGGGCGGGGAGGGGTTTGTGTCCGAGGCCAGGCCTAACGCCTTTCTCATGGGCCGGCGGTATCCTCTCCCCGTGGAGATCCACGGCACCACCATCCTGGCCGTGCGCAAGGACGGGGTCACCGCCATGGCCGGGGACGGGCAGGTCACCTTCGGCCAGACGGTCCTCAAGCGGGGGGCGGTGAAGGTGCGCCGCCTGGAGGTGGGGGAGGGGGTCCTGGTGGGCTTCGCCGGGGGGGTGGCGGACGCCCTGGCCCTTTTGGAGCGCTTCGAGGAGCGCCTCAGGGAGGCCCGGGGCAACCTTCTCAAGGGAGCGGTGGAGACCGCCAAGCTCTGGCGCACCGACCGGGTGCTCCGCCACCTGCAGGCTATGATCGTGGCCGCCGACCGGGAGGGCATGGTCCTCCTCTCGGGAAGCGGGGAGGTCATCGCCCCCGAGGAGCCCCTGCTGGCGGTGGGCTCCGGCGGGCCCTACGCCCTGGCCGCCGCCAAGGCCCTCTACCGCCACGGGGGGCTTTCCGCCCGGGAGATCGCCGAGGAGGCCCTTAAAATAGCTGCGGAGGTGGACCTCTACACCTCGGGCCAGGTTACGGTCCTCACCCTGGGGGAAGGATGAACCTCACGCCCACCGAGATCGTCCGGGAGCTTTCCAAGCACATCGTGGGCCAGGAGGCCGCCAAGAAGGCGGTGGCCGTGGCCCTCCGGAACCGCTACCGCAGGAAGCGCCTCCCCCCGGAGATCGCCCGGGAGGTGACCCCCAAGAACATCCTCATGATCGGGCCCACCGGGGTGGGCAAGACGGAGATCGCCCGCCGCCTGGCCCGCCTGGCCGGAGCCCCCTTCGTGAAGGTGGAGGCCACCAAGTTCACGGAGGTGGGCTATGTGGGCCGGGACGTGGAGGGCATCGTCCGGGACCTGGCCGAGGCCAGCTACGGCCTGGTGCTGGAGGAGATGAAGCGCAAGGTGGAGGAGAGGGCCCTGGCCTTCGCCGAGGAGGAGCTCGCCACCCTCCTCCGCACCTCGGTGGCCGAGGTGCGCTCCGGCCACCTGGATGGCCTTTCCGTGGAGATCCAGGTGGAGGAGGAGGTGAGCCTGCCCTTCATGGGGGTCCTGGGAGGGGAGGGGTTGGGGGGCATGGGGGAGATGCTCAAGGGGCTTCTCCCCAGGCGCCCGGTGCGCAAGCGGATGACGGTGCGGGAGGCGCGGGAGGTGCTCAAGAACCAGCACGCGGAGCGCCTGGTGGACAAGGAGGAGGTGAAGGAGGAGGCCCGGCGCCGGGCCCAGGAGGACGGGATCGTGTTCATCGATGAGATCGACAAGGTGGCCCGCAAGGAAGGCACCGTGGGGCCGGACGTCTCCGGGGAGGGGGTGCAGCGGGACCTCCTGCCCATCGTGGAGGGCACGGTGGTCTCCACCCGCATCGGCCCCGTGTCCACGGAGTACGTGCTTTTCATCGCCGCTGGGGCCTTCCACGTAGCCAAGCCTTCGGACCTGATCCCCGAGCTCCAGGGGCGCTTCCCCATCCGGGTGGAACTCGCCCCCCTGGGCCCCGGGGAGTTCTACCGCATCCTCAAGGAGCCGGAGAACTCCCTCATCCGCCAGTACACCGAGCTTCTGCGGGCCGACGGCACCGAGGTGGTCTTCCACGACGAGGCCCTGGAGGCCATCGCCCAGGCCGCCCACCGCGCCAACCAGGAGCTGGAGGACATCGGGGCCAGGCGGCTTTCTACGGTTCTGGAAAAGGTTTTGGAGGAGGTCAGCTTCCAGACGGACCTGGGCCGGGTGGAGATCACCCGCGCCTACGTGGAGAAGAGGCTGGAGGCGGTCTTCGCCTCTCCGGACCTGACGCGGTTTGTGCTGTAGGAGGAAACATGCGCTGGTTGCTCTTGGCCCTGAGCTTGTTGGCCGGGCCCGCCCTGGCCCAGACCCCGCCCCCTTCGGCCCAACAGGTGCAGCAGGACCCCCTGCGTCTGGGGGTGCAGCTTTACGCCCTGGGGCGCTACCAGGCCGCCCTGGAGTTCTTCGAGCGGGCGGCGCGGGAGCGCCCCACCGACCCCGATGCCCTCTACTGGTTGGCCCGGACCCAGCTCCGCCTGGGCCTCCTGAACCCGGCCCTGGAAAACGCCCGTACCCTGGTGGCCCGCAGCCCCCGCTACATCGGGGGCTACCTGGTTCTGGCCGAGGTCTACGTGGGCTTCTACCGGGCCTCTGAGGACCGGGAGCGGGGACGAGCCTTTTTGGACCAGGCCCTTTCCGTGCTCCGGGATGCGGAGCGGGTGAACCCCCGGCACGCCCCCCTCTACGCCCAGCGCGGGGTGGTGCACGCCCTCCTGGGCCAGCCCGACCGGGCGGAGGAGGCCTTCAAGCGGGCCCTGGACCTCCAGGACACCCCGGAGGTACGGGTGGCCCTGGCCGAGCTCTACCTCTCCTTGGGCCGGCTGGACGAGGGCCTGGAGCAGTACGCCCGGGCCTTGCGCCTGGCGCCGCAAAACGGGGACCTGCGGGTGCGCTACGCCTCGGCCCTCCTGGTCAAAGGGCAGGCGGGGGAGGCGGCGCGGGTCCTGGAGGAGGGCCACCGCCTGCGGCCCCTGGATGCGGAGGGGTGGTACACCCTGGGCCAGGCCTACCTGGCCCTGGGCCGCTTGCAGGAAGCCGGGGTGGCCCTGGAGAACGCCGTGGCCCTAGCTCCCCTGCGCTTCCCCGCCGCTTACTTCCACCTGGGCCAGGTCTACTTGAGCCTGGGGGACTTCGCCCGGGCCAAAAGCCGTCTTACGGTGGCGGTGCGCCTCGAGCCCAGCCGGGCGGAGTACCGCTACCACCTCTGCCTGGCCAACGAGCGCCTGGGGGATAAGGAGGGAGCCCGCCACCAGTGCCGGGAGGCCCTGAGGCTCCGCCCCGGCTACCGGGAGGCGGAGGAGGTGCTCAGGCGGCTTTAGGGGGTCCTCAGGCCTTGGGTTCCTCTTTCTTCTCCTCCCCCTCCTGCAGGCCCTTCTTGAACTCCTTGGCCGATTGCCCCAGGCCGCGGGCCAGCTCGGGGAGCTTCTTGGCGCCGAAGAGGAGCAGGACGATGAGCAGGATGAGGATGATCTCCATGGGTCCCAGGTGCATGCCCCCATCCTACCACGCCTTGACCCCGGGGGGGGCGGGTGCTATCGTGGCCTCTGGGGTGGCGGCCCCGGGGCGTAGCGCAGGCCGGTAGCGCACCTGCTTTGGGAGCAGGGGGTCGCCCGTTCAAATCGGGCCGCCCCGACCACGCGGGAGGAGCTCAGTTGGTAGAGCATCGGCCTTCCAAGCCGAGGGTCGCGGGTTCGAGTCCCGTCTCCCGCTCCAGATGGCCGGGGTGGAGGTTCACCCCGGCTTACCTTGTGGGCCCGTAGCTCAGGGGACAGAGCAGCCGCCTTCTAAGCGGTAGGTCGGGGGTTCGAATCCCTCCGGGCCCGCCAGCTCCAGGACGCAACGCTTCACCCCCCGGCCAGGCCGGGGNCCGCCAGCTCCAGGACGCAACGCTTCACCCCCCGGCCAGGCCGGGGGGTGCTGCACAAGGCACGGGCCCTCCCGTCTAAAGCTGGCGGAAGACCGCCTCGAGGATCTCCAAACCCATGGTCGCTTCCTCCTTCGTGAGGATCAGGGGCGGGGCGATGCGTATGGCGGCAGGCCCCGCGGGGAGGAGGAGAAGCCCTTTCTGGAAGGCCAGGCCCACCGCTTTGTCCCGGAGGTCTGGCCGCTCCTCCCCGGGGGTGCCGAAGTCCAGGCCGATCATGAGGCCCCTCCCCCGCACGTCCCCCAGGAAGGGGAAGCGGGTCTGCAGCTCCCTAAGCCCTTGGAGCAGGAAGGCCCCCACCCGGGCGGCGTTTTCCGTGAGGCCTCCTTCCAGGAGGTCCAAGGTGGCGTGGGCCGCAGCCGCGGCCACCGCCTGCCCGCCGAAGGTGGTGCCGTGGGCCCCGGGGCGCCAGCTAGCCAGCTCCTCCCGGAAGAGGAGGGCGCTCAGGGGGTAGCCGGAGGCCAGGCCCTTGGCCAGGACGTAGACGTCCGCCTCTACCCCCTCGTGCTCCAGGGCGAGGAAGCGGCCGGTGCGCCCGGCCCCGCTTTGCACCTCGTCGGCCACCAGGAGGATGCCGTGCCGCTCCAGGAGGGCCTTGAGCCGGGGAACGAAGCCCGGCGGGGGAACCAGGTACCCCCCCTCCCCCTGGATGGGCTCCAGGAAGAAGGCGGCCACCTCCTCCGGGGGCACCACCGTGCGGAAGAGGTGCTCCAGGTGGGCCAGGACCGCCTCGCCCACGTCCTCCGGCCTCGCGCCTAAGGGCGGGCGGAAGGGGTTGGGGAAGGGTACGTGCACCACCCCGGGGAGGAGGGGAGCAAAGCCCTTGCGGTAGGCGCTTTTGCTGGCGGTGAGGGAGAGGGCCCCCAGGCTCCTCCCGTGGAAGGCCCCGGTGAAGGCCAGGAGGTAGGGCCTGCCCGTGTGGTGGCGCACCAGCTTGATGGCGGCCTCGATGCCCTCGGTGCCGGAGTTGCCGAAGAAGACCCGGTAGCCGCCCCCAAGCTTACTCACCAGGCGTTCCGCCAGGGACAGGGTGGGCTCGTGGGTGAAGTCGGAGAAGCAGACGTGGGCGAAGCGCTCCGCCTGGGCCCGCACCGCTTCCACCACCTTGGGGTGGGCGTAGCCGGTGGTGTTTACGGCGATGCCCGCCATGAAGTCCAGAAAGACGTTGCCGTCGACGTCCTCGAGGAAAACCCCCTGGCCCCGAACCGGGACGAAGGGGTAGGGCCTCACGTAGGAGGGGGAGAGCACGGCCTGCCCCCTTTCCAGGAGCTCCTTGGCCTTGGGCCCCGGGAGGGGCGTGCTCACTGCTGGTCTCATACGGGAAAAGTCTACCAAGGGAGCCGGCCCCTTCCCAGGCGCACTTTATGCGCCGAGGGCGCAGGGTTTTGCGGGGAATCCGGGGCTAGAGAAGCCCCCGGGCTACCAGGTGGGGCCGGGCGTAGAAGAGGGTAAGAGCGGTGGCCGCGTCCTCCAGCTCCCCCCGTTCCAGGAGGGTGTAGGCCTCCCCCAGGGGGAGCTCCACGGTTTCCAGGAGCTCCCCTTCCTCCAGGCGCGGCCGCCCCACCACCTCCGCCCCCAGGGCCAGGAAGGGGTGGAAGACCACGGCGGTGAAGGAGGGCTGGGGGTGGAAGGGGGGTAAGGGGAGGACCTCCAGGACCCTGGCCCCCACCTCCTCCAGAAGCTCGCGCCGGGCGGCTTCCTCTGGCGTCTCCCCCGGATCCACCTTGCCTGCGGGGATCTCCAGGAGGAACTTGCCCGTGGGGTGGCGGTACTGGCGGATGAGGAGGGCGGTGGCCCGGTGGGTTACGGGCAGGACGAAGCTCGCCGCCACCGGTCCCGGCCGGTAGATGTAGGTGAGCTCCTTGCCCGTGTGGGTGCGCACCCGCTCGCGCACCAGGCGCACGGGTTCGGAGAGGATCTCCTCGATGAGCAGGCGCTCCCAGGGGTTCATCTCGCCAGACGCTCGATGACCCGGCGCACCTTCTCCCCGGGGGCCTTGGGGCCTAAGGCCTTGGTCACCGCCCCGATGGCCGCCAAGGGGGTCTTGAACTGGGATAGATCTACGTTTTCCCGGATCCAGGCCTCGATTTCCTCCTCGCTCATCTCCTTTGGCAGGAAGCGATCCAGGAACGCCACCTCAAACTGGTTGCCCTGCTCCAGGGCGATCTCCTTTAGGGCCTTCAGCACCTTTACCGCTTCGGCATCGGGCAGGGGCTTGCCGTCCCCCTTGCGGTCCAGCTCGGCCTTCACCACCCGGGCGAAGTTCAGGGTCTTCCCATCCCGGGCCTTCATGGCCTCCTTGATGGTTTCTTTGATGGCCTCGTAGATCCCCATCCCCTCCAGTCTAGCCCGTACAATGCCCGTATGTGGGCGCTCCTTTCCGTTTCCGATAAGCGGGGGCTCTTGCCCTTTGCCCAGGGGCTTTTGCAGGTGGGCTTCCGGCTTCTCGCCACCGGGGGCACTTACCGGGCCCTGGTGGAAGCGGGGCTTCCCGTGACCTACATCTCCGACTTCACCGGTTTCCCCGAGGTGCTGGAGGGCCGGGTCAAGACCCTCCACCCCAAGGTGCATGCGGGGCTTCTCGCCCGGCCCGACCAGGAGGAGGAGCTCAAGGCCCTGGGCTTGGAGCGGATCGGGGTCCTGGCGGTCAACCTCTACCCCTTCCGAGAGACGGTGGCCGGGGGGGCGGGTTTCCACGAGGCCCTGGAGCAGATCGACATCGGGGGGCCGGCCATGCTCCGGGCGGCGGCCAAGAACCACCTGGCGGTCCTCCCCGTGTGCGACCCCGAGGACTACCCGCGGGTGCTTCAGGCCCTCGAGGAAGGCCCTTCCCCCGAGTTCCGCCGGGAGTTAGCCCGCAAGGCCTTCGCCCACACCGCGGCCTACGACGCGGCCATCGCCGAGTGGCTTTCTGGGGAAAAGTTCCCGCCGGAGAAGTTCTTGGTCCTCAGGCGGGAAAGCCCCTTGCGCTACGGGGAAAACCCGCACCAGGAAGCGGCGCTTTACCGGGTTTTGGGGGAAAGGGGGCCCCTCCTGGAGGCGGAGGTCCTCCAGGGTAAGGCCATGAGCTTCAACAACTACCTGGACGCCGAGGCCGCCTGGAACCTGGTTTCTGAGTTCCAGGAGCCCGCCTGCGTGGCCATCAAGCACCAGAACCCCTCTGGGGTGGCCTTGGGGGAAAGCGTTCTGGAGGCCTACCGCAAGGCCTACGAGGCGGACCCGGTTTCCATCTTTGGGGGCATCGTGGCCTTTAACCGGGAGGTGGACGGACCCACGGCGGAGGCCATGGGGGAGGTCTTCTTGGAGGTGGTCCTGGCCCCGGGCTTCACCCCTGAGGCCCTGGCGGTCTTTTCCCGCAAGAAGAACCTCCGGCTCCTCGAGGTGCTCTTCCCCGCCCAGGGAGCCTACCTGGACCTGCGCCGCCTCCGGGGCGGGGTGCTTCTCCAGGACGCCGACACCGAAGACCCCATAGCGCCCAAAGTGGTCACCCAGAAGGCTCCCAGCGAGGAGGAGTGGGCCGACCTCCTCTTCGCCTGGAAGGTGGTGAAGCACGTGCGCTCCAACGCCATCGTGGTGACCAAGGGAGGGCAGACCCTGGGCATCGGGGTGGGGCAGACCAACCGCTACGCCGCCGCCAAGCACGCCCTGAAGACCGCCAAGGAAAAGGCCCAGGGGGCGGTCCTGGCCTCGGACGCCTTCTTCCCCTTTGACGACGTGGTGCGCCTGGCGGGGGAGTTCGGCATCAGCGCCATCATCCAGCCCGGGGGAAGCGTGCGGGACGAGGATTCCATCCGGGCGGCGGACGAGCTGGGCCTGGCCATGGTGTTCACCGGGGTGCGGCACTTTAAGCACTAGGCGTCTTAATACCCGTTTTCGGGAGCGTTTGGGTTTGAGTAACAAAAAAGGAGCCCTGGAGGGCTCCTTTAAACCCAAGGGAGCGCTTAGTAGGCCTTCTTGCCTTGGGTTTCCCGCAGGCGCCGGTGAGCCTCCTTAAAGCCCACCAGTTTTCGGCTTTCCTCGTCGTGGAGGTGCATGTCGGCGAAGGCGATCTTGAAGGCGTCCTTTAGGGTCACCGTGGGGGCCACCTTGACCAGGTCCACCTCCTCCTGCACCTTGGGCAGGTGGTAGTTGGGGATCTTGGGGGCCAGGTGGTGGATGTGGTGGAAGCCGATGTTGCCGGTAAGCCACTGTAGAACCTTGGGAAGCTTCAGGTAGGTGCTGCCCTCCATGGCCGCTTTCAGGTACTCCCAGCGGGGGTCGTGCTCCCAGTAGGCGTCCTCAAACTGGTGTTGCACGTAGAAGAGGAAGATGCCCATCATCCCCGCCAGGTACTGGATGGGGAGGTAGACGAGGAGGAGGGTCTTGACCCCGAAGAAGGCCACGATCCCGGCCAAGAGAAGGGCCAGGAAGAGGTTGGTGAGGGCCACGGCGTTGCGCACCGAGGGCTTTTCCGAGCCGTAGCCCAGAGGAAGCCGGTAGGAGAGCATGAAGACGTAGATGGGCCCCAGGAGGAACATGACGAAGGGGTTGCGGTAGAGGCGGTACTTGAGCCTTTCCCAGGGGCTGGCCCGCAGGTACTCCTCGAGGGTCAGGGTGTGGATGTCCCCCACCCCCCGCTTGTCCAGGTTGCCGCTGGTGGCGTGGTGGCGGGCGTGGGCGAGCTGCCAGGGGTGGTAGGGCACCAGGGTGAGCACCCCGGTGAAGAACCCCAGGAGGTCGTTGGCCCACTTCCTGGGGAAGAAGGAGCCGTGTCCGGCGTCGTGCTGCAGGATGAAAAGGCGGACCAAGAAAAGGGCGGCCACGAGGTCCAGAAGGAGGGTCAGGGCCAGGGACACGGAGAGGGCCTTGTGGGCCAGGTAAAAGAGGAGGAGGAGGGGCAGGAGGGTTTCGGCCACCTGCCGCAGGCTTCTTAGGGTGTGGGGCTTGGCGTAGGGCTTGATGAGGGGGATCCAGTCCTTGGGTTCTACACTCTGCATAGGCACTCCTCTTTCGGGGAGTGCCTCATGCTAGCAGCCGGAGCATGAGGGGGGTGAGAGGCCTAGCGGGGTCTGAGGCGTTCCCCGGAGTCCAGGACCAGGGTCACCGGGCCGTCGTTCACCAGGTGCACCCGCATGTGAGCCCCGTAGACCCCGGTTTCCACGTGCACGCCCTGCTGCAAAAAGGCCTCTATGGCCGCCTCGTAAAGCCGCTTGCCCAGATCGGGCGGGGCCGCCTGGATGAAGGAGGGACGGTTCCCCTTGCGGGTGTCCGCGTAGAGGGTGAACTGGCTCACGAGGAGCACCTCCCCGCCCACCTCCTTGAGGGACAGGTTCATCTTTCCGGCCTCGTCGGGGAAGATGCGCAGGGCCACGATCTTGCGCGACAGGTAAAGGGCGTCCTCCACCGTGTCCCCCTGCCCTACCCCCAGGAGGACGAGAAGCCCCAGGGCGATCCTTCCCACCACCTCGCCCTCCACCTCCACGGAGGCCTCGGAGACCCGCTGCACCACGGCCCGCAAGCTCACCTCCTGGGCCCGGCGAAAAGGGCCACGGTCCCGGGCCCGGTGTGCACGCTGACCGCCGCCCCCGCCTGGAGGGTGGCGAGGACCTCTACCCCTTCCGCCCGCAAAAGCTCCCCCAGGGCTGAGGCCGCTTCCGGGTTCCCCGCGTGGGCCAGGTGGACCAGGGCCCCTCCCGGAAAGTCCCGGCGGAAGAGCTCGGCCACCTTGCGCAGGCCCTCGGCGAAGCCCCGCACCCGGGGCCCGGGGAGGACCCTGCCCCCCTTCACCTCCAAGACAGGGAGGATGCGCAGGAAGCTTCCCACCAGGCTCTGCAAGCCGGAGATGCGCCCCGAGCGGTGGAGGTAGGTAAGGGTCCTGGGCAGCACGTAGCCCCGCACCCTTTCCCGGTAGGGGGCCACCGCCTCCTCCAAACCCTCCCAGGCTGTCCCGGTGTGGAGGAGCCGTCGCGCTTCCTTCAGGACCAAAAGAAGCCCCCCGTTCAACGACCAAGAGTCCAAGACCCTCACCCGCTGCCCGAAGCCCTGGGCCACGGCCCGGGCGGTGGTCACCGTGCCGGAGAGGTGGCCGGAAACGTGCACGGAGAGAACCCGCTCGTGGGTCTTGAGGAGCTCTTGGTAGGTGGCCCGCAGGTCCTCGGGGGCCACCTGGCTGGTGGAGAGGCGCTCCCCCTTTGCCAGGAGGGCCAGGACCTCCTCGGGGGTGATCTCCACCAGGTCGCGGAAGGGTTTCCCCTGCCAGATCACCTGCTGGGGCACCACGTGGATTCCTTGCCCTTCGGCTTCTTCCGGGCTGAGGCCCAGGGTAGAGTCGGCCACGAAGGCCACGCTAGAGGCTGTAGGCATAAAACCCGTAGGTGCCGGGGCCGGTATGGCTCCCGATCACCGCCCCGAGCTCGCTCACGAGGGCCTCCTCCACCGGGAAGCCGGTGGCCAAGACCATCTCCTTGAGTTCCCGCACCGCCCCCGGATCTGCGCTGTAGACGAAGAAGAGACGGATGCGCCCCTTGGCCTCAGCCCAGGCGCGGAAGTCCTTGAGGATCTCCTCTTTGGCCTTCCTCTCACCCCGGGCCCTTCCCACCGCCTCCACCCGTCCTTCCTTGAGGGTGAGGATGGGTTTGATGCCGAGGAGGGTGCCCAAAAGGGCCTGGGCGCCGCCGATGCGTCCCCCACGCTTCAAAAACTCCAAGGTGGCCACGCTGAAGCGCACGAAGTGGTCCTGGCGGATGCGCTTTAGCTCCCCAAGCACCTCCTCCAGGCCTTGGCCCTCGGCGAGGAGCTCGTGGGCCCGCAGGACCATCATGCCGAGGCCCAGGGAGGCCGCCTGGCTGTCCAGGACGGTGACGCGGCCGGGGAAGCCCTGGGCCGCCAGCTCCGCCGACTGCACCGTGCCCGAGAGCTTGCTGGAGATGTGCACCGAGAGCACGTGGTCCGCCTCTTGCAGAGCCTCTTGGTAGGTTTTCAGGAAGTCCTCGGGGGAGGGCTGGCTGGTGGTGGGGAAGGCCTCTCCCTGCCGCACCTTCTGGAAGATCTCCCCCGGGGTGATCTCCTCCCAGTCCCGGTACACCTTGCCCCCCAGGTTCACGTAAAGGGGGACCACCCGCACCCCCAGGCGTTCCCGCAGGGGCTTGGGCAGGTCGGCGGTGGAGTCGGTCACCAGGGCTACCTTCATAGGGGCCTCCTCGTGGTCCCGCCCAGGATACCACAGGGGGCGGCGCGGGGGTTGCCCGTGGGGGCGGTTTTTGCTAGGGTCTGGGGTATATGTGGCGGATCCTGGTGTCCGACGAGATGCGGCTGGGGAACCTCAGGTACCCGGGGGTGCTTTTGGACTACCGACCCGGCATCGGGCGGGAGGAGCTCTTGGAGGTCATCCCCGCCTACGACGCCCTCATCACCAGGAGCCGCACCCAGGTGGACGCGGAGCTCTTAAGGCAGGGCAAGCGGCTCAAGGTGGTGGGCCGGGGCGGGGTGGGGGTGGACAACGTGGACCTCGAGGCGGCCAGCCGCCTGGGCATCCTGGTGGTGAACGTGCCCGAGGCCAACACCCGCTCGGCGGCGGAGCTGGCCTTCGGCCTCCTCCTGGCCGCGGCCCGGGGGATCGCCCTCTCCGACCGCAAGGTGCGCGCGGGGGAGTGGGACCGGAAGTTTTTGGGCCTGGAGCTCAAGGGCAAGACCTTGGGGATCGTGGGCCTGGGGCGGATCGGGGGCCAGGTGGCCCGCTTCGCCAAGGGGTTTGAGATGCGGGTCCTGGCCTACGACCCCTACATCCCCCGCACCCGGGCGGAAAGCCTGGGGGTGGAGCTTTTGGAGGACCTTTCCGACCTCCTCCGCCAGAGCCACTTCCTCACCGTCCACACCCCCCTCACCGAGGAGACCCGGGGGATGATCGGCCGCAGGGAGCTCTACCTCCTCCCCCGGGGGGCGGTGGTGGTGAACGCCGCCCGAGGGGGGATCGTGGACGAGCGGGCCCTCCTGGAGGTCCTGGAGGAGGGCCACCTCTTCGCCGCCGGGCTGGACGTTTTCGCCGAGGAGCCCCCCTCCAAGGACCACCCCCTCCTCCGCCACCCCAGGGTGGTCCTCACCGCCCACCTGGGGGCGAACACCCTCGAGGCCCAGGACCGGGTGGGGGAGGCGGTCTTGGAGCGGGTGGTGCGCACCCTGGAGGGGGACCTCTCCTACGCCCTGAACACCGGCTTTGACCCCGAGGCCCTGGAGGCCCTGAGGGGCTTCCTGCCCCTGGGGGAGGCGTTGGGGAAGCTTCTGGCCCAGATCACCCGGGGCCGGCCCGAGGTCTTGGAGGTGGGCTTCCTAGGCCAGTTCGAGAAGGACCCCGAGCCCGTGGCCAGCGCCGTGGCCAAGGGCTTCCTCTCCCGGGTGCTGGGGGGAGAGGCGGTGAACCTGGTCTCCGCCCGGCCCCTCCTCAAGGACCGGGGCATCCGCCTGGTCACCCGCAAGGAGGAGCAGGCGGGGGAGTACATGAGGCTTCTGGAGGTGCGCCTGGCCACCGACCAGGAGGAGCGCCGGGCCCGGGGGGTGGTGATGGCGGGCAGGCCCCGGCTGGTGGGCATCGACGACTACGCCCTGGAGGTGGTCCCCGAGGGGTACATGCTGGTCTGCACCAACTACGACCGCCCCGGGGTGGTGGGCCAGGTGGGGACCCTCCTGGGGGAAGCCGGCGTCAACATCGCCGGGATGCAGCTGGGCCGGGACATGCCCGGGGGGCGGGCCCTCTTTGTGCTCACCGTGGACCAGAAGCCCAGCCCAGAGGTGCTGGAGGCCCTGAGGGCCCTCCCGGTTCTGGAGCGGGTGGACCTGGCGGAGCTCTAGGCGCGGGGCACGGGATCGGATTGGGAGCCAAAGGGCACAGAGCCGGTCGGTGAAGCACCCGGCCCCGGCTTGCCCCTCCCGGCGGGCCCAGGCGGCGCCCGCCCCGGGGGCCACCCCCTTGCACCCGCTTTGGATTTCAAAAGTTCACTATTGACAAAACTTACTGACCTCTTTACGCTGGAGCCATGGACCCCGCCCTGAAGCGGTGGGTGGAGGAGACCGCCCTCCTCTTTGAGGCGGCGGGCCTTCCCCGGATGGCGGGCCGGGTTCTGGCCTTTCTCCTGGTGGCCGAGCCGGCGGAACAGAGCGCCAAGGAGATGGGGGAGGCCCTTTCCGCCAGCAAGGGGGCCTTGAGCGGCGCCCTGAACCTCCTCACCCGGTTGCAGCTGGTGGAGCGCCTGCGCCGCCCGGGGGAGCGGGCGGACCGGTACGCCGTGCGCCCGGGGGCCTGGCGGCGGCTCCTTTTGGAAAAGGCCAGGGCCCTTTCCCTTTACCGGGAGCAGGCGGAAAAGGGCCTGGCCCTGGTGGGGGAGGCCAAGGGGGAGAGGCTTCGGGAGATGCGGGAGCTTTACGCCTTTTTTGAGCGGGAACTTCCCAAGCTCCTGGAGAGGTTTTCGGAGGGGGGATGAGCCTACTCAGGCTAGCCTGGCGCAACGTGCTCCGGCAAAAGCGGCGCACGGCCCTGCTGTCCCTGGTGGTGGTCTACGTGACCGTGGCTGTGCTCTTCATGTTTGGCTTCCTGGACGGCTACGGGGAAAGCCTGGTGGAGGCTTATGCCGAGTACGTGGAGGCCCCGGTGGTGGTGGCCCGGGAGGTTTGGTGGCAGGACCCAGACCCGGAAAACGGCTTCCGAGAGCTGCCGGCGGTGGCCCACCCTCTGGTGCAGGCGGCCACGCCCAGGCTTTCCCTTTACGCCCTCCTCCGCTCCCCCTACCGGATGCAGGGGGGCGTGGTCCTGGGGGTGGACCCCCAAGGGGAAAAGGTCCTTTCCCGCGTGCCCTTCAGGGTGGGGGAGGGGCGGTGGCTTCAGGGGCCGGGGGAGGTGGTCCTGGGCCACCGCCTGGCGGAGCGGCTGGACGTGCGGGTGGGGGAGAGGTTGGTGGTGGAGACGGGGAAGGAGGCCCTGGGCCTTTTGGTGGTGGGCCTCGTGAGGTCCGGGGTGGGGAACGTGGACTTCGGTGGGGTTTACCTGCACCTGGAGGACGCCAGGAAGCTTTCCGGGGGGAGGGTGGGGGCCACCTACCTGGCCCTGAAGGTGCCCCGGGGGAAGGAGGAGGGGGTGGCGAAGGCCCTGAACCAGGTTTTGCCGGAGGGGCTTCGCGCCAAGGCGGTTTGGGAGCTCATGGGCCCCATCCGGGCGGACTACGAGGGAAGCCGCCTTTTCTACGTGCCCTTGTTGGGCCTTTTCATGCTCCTGGCGGCGGTGGCGGTGGTGAGCACCACCTACGTGAGCGTGCGGGAAAGGCTCAGAGAGTTTGCCGTGGCGGAGAGCCTGGGCCTTAGCCCGGCCCGGTTGGCGGGGCAGGTGGCCCTCGAGGCGGCCCTGGCCAGCGGCCTGGGCCTTTTGGCCGGGCTCCTCCTGGGCTACGCCCTCCTCGGGTACACCTCCACCCACGACGTCTTCGGCCCCCTCATGCGCCTTTCCGTAGAGCTGTTGCCCGAGGCGGGCCTTTCCGAGCACCTCTACACCTCCTCAAGGCCCATCTACGCCCTTTACGCCAGCCTCCTGGTGGCGGTTTCCGCCCTCTTGGCCCTGCTCTTTCCGGGAAGGCTGGTCCTGCGCCTTGACCCCTCCCGGTACGTGAAGGGGGAGTGAGATGGGAAGGATGGCCTTTACGGTTCTGCTCCTCGCCGCCTTGGCCCTGGCGCAAAGCCCCTTGGAGAAGCTGAAGCTGGCCCTGGACCGCCTGCGGGGACCGGCCCATGAGGGCATCTACCTCCTGCAGGTGGAAAGGCCTGGCTCCGTGCGCACCTACCGGCTCAAGGTCTACACCGACGGCCGCCGGGCCCATCTCCGGGTCCTGGAGCCCAGGAGCGAGGCGGGCCAGGCCTTCCTCTCCCTGGGGGAGGACCTTTACCTCTACGACCCCCGCCTGGGGCGGACCTTGCGCCTGCCCCCCACGGGCCGGGGAGAGCGCTTCTTGGGTTCGGACCTCACCTACCAGGACCTCGTGGGCCGGGATTTGGAGGAGCTTTTTCAGGTGGCCGAGGTCCAGGGGGTCTTGGTGCTCAGCCCCAAACCGGGGGCCCCCACCCCTTACGGCAAGGTGGAGGTGTACCTCAAGGAGGGCCTGATCGAGCGCATCCTCTTCTACGATCAGCGCAACCAGGCGGTGCGGGAGCTGGGGCTTTCCGCCTACCAGCGTCTGGACGGGGCCTACCTCCCCCGGGAGATGGCGCTCAGGGACCTGCAGAGGCCAGGGTACCGCACCTTCTTGCGCATCCTCGAGGTGCAGGTGGGGCCCGTGCCAGAAGGCTGCTTCAACCCCCTCTACCTGGAAAGGGGGTGCTAGGGTGCTGAGGCTGGCCTGGAGAAACCTTCTCAGGACCCCGGGGCGGAGCTTGGTCACGGGGGGGGTGGTGGCCCTGGTGGTCTTCCTCTCCCTGCTCTTCCTCTCGGTCTACGGGGGGGCGTTTGACGCCTTCTTCCAGCTTCTCCTGGAGCGCACCGGGCACCTGGTGGTCCGGGTGGAGGGGTACAAGGGGAAGGAGGATCTGGAGAGCCTGGCCTTTGTCCCGCCCGAGCTCCCCCTGCCCCCTGGGGCCAGGGTAGAGGGTGTGCTGGAGGGCGGGGCCCTTCTCCTTGCGCACGAGCGGAGCCGGGCGGTGGTCCTAACGGGTCTGGAGCCTTTGGGCCTGGCCCGGCAGGAGAGCCTCCTCGCGGCAGGCCGCCTGCCGCAGGCGCAGGGGGAGGCCCTTTTGGGGGAGGCCTTGGCCCGGGCCCTCAAGGTGGGGTTGGGGGACGAGGTGGTGGCCTACGCCCCTGGGAGCCTGGGCCTTGGGGTGTACGCCTTCCGGGTGGTGGGGCTTTTGGACCTGCCGGAAACCCACCTCGAGGCCCGCACCCTCCTCGTCCCCCTGGCCGACGCCCAGGTCCTCTTGGCCCCCGGCCGGGTGACCCGGCTGGAGGTGCGGCTTCCGGGCCTCGGGCTTTACGACCTCAAGCCCTTGGAGGAGGTCAAGGCCGCCCTGATGCCCCACCTCCCGGGCCTGGTGGCCGAAACCTGGCTGGAGGCCAACCCCGCTTACGCCGCCATCCTGCCCCTTTACGACGCGGTGATGGGCATCTATGTGGGCTTCTTCTTCCTCCTGGGTGGGCTCATCCTCCTCAATGCCCTCTACCTCTCCTTGGTGGAAAGGGTGCGGGAGTTTGGGCTTTTGGCCGCCTTGGGCCTCACCGGGAGGCGGCTTATGGCCTTGGTCTTCTGGGAGAGCCTTCTCCTGGTGGGGGTGGCGGCCCTGGGGGGGATGGGGGCGGGGCTCCTTGTGCACCTGGAGCTGGCCGATGGTTTCCGCCTGCCCCTGCCGGGGTGGATCCTGGAGCAGTACCGGGAGTTCGGCCTGCCGGAGGTGCTCTACGGGCGGCTTGGCGTAAAGGAGGTTCTCCTCACCCTGGGGTACGCGGTGGGGACAGGTCTTCTGGCGGCGCTATGGCCGGGGTGGCTGGCCTCGAGGCTGGAGCCCGTGGAGGCCATGCGCTACGTGCCATAGGAGGAGGGTATGCCCATCATCGAGGCCAAGGGCGTGCGCAAGGTCTACCGGGGGGATGGGGTGGCGACGGAAGCCCTGCGGGGCGTGGACCTGGTGGTGGAGGCGGGAGAGTTTGCCGCCCTGGTGGGGCCTTCGGGAAGCGGGAAGAGCACGCTCCTGCACCTTCTGGCGGGGCTGGACCTGCCCACGGAGGGGGAGGTCTGGGTGGGGGGAGTGCCCCTTTCCCGGCTTTCCCGGGGGGAAAGGGCCCGCTTCCGCCTGGAGAGGGTGGGCCTGGTCTTCCAGGCCTACAACCTCCTCCCCGTCCTCACCGCTTTGGAGAACGCCGCTTTCGTGCTGGAGCTTCGGGGCCTGCCCCGAAGCGAGCGCGAACGGAGGGCGCGGGAGGCCCTGGCGGCCCTGGGCCTGGAGGACAAGGTGGGCCGCTTCCCCCGGCAGCTTTCGGGGGGCGAGCAACAACGGGTGGCGGTGGCCCGGGCCCTGGCCGCCGAGCCCCTCATCGTCCTGGCGGACGAGCCCACCGCTAACCTGGACTCCCAAAACGGCCTCGCCCTCATTGAGCGCATGAAGGCCCTGAACGAGGAAAAAGGGGTCACCTTCCTCTTCTCCACCCACGACCCCAGGCTTTTGGAGCACGTGAAGCGCATCGTGCGCCTGGAGGACGGGCGCATCGTGGGGGAGGAGCGGCGCTAAGGCCAGAAGATGCGGCGGCTGGTGGGGGTTTTTGCGCTTGTCCTGTTCCCGGCCTTGGCCCAGGGGTACGAGGTGGGGGCCTTTGGCCTGGGAGGGCAGACCACCTCGTACCTCCGCCTTTTCGGGGCGGTGCCCGTGGAGGGGGGGCGGCTTTTCTACGCCCTGGCCCCCTACCTCCGGATGGCCCCGGGGGAGGGGGGGCTCGCGGTGGAGCGCCTTTACCTGGCGGTGGAGGTGGGAGAGGTGGGCCTCACCCTGGGGCGTTTCCCGTATACCTTCGGCGAGGGGCGGCTTTTTCCCTACACCTGGAACGCCCCCAGCCCGGCGGGTGGGGTGGAGGGGGTTTGGGGCGGCTTCCTTACCCTCTATGGCGAGGCCCGCCTCCGCCTGGGGTACGCCTGGGGCCCAGGGGGGTTCGCCGAGGCCGCGTGGGGGGACCTAAAGGCCCTGGTCTTCCCCGGAGGGGTGGGGCTGGCGGGAAGCGCCCGCCTGGGGGAGGTGGTGGTTTACGGGGAGACCATGGGTCTCGCTTCCGGGCCGAGGGGGCTTTTGGGATGGAGCTGGGCCTGGGGCCCGGGAGAGGTGGTTTTGGAGGCCGCCTACCCTTTGGGGGTGGGCCTGGGGTGGTTCGGGCAGGTGGAGGGCTTGGGGCTCTCCTTGCGGCTCGCTTACGGGGGAGGTTGGTCCTGGGGGGTGGGTCTCGGGTGGGAGGGGCTCAGGGTGGAGGTGGGGAAGGCGGGGCCGGTATGGCGCTGGGGCGGGAGTTGGAGCGGGGAGTTTTAGCACAAGCAGGTTTAATCGTGAGAAAAATCACCTACGCTTGCCAAACCCGTACACCAACTCCTCCCCCTTGCGCACCACCAGGAGAAGGGCCGGGCGGCCCAGGCTGTCCTTAAGCAGGTACTTGGTGCGCACCTCACCCTCCACCACCTTTTCCTCCTGGCTTTCCACGAAGTACCCCGCGGCGGCGAAGGCGGTGAGCACCTGCTGCACGAAGGCCGCGTGCAGGCGGCTGGCGATGCCTTTGGCCGCAAAGGCCTCCAGGGCGTACTCCCTGGCCTCGGGGAAGCGCTGGAGAAGGGGTTCGGGGGTCCGTGCCTTGTAGCTCCCGGAAGGCAGGCGCACCGCGGGGTCCAGGCTGGAGGCTATGGCGGCCACCGCCGTGACTTCCACCAGGCTCTGGGCCCACGCCCCCCCGGCTAGGAGGAGCAGGGCCAAGCCGAGCGCCTTGAGCTTTTCCATACCGGCTATCTTAGCCCACCAGCAGGTCCCGTGCCCGGAGGGCCAGGTGCACCCGGGCCAGGACCTCGGGCCGGGAAAGGGGACCCAAGGTGGCCTCGATGCGCCTCAGGCGGTAGCGCAGGGTGTTGGGGTGGATGTGGAGAGCGCCTGCGGCCTCCTCTACGTTTCCTGAGGCGATGTAGGCCTCGAGGGTCTTGAGGAGTTTGGGGGGCAGGGGTAGGTAGCGCTCCACCAGGGCCTTCAGGTCCTCGGGGGACTGCTGCAGGAGCACGAAGGCCACGGGGTCCAGGCCGCTGAAGGAGAGGGCCTCCCCGCCTCTGGCGGCCTTCAGGGCGATGAGGGCCTCGCGATAGGCCTGCTGCACCTCACCTGCTGCGTGCACGGCGGAATAGCCCAGGCGGCTTCCCGGGGGGAGGGCCTGGAGGAGGCTTTGGGCTTCCTTGCGGGGGCTGTGCACCTGCCACATGGCCGCCACCCGGTTGCCCCGCACCGTGAGGAGGTAGGGCACGCCCAGGCGGTCCAGGAAGGTGCCCGCCCGCCGCCTTAGCTCCAAGGTGGCCTCCCGCCGCCTCTCCTCCGCCAGCCGGTGGCGGCCCGGCACCTCCGGGGGCTCCACCAGGGCCAACACCCACTCCACCCCCTCGGCGAAGCCGAAGGCGAAGAGGCGTTCGGGCTCGGCCTCCCCCAGGATCAGGCCCTCCAGAAGGGCCCCGCCCAGGGACTCCTCCCGCATCCTCTCCAGGGAGCGTTCCAGGGCCCGCACCCGGAGGAGCCGGGCCGCTACCTCCAAAAGCCCCCGGGCCTGGTGTAGGGTTTCCTCCGGTCCGTAGGCCGCCAGGATGCCCTCCCCCGCCTCCAAAGCCCGCCACCCCCGCCCCTCCCCGGGTTCCTTGGGGTGGTGCGGGGGTACGGGGCCGGCGAAGCCCAGCACCTCCCCCCAGGGAGCCACCCGGGCCAGGGCCAGGCCCGTAGCCTGATGGAGCACCTCCAGAAAAGGTCGCTCGGGGAGCTTCAGAAGCAGATCCAAAAGCCCCGCCAGGGCCAGCCCTGGTCCTAGGGCGAAAAGGCGGAGGGCGAGGGCCCTTTCCAGCTCCTCCCGCTGGAGCCAAGGGGGGTAGAGGGCCACCCCCAGGCCCTCCTGGTGGGCGAAGGCTTCCACCTCTGGGTCTGGGGCGGGAAGAAGGAGGCCTGACGCGGTGCGGTACCGCCACAGGTGCCCCTCGGGGCGGAAGAGGAGGAGGGCTCCCTCCAGGGGAAGCAGGGGCTTGGGTTCGTCCAGGAGGTAGAGGACCGGCCGCTCCGAGGGTACCCGGACCTCGAGGCCCAGCCCCTGGGCCAGGGCCCGGAAAGCGATGGAGGATTGCGCAAACTCTGGTAAGGCCATTGTGTATTTTAACAATATAGCCCTGCACGGACTACGGCAAGAGGAGGGGATTGGCTCTAATTCACAAGATTCAGCTGAAGTTTGGCGCTTCGCACAATTGCTCCGGAGCCCCTGCGGGGCCATCCTGAAAGGCGAAAGGAGCACCATGTTCCGCGGGTCCATCCCCCCCCTACCTACCCCCTTTCGCCAGGGGCGCGTCGACGAGGAGGCCTTGAGGAGGCTCGTGGAGCGGGCCATCCGGGGAGGTTCCCACGGGATCAGCGTGGGGGGCACCACCGGGGAGCCCGGCACCCAGACCCTGGAGGAGCGAAAACGCGTCCTCGAGATCGCCCTGGACCAGGCGGCGGGCCGGGTGCCGGTGATCCCCGGCACGGGGGCTTTGCGCCTGGAGGAGACCCTGGAGCTCACCCGCTTCGCAAAGGAGGCAGGGGCCCAGGGGGCCATGGTCATCGTGCCCTACTACCTGAAGCCCAACCAGGAGGGCCTCTACCGCTACTTCGCCGAGGTGGCCAAGGCGGTGCCCGACTTTCCCATCCTCCTCTACAACATCCCCGGCCGGGCCGGGGTGGAGATCGCCCCCAAGACCGTGGCCCGCCTGCGGCGGGACTTTCCCCAGGTCGTGGGGCTCAAGCACTCCTCCAAGGACCTGGAGTACCTCTCCCAGCTCTTCCAGGAAGCGGGGCGGGACTTTTTGGTCTTCTGCGGCTTGGAAAGCCTCACCCTGCCCATGATGAGCCTGGGGGCGGTGGGCACCATCGCCGCCACCGCCAACTGGCTGCCAGGGGAGGTGGCGAGGCTCACCGAGCTCGCCCTGGCCGGGGACTACGCCGGGGCCAGGGAGCTCCACTACCATCTCCTCGAGGCCAACGAGGCCATCTTCTGGGACACGAACCCCATTCCCTTGAAGACGGTGCTCTCCTGGATGGGCCTTTTGCAGAAGGAGTGGCGCCTCCCCTTGGGCCCCACCACCCCCGAGGTGGAGGAAAGGCTTAGGGCCATGGCCCGCCGCTACCGGCTTCTGGAGGAGGCATGAAGCGCTGCCGCTTTTTGGCCAAGGGCAGGCTCCATCACGGGGTTTACAGGGATGGCCTCCTCCTGGACGAGGCCGGGGAGGCCCACGACCCCGAGGCCGTAACCTGGCTCCTCCCCTTCACCCCCGGCAAGGTGATGGGGGTGGCCCTGAACTACGCGGACCACGCGGAGGAGCTGGGCCTTTCCCGTCCCGAGGAGCCCGCGCTTTTTTGGAAGCCCAACAACAGCCTGCTTCCCCACAAGGGGGTGGTGCGCTACCCCAAGGGGGCGGAGTACCTGCACTACGAGGTGGAGCTTGCCGTGGTGGTGGGCCGGCCCATGCGCCGGGTGAAGGCCAAGGACGCCCTGGACCACGTGCTGGGCTACACCATCGCCAACGACCTGGTGGTGCGGGATTACGTTTCCAATACCTTCCGCCCCCCCATCCGGGCCAAGGGACGGGACACCTTCGGCCCCTTGGGGCCCTTCCTGGTGGTGGAGGAGGTGGAGGACCCCCAGAACCTCGCCTTGAGGGCCTACGTGAACGGGGAGCTGAGGCAGGAGGGGCACACCTCGAGGATGCTCTACTCCGTGGCCGAGCTTTTGGAGTACATCTCCGAGTTCATGACCCTGGAGCCCCACGACGTCCTCCTCACCGGGACGCCCAAGGGCATAAGCCGGGTGCTTCCCGGGGATGTGATGCGGCTGGAGATCGAAGGGCTTGGCGCTTTGGAAAACCCCATCGAGGAGGAGGCATGAGGTACCAGGACCAGGTGGCAGGGATTCCCTGGGAAAGGATTGAGGCCATTCGCAACGCCCTGAAGGGTTGGACCGCCCTGCACTTCATCGGCGGGGAGTTCCGCCCCTCGGAAAGCGGAGAGGTTTTCCCCACCCTGGACCCTTCCACCAACGAGGTGCTCTCCCATGCGGCCCGGGGCGGGGAAAGGGAGGTGGACCGGGCGGCCAAGGCGGCCCTCGAGGCCTTCCAGCGGTGGAGCCGCACCCCGGCCCGGGAGAGGAAGCGCTACCTGCTGAGGATCGCCGAGCTCCTGGAAAAGCATGCGGACGAGCTGGCGGTGGTGGAGGCCCTGGACGCGGGGCAGGTTTTGAGGATCGTCAAGGCCCAGGTGGCCCGCTCCGCGGAGAACTTCGCCTTCTACGCCGAGTACGCCGAGCACGCCATGGAGGACCGCACCTTCCCCGTGGACCGGGACTGGCTCTACTACGCCCTCCGCGTCCCCGCGGGCCCCGTGGGCATCATCACCCCCTGGAACGCCCCCCTGATGCTTTCCACCTGGCGCATCGCCCCTGCCCTGGCCGCCGGGGACACGGTGGTGCTGAAGCCCGCGGAGTGGAGCCCCTTAACCGCCAGCAAGCTGGCGGAGATCGTGCAGGAGGCGGACCTGCCCCCTGGGGTCTTCAACCTGGTCCAGGGCTTCGGGGAGGAGGCGGGGGCCGCCCTGGTGGCCCATCCCCTCGTTCCCCTCATCACCCTCACCGGGGAAACGGAAACCGGGAAGATCGTCATGCAAAACGCCGCCCGCCACCTCAAGCGGCTCTCCCTGGAGCTTGGGGGCAAAAGCCCGGCCCTGGTCTTCGCCGACGCCGATTTGGAAAGGGCCTTGGACGCCGTGGTGTTTCAGATCTACTCCTTCAACGGGGAAAGGTGCACGGCGAGCTCCCGCCTCCTGGTGGAGAAGGGCATCTTTGAGGACTTCGTGGCGAGGGTGGCGGAAAGGGCCAAGGCCATCCGGGTGGGCCACCCCCTGGACCCCGACACCGAGGTGGGCCCCCTCATCCACCCCGAGCACCTGGAGAGGGTTTTGGGCTACGTGCGGGCGGGGCTGGAGGAGGGGGCAAGGCTGCTTGTAGGCGGGAAGAGGGCCAAGGCCTCCTTCCGTGGGGAGGACCTTTCCCCCGGCAACTACCTGGAGCCCACCCTTTTCGTGGGGGAGAACCGCATGCGGATCGCCCAGGAGGAGATCTTCGGGCCCGTCTTGGTGGCCATCCCTTTCCAGGACGAGGAGGAGGCCCTGAGGCTGGCCAACGACACCCGGTATGGCCTTGCGGCCTACGTGTTCACCAAGGACCTGGAAAGGGCCCACCGCCTGGCCCTGGAGCTGGAGGCAGGGCTCATTTACCTCAACAGCCACAACGTGCGCCACCTGCCCACCCCCTTTGGCGGGGTGAAGGGGAGCGGGGAAAGGCGGGAAGGCGGCCTCTACGCCTTTGAGTTCTACACCGACCTCAAGGCCGTGGGGTTGCCCTTGAGGCCGCCCCACGTGCCCAGGTTCGGAAAGAGGTGAGAGGATGGCGAGGACGGGAGCAGAGTACCTGGAAGCCCTAAAGGAAAGGCCCCCTAACCTCTGGTACAAGGGGGAGAAGGTGGAAGACCCCACCGCCCACCCGGTCTTCCGGGGCATCGTGCGCACCATGGCGGCCCTCTATGACCTGCAGCACGATCCCCGGTACCGGGAGGCCCTCACCTACGAGGAGGGGGATGGGCGGCACGGGATGAGCTTCCTCATCCCCAAGACCAAGGAGGACCTGCGCCGGCGGGGCCGGGCCTACAAGCTCTGGGCCGACCAGAACCTGGGGATGATGGGCCGCAGCCCCGACTACCTGAACGCCGTGGTCATGGCCTACGCGGCCAGCGCCGATTACTTCGGGGAGTTCGCCGAGAACGTCCGCAACTACTACCGCTTCCTGCGGGACCGGGACCTGGCCACCACCCACGCCCTCACCAACCCCCAGGTGAACCGGGCCAAGCCCCCCAGCGCCCAGCCCGACCCCTACATCCCCGTGGGGGTGGTGCGGCAGACGGAAAGGGGCATCGTGGTGCGGGGGGCCCGCATGACCGCCACCTTCCCCCTGGCGGATGAGGTCCTCATCTTCCCCTCCACCCTTCTCAAGGAGGGCCCGGGGAGCGAGAAGTACGCCATCGCCTTTGCCCTGCCCACCTCCACCCCCGGCCTCCACTTCGTCTGCCGCGAGGCCCTGGTGGGGGGGGATAGCCCCTTCGACTACCCCCTTAGTAGCCGCCTCGAGGAGATGGACTGCCTGGTGGTCTTCGACGATGTGCTGGTCCCCTGGGAGCGGGTCTTCATCCTGGGGAGCGTGGAGCTTTGCAACAACGCCTACGCCGCCACGGGGGCCCTGCACCACATGGCCCACCAGGTGGTGGCCCTGAAGACCGCCAAGACCGAGGCCTTCTTGGGGGTGGCCTCCCTCATGGCCGAGGGCATCGGGGCCGACGCCTACAGCCACGTGCAGGAGAAGATCGCCGAGATCATCGTCTACCTGGAGGCCATGCGGGCCTTCTGGACCCGGGCGGAGGAGGAGGCCAAGGAGAACGCCTACGGCCTCCTGGTGCCGGACCGCGCCGCCTTGGACGGGGCCCGCAACCTCTACCCCAGGCTCTACCCCCGGCTTAGGGAGATCCTGGAGCAGATCGGGGCCTCGGGCCTCATCACCCTGCCCTCGGAGCGGGACTTCAAGGGGCCCCTGGCCCCCTTGCTGGAAAAGTACCTGCAGGGGGCCACCTTGGAGGCCAAGGAGCGGGTGGCCCTCTTCCGCCTGGCCTGGGACATGACCCTCTCGGGGTTCGGGGCGAGGCAGGAGCTTTACGAGCGCTTCTTCTTCGGGGATCCCGTGCGCATGTACCAGACCCTCTTCGGCGTCTACGACAAGGAGCCCTACAAGGAGCGCATCCGCGCCTACCTGAAGGAGGCCCTGCGGGTGTTCGAGGAGGTGAGGGCTTGATGGCGGTGGAACTCCAGGCGGCTTTTAAGGAGGCTCTTGCCCGCTTTGCCGCCGGGGTCACGGTGGTGGCGGCCCGCCACCGGGAGGAAGAGCGGGGCATGACCGCCACCGCCTTCATGTCCTTGAGCCTCGAGCCCCCCCTGGTGGCCTTGGGCATCTGGGAAGGGGCCAAGGTGCTGCCCCTTCTCGAGGCTTCCCGGGCCTTCAGCGTCAGCTTGCTCCGGGAGGGGCAGGAGGCGGTCTCCCAGCACTTCGCTGGCCGACCGCAGGAGGGGGTGGGCCTGGTGGAGGGGAGGGTGGCGGGGGCGTTGGCGGTGCTCCGTT